>JBDHSO010000035.1:0-26354 GCA_039808125.1 Rhodobacter sp. | reverse complement strand
TCGAGGACAGTTCGTTGGCGTTGTCGGTGGTGTAGGATACGCTGAACGAGGTTACGTAGGTGTCAATCATGATTCTGGACTCCTGCCGCGACGATCCTTTCGCAGGCGGCGGCGGGTCGGCCGACGACCGCAGCGCCAAGCCGCTGGCCGACAACCCGCCCGAGGCCCCGAAGCCGGTGCCCGGCCTTGGCCGGATCGGCCGGGCCGATGGCGTGGTCTTCGCCTTTGCCGCCGCGCCGGGCGAGACGGCCTCGGACGGCGACGGCAAGAACTCGCCCTTCACCTCGGCGCTGCTGCGCCATTTCGCCACCAAGGGGGCAGAGTTGAAATCGGCGCTGACGCTGGTCCAGCAGGATGTCTACGACCGTTCGCGCGGCCACCAGCTGCCCTATATCGAAAGCGGCCTGCCGGCGCTGGTCTTCATGACCGAGGCGGGCGAGCTGCCCGAGCGCGACCAGTTGCTGATGGCCATGGCGGATCTGACGCCCGAGTTGCGGGCCGAGGTGGAAAGCGTGGCGCAGGCCAACAACATGCCGCTTGCGCCGCTTTATGCCGCGCTGATCTCTGGCAATCTTGGCAAGGTCGCGCTCGAGGAGCGGCGGCAGAAGCTGGAGGAGGCGGCGCAGGCCTTCGCGGCCTTCCAGTCCGAACTGGCGAAATACGCCTCCGACGACCCGCGCGTCGCCGACTTGCGGAGCGAGGCGGAAGAGCAGCTTTCGCTCGGGTCCTTCGATGCCGCCCGCGCCCTGCTGACCGAGGCGGCCGGCATCGACAGCACCGCGCGCAAGGCGCTGAAGACCAACTATCTCAGCCGCACGCTGTCCGAGGCCTCGACCCATGTGCTGAATGCGAACGCGGCCCGGGCCGATCTGCGCTATGCCCTGGCCATCGACGACCTCAACCGCGCGACCGAGCTTTATGCCGAGGTCGAGGCCGAACTGCCCGACCGCGAAACCAAGGTTGCCTATCTGATCGCCTTGCAGGATCTGGGCTGGCTCTATCAGGTTGCGGGCGACACCTATGGCGCCCTTGGCATCCATACGACCCGCGCCGAATTTGCCGAGAAACTCGCCCGGGCCGAACCCAGCGATATCGGCTGGACGAGCGAGGTGGTCTGGGCGCTGAAGGACCAGGGGTCGACGCTGATGACCCAGGGCTATCTGAACGAGGCGGCGCAGGCCTTTGAACATGCCTTTGAATTCAGCCAGTGGGCCACCGACCAGTTGCCCGACGATCCCGGGCTGATGCGCAACCGCGAGGTCTTGCAGAACATGCTGGGCCAGATCGCCTATAGCCAGGCGAATTACGGCCAGGCGCTCGACGCCCATACCGCCGCGCTGGACATCGCGCAGCAGTTGCTGGAAACCGACCCGACGCTCGTCCTCTATCAGAAGGATGTCTCCTATACCCAGGAGCGGCTGGGCGACGTCTGGTTCGCGCTGGGCGAGCATGACAAGGCGCGCGACGCCTTCGACATCTCGCTTGCGATGACGCAGCAGCTTGCGAACGAGTTTCCCGACGACATCGAACTGCAAAACAACCTTGCCGTCGGGCTGGAACGGCTGGCCGCGATGATGGAGGCCGAGGGCGACAGCGATTCCGCGCTGGCGATCTTTGGCGAGGCGCTGAAGATCCGCGACGGTCTTCTGGCCCGCGATCCCGACAACATGCTGAACCAGCGGTCGAGTTCGGTGACGCTCGAACGCATCGGCATCGTCTACGAGGCGCTGGGCGATCCCGGATCGGCGCTGATGACGCAGCAGCAGGTGATGACGATGCGCGAGGCGCTGGTGGCGCGCGATCCGGGCAATACCATCTGGGCGCGCGACCTGTCCGTGACCTATGACCGGATCGGCGGGCTGCATGGTGGCGAGGGCGATCACGCCGGCGCCATCGACTATTTTGAAAAGTCGCGGGTGCTGCGCGAGGCCATCCTCGCCATCGATCCCTCGCAGACCGAGGCGCAGCGCGATCTCGCCTATACCTATGAACGCCTTGCCATGGCCTGGGACAATCTGGGCGATGCGGAGACGGCGCTCGAATTCACCCGCCGCAGCCTGGAGGTCCGGCGCAAGATGGTGGCCGCGAACCGCAGCCTGCCGCTCTACCGTCAGGATCTGGCGTTTTCGCTGATGCAGATGTCGGACCATCTGACCCGGCGCGAACGGCTGGACGAGGCGATTGCCGCGCTGCGCGAGGCGCTCGACCTGCGGGCGGCCCTGTCGGCAGAGGATCCGCAGGCGGCAAACTACCTGCGCGAACTGATCATCACCCGCCACCAGCTGGCCAATCTGCTGACCCGGACCGGCGATCTGGCCGGCGCCGTGGCCGCGGCCGATCCGGGCCTCGCTGAAAGCGAGCGGCTTCGCGCGATGGACGACAGCTATTCCTCGCGGGTCGACCGGCTGAACCTGGCCTTCCGGCTGGGAGAGGCCCGGCGCGGGGCGGAGGATCCGGCGGGCGCGGTCGTGGCTTTCCGCGCCATGGCCGAGATCGCCTATCAGATGGTCGCAGCCGATCCCGACGACCGGCTGTCGGCCGCCGATTACGCGCTGGCGCTGGAACGGATGGGCAGCGCGCAGAACGCGATCGAGGACCATGTTGGCGCCAGGGCCGGCCTGGAGACGGCGCTGCGCATGCGCCAGTGGCTGGTGTCGCAGCAGCCGGATTCGCTGCAGGCGGCGCGCGACCTCTACTATTGCCTGCAGGGCCTTGCAGACACGCATTACCAGATGGCCGCCTATGATCTGGCCCGGCCGCTCGACCAGCAGGGGCTCGACCTGGCGCGCAACCTGTTGCAGCGCGATCCCGATAACCTCTGGGCGGTGATCGACCTTGTCACGGCGCTGGATCGCATGACCGCCTATTCCGGCGACAACACCGCCTACATGCGGGAGTCGCTGGCCCTTCTGGAGGGATTGGAGGCCGCCGGACGGCTGCCCGATCCGGTCTATCGCGACTGGATGGCGAATTACCGCAAGGCCTTGGGGATTCAGTGACGCCGCCCGCGGCGGAGGGCTTGCCCGGGGGCTTGGCAACCCGCCCCGGATCCCTGTAAGACGGCAGGATCAGATGGGCAAACCGCAGGAAGACCCGAGGCGTGAGCAATTCCGAGAGTTTCATCGACGAGGTGACGGAAGAGGTCCGCCGTGACCGGCTGTTCCGCATGTACCGCAAATACGGCTGGATCGGCCTGGTGGTGATCCTGGGCGTCGTCGGCGGAACCGCCTATGTCGAATGGCAGTCGTCGCGCGACCGCAGCCGGGCCGAGGCTTTCGGGGATGCGCTGCTCGACGCGCTGGATACCGGCAGCCCGGAAGACCGCCGCGCGGCCCTTGCCGCCGTTCCGGCCGACGGGCGGCAGGGTCAGGTGCTGGATCTGATCTCGGCATCCGACCCGGCCGAGGACAAGGCCGCTACGCTGGCGGCGCTGGACCGGCTGATCGCCGATCCGGCCGCCACGCCGGAATGGCGCGATCTGGCCGTGCTGCGCCGGGCGACGGTTGCCGGGGCCGATCAGCCCGTGGCGGAACGCCGCACCGCGCTGGAGGCGGTCGCCGTGGCCGGCCGGCCCTATCGCGCGCTCGCGGCCGAACAGCTTGCCTATCTGCTGATCGAGGAAGGCAAGACGGACGACGCCATCGCGGCACTGAATGCGGTGATCCAGGCCTCCGATGCCTCGGCGGCGCTGCGTGCGCGGGCGGGTCAGGTGGTCACGGCGCTGGGGGGCACGCCGGCAGAGGCCGCCACCGGCGGCACGGAGCAGATGCCTTCGGAGGGCTGAGGCCCGCGGGCGGGATTGGTTGGGCAGGGCAGGGAAGGGGGGAAGCGTGGCTTCTTTCTATCGTCGGATCGTCGGGCTGAGCGGAGCCTTTGCAACCCTGGCGCTGCTTGCCGCCTGCGGCGAGCGCGAGGTTATCCTGCAAGGCGAACGCCTTCCCATCGATGCACCGCTTGACGCCGCAGATGCGGCCAAGGCCAGGGCCGCGGTGCCCGCCGCGACCTCGAAGCCGATCAGCCTGCCCGGGCAGCAGCGCAATGCCGACTGGGGCCAGCGCGGCGGCAATGCCCGCCATGCCGCGCCCCATGCCGCCCTGTCGGCCGCACCGCAACTGGCCTGGGCCGTGCCCATCGGCCAGGGCGAAAGCCGCCGCAACCGCATCGCCGCGGCGCCGGTCGTGGCGGGCGGGCGTATCTTCACCATGGATGCCGACAGCACCGTCTCGGCGGTCTCGACCGGCGGCGGGCTGCTGTGGCAGGCCGATCTCACGGCCAGCTTCGACCGCGGCGGCGACATCTCGGGCGGCGGGCTCGCGGCCGAGGGCGGCGTGCTTTACGTCACCACGGCCTATGGCGAGGTGGTGGCGATGGATGCGGCCAAGGGCGGGGTGGTGTGGCGGCAGCGGCTGGACAGCCCGGCCACCGGCGCGCCCGCGGTCGATGACGGCATGGTCTATGTCTCGGGCCGCGACGGCAGCGCCTGGGCGATGTCGGCCAAGGACGGCAAGGTCGTCTGGTGGGTGCCCGGAACCCCGGCCAGCGCCGGCTATCTGGGTGCCGCTGCGCCGACGGTGACGCCGCGGGCGGTGATCTATCCCAATGCCGCGGGCGATCTGATGGCGGTGCTGAAGATCGGCGGCGGCACCAAGCTGTGGCAGGAATCCCTGGCCGGCAAGCGCCTGGGCCGCGCCTATGCCCAAAGCTACGACATCACCGGCGATGCGGTTCTGGTGGGCGCCACGCTTTATGCCGGTACCGGCGCCGGCCGGACCGTGGCGAAATCGGCCGATACCGGCGAGACGCTGTGGTCGGCGGTCGAAGGCGCGATGGCGCCGCCGGTTGTCGCGGGTGGTTCGGTCTTCCTTGTCAACGACGAGGCGCAGATCGTCCGGCTTGACGCGGCGACGGGATCGGTGATCTGGACGGTGGACATGCCGTATTTCCAGGCCGAGAAACCGAAGAAGCACAAGGCGATCTATGCTCATTTCGGCCCGGTCCTTGCCGGCGGCAAGCTCTGGGTCGCCTCGTCCGACGGGGTGCTGCGCGGCTTCAGCCCGGTGAACGGCGCGCTGCTGGCCCAGGCGGAAATTCCCGGCGGCGCGGCAACGCAGCCGGCCGTGGCGGCGGGTACGCTCTATGTCGTGTCGCGCAACGGGCAACTTCTGGCTTTCCGCTGACGGGTCCTTGGTGTAAAGCCCGCGGCTTCAGGAGACCCGGGACATGAGCTTTACCCTTGCCATCGTCGGACGGCCCAACGTGGGCAAGTCGACGCTGTTCAACCGTCTTGTCGGCCGCAAGCTGGCGCTGGTCGACGACCAGCCCGGCGTGACGCGCGACCTGCGCGAGGGCGATGCGCGGCTGATGGGCCTGCATTTCACTGTGATCGATACCGCCGGGCTGGAGGAAATCAACGACGACAGCCTGCGCGGCCGGATGCGCCGCCTGACAGAGCGCGCGGTCGATCTGGCCGATGTCTGCCTGTTCCTGATCGACGGCCGGGTCGGGGTGACGCCTTCGGACGAAACCTTCGCCGAGATCCTGCGGCGCAAGGGTGCGCGGGTGATCCTGGGCGTCAACAAGGCCGAGGGTCGCGCCGGTGATGCCGGTGCGCTGGAGGCCTGGAGCCTTGGCCTGGGCGAGCCTGTCCGGCTCTCGGCCGAACATGGCGAGGGGATGGACGATCTCCATGCAGCGCTTCTGCCTTTCGAGGGCGAATTTGCCGCGCGCGAAGCCGAGAACACCCCCGTCACCGACGTCGACATTCCGGAGGGAAGCGAGGAGGAGGGCGACGAAAGCTGGCGCCCCTCGGCCGCGCGACCCTTGCAGATCGCCGTGATCGGCCGGCCCAATGCCGGCAAGTCGACCCTTGTCAACCGCATTCTGGGCGAGGATCGCATGCTGACCGGCCCCGAGGCCGGCATCACCCGCGATGCGATTTCGGTGCGGGCCGACTGGATGGGCACGCCGGTGCGGATCTGGGATACCGCGGGGATGCGCAAGAAGGCCCGCGTCGTCGACAAGCTGGAAAAGCTGTCGGTCGCGGACGGGCTGCGCGCGGTCCGCTTTGCCGAGGTGGTGGTCGTCCTTCTCGACAACGACATCCCGTTCGAGACCCAGGATCTGCGCATCGCCGATTTCGCCGAGACCGAGGGCCGCGCCGTGGTGGTGGCGGTAAACAAATGGGATCTGGAGACAGAGCGGCAGGAAAAGCTGGCCGAGCTGAAAGAGATGTTCGAGCGCCTGCTGCCGCAATTGCGCGGGGCGCCGCTGGTGACGATCTCGGCCAGGACAGGCCGCGGCATGGACCGGCTGCACGATGCCATCCTGCGCGCGCATGAGGTGTGGAACCGCCGCATCCCCACGGCGCGGCTGAACAGCTGGCTGTCGGCCATGACCGAGGCGCATCCGCCGCCCGCGCCGGGCGGCCACCGGCTGAAGCTGCGCTACATCACCCAGGCCAAGACCCGGCCGCCGGGCTTCGTCATCAAATGCTCTCGCCCGGAAGAGTTGCCCGACAGCTACCGGCGCTATCTGGTCAACGGCCTGCGCGACCATTTCGACATGCCGGGCACGCCGATCCGGCTGTTCCTGCGCGGTCAGGGCGATCAGAACCCGTTCCGCGAACGCAAGTTTCACACGCCCTCGCGGCTGCGCAAGCACCTGGGCTAATGCGGCCGGACCCCCGCTGACCGGAGGCCGCCCGGCCGCGCCGCGACAAGGGTGACGGCCGCCAGTGCCGCGGCGCCGACCAGGGCCGCCCAGAAGGTCGTGGCATTGCCGCCGCGTCCCGCAAGGGCGATGCAGATCATCGCCAGGATGACCGCCGCGCCATATTCCGGCACCGGGCCAAGCCGCCTCTGCACCCAGGCCGCCACGATCAGCACCGCCAGCAGGCAGGCCAGTGCCGCGGCATTGTCGGACAACCAGCCCGAACCCGCCAGCCCGACGCCCACCGCCGCACCGGCCGCCGCCGTGCTCCAGCCGGCGAAGAGGGCGACGGGCGACAGCGCCAGTCCGCGCGGCGCCTGCGGCGCGCATCGCACGGCCGCCAGCGCAAAGCCCGCCATGATCAGGGCCATCGCGGCTGCGATCACCGGGTTGCCACCGGCGAAGGCCAGCCAGAGCGTGCCGCTGAACATCGCCGCCATCAGTGCGATGCGCGGCCGGTCCCAGGCCGGATCGGAATGGTGCAGGCCCAGGCCATAGACCGCATGGGCCAGCAGCCCGACATGGATCAGGACCCAGATGGCGATGACCGGGGCGGCCTGCTGCATCGACGGATGCAGGATCGCGATCGGAATGTCCCCCGGCCGATAGCCGCCGCTTGCAGGCAGCATCAATGGCATCAGCGCGAAAAGGATCGCCATGCAAACCAGCAAAACCGCCTTTTCCTTCATGTCCTGCCCCGTTCCTTTCGCGCCCCGCCTCGCCGCCACGAGACTGTCGCCCCCGCCGGCGGCGCAAAGTCTGCCGAAGCCCCGGACCCTGGTCAAGCGCGGGGCGGCAGGCGATCAGATCAGCATGCCATCCGGCGCGATCCGCGTCCGGCCGCCCAGATAGGGCGCCAGTACGGCCGGCAGATCGACCGAGCCATCGGCCTGCTGGCCGTTCTCCAGCACCGCGATCAGGCAGCGCCCGACCGCCAGACCCGAACCGTTCAGCGTGGCCACGAATTCCGGCTTGCCGCCGCCGGCTTCGGACCGCGCCGGGCGGAAGCGCGCATTCATCCGCCGCGCCTGGAACTGGCCGCAGGTCGAGACCGAGGAAACCTCGCGATAGCGGTCCTGACCCGGCAGCCAGACCTCCAGATCATGCGTCTTCTGCGCGCCGAAGCCCATGTCGCCGGTGCACAGCACGATGGTGCGATAGGGCAGGCCCAGCTGTTCCAGGATCGCTTCGGCGCAGCGCGTCATGCGGTCATGCTCGGCCAGATGGTTGCCGGGCGCGCAGATCGTCACCATTTCGACCTTTTCGAACTGGTGCTGGCGCAGCATCTCCGTGGTGTCCTTGCCCGCGCTGCCCGCTTCCGAACGAAAGCACTGGGTATGGGCGGTCATCCGCAGCGGCAGGGCCGCCTCGTCCAGAATGTCACCCGCAACGGTATTGGTCAGCGTCACCTCGGCGGTCGGGATCAGCCACCAGCCATTGGTGGTCTGATAGCTGTCCTCGGCGAATTTCGGCAACTGGTTGGTGCCGTACATCGCCTCTTCCTTCACCAGCACCGGGGTCCAGGTTTCGGTCAGCCCATGCTCGGCAATGTGAAAGTCCAGCATGAACTGCGCCAGCGCGCGATGAACGCGGATGACCGCGCCGCGCAGCACCACGAAGCGCGCGCCCGACAGCTTGGCCGCCGTCTCGAAATCCATCCCCGGCTTCACTCCCGGGATCTCGAAATGCTCCAGCGGCTTGAAATCGAAGCTGCGCGGCGTGCCCCAGCGGCGGATTTCCAGATTGTCGCGCTCGTCCCGGCCCTCGGGCACGTCGGGAAGCGGGTTGTTCGGAATGCGCATCAGGGCGTCGCGCAGCCGGGCATCCTCCTCGGCGGCCTCGGCGGTCAGCCGCGCGATCTCCGACTTCTTCTCGGCCACCAGCGCGCGCAGCCGCTCGAAGCCGGCCTCGTCGCCGCGCGCCTTCGCCGCACCCACCTCCCTGGTGGCCCGGTTCTGCTCGGCCGTCGCCGTCTCGGCGGCGAGGATCTTCGCGCGCCGGCTGCCGTCCAGCGCAAGCAGCTCCGACGACAGCGGCGGCAGGCCGCGGCGGGCAAGGTCGGCGTCGAAGGCGGCCGGGTTGTCGCGGATCGTGCGGATATCGTGCATGGTCGCGTCCTTTGCGGGAAAGTCCCGTGGCTTATGCCAGAGGCGCGGCGCGGCGAAAAGACGGGACCGCACCCCTCCGGCCGGTCCGCCCCCTTCCCGAAGCCCTCGGATGCCCCCGTCGCTCGCGGCCCCTTCCTCTTGACCGCAATACCCCGGGGGAGGCGCGGCCCGCCGCGCCGGGGGCAGCGCCCCCCTTTGCCCCCGGTCCGGCCTGCGATGCGCTTCCTCTGGCAATGCCAAGAAAAACCCCTTACATGGGCGCCTGAACGGGGACGCCGGTCGCGGCTTGCGGTCCCCTCCCGATGTCATCGGCCCGGTTGTCCCGGGCCCCCAGCTGGAGAACCCGATGTTCGCGACCCCCGCCTATGCCCAGGCCGCCGGCGCTGCCGGCGCTGGCTCTGCCATTGCCTCCTTCGTGCCGCTGATCCTGATCTTCGTGATCATGTATTTCCTGATGATCCGGCCGCAGCAGAAGAAGCTGAAGGAACACAAGGCCATGGTCGCGGCGCTGCGCCGGGGCGACCAGATCGTCACCCAGGGCGGCATCGTCGGCAAGGTCACCAAGGTGCAGGAAGACGGCATGGTCGAGGTGGAGATCGCCGAAGGCGTGAAGGTCAAGGTGCTGAAGCACACCATCAGCCAGGTCCTGAACCGGACCGAAGCCGCCGCCGCCTGAGACGCCGAGACCTGACATGACCCCGACCGCGACCTGGAAGCGTATCCTCATCCTTGCGATCTGCGCCTGGGGCCTGCTGGCCGCCATGCCGAACGCCTTCTATTCGCGGGTGGAACTGCACAACGACGCGGTGGCCGCCATCGACAAGGCCGATGGTATCGCGACGCCCGAGCAGCAGGCGGCGAAGGCGCTCTGGCCGTCCTGGCTGCCCTCGTCGATCATGCCGCTCGGGCTCGATCTGCGGGGGGGCGCGCATCTTCTGGCGCGGGTCGAGGTCTCGGACGTCTACAAGGCGCGGATGGAGGCGCTGTGGCCCGAGGCGCGCGACGCGCTGCGCGACCGGCGCGACCAGGTGGGCGCGGTGCGCCGCGCGCCGTCGCCCGACGGCACGCTGCGGGTGACGATCTCGAACCCCGAGGCGATGCCGGTCGCGCTGGAGGCGGTCCGCACCCTGGCCACGCCGGTGATCTCGCTGGCCGGCGCGGGCCATAACGACATCGACATCGCTGCCGACGGCGCCGATATCGTGATCCAGTTGTCCGACGCCGAAAAGACCGCCACCGACGACCGCACGATGCAGCAAAGCCTTGAAATCATCCGCAACCGGGTGGACCAGGCCGGCACGCGCGAACCGACGATCCTGCGTCAGGGCTCCGACCGCATCCTGATCGAGGTGCCCGGCATCGGCTCGGCGGCAGAGCTGAAGTCGCTGATCGGCACCACGGCCAAGCTGACCTTCAACCGGGTGATCAACAGCACCACCGATGCCGGCGCCAATCCGGGCGCGCGCAACCTGCTGCTGCCGGCGAAGGATCAGCCCGGCCTCTATTACATCATCGAAGAGGTGCCCGTCGTCACCGGCGAGGAACTGGTCGACGCCCAGCCTTCCTTCGACCAGAACGGCAAGCCCGCCGTCAGCTTCCGCTTCGACGGCGCGGGCGCGCGCAAGTTCGGCGATTACACCGCGGCGAATATCGGCACACCCTTCGCGATCGTTCTCGACAACCAGGTGATCTCTGCCCCGGTGATCCAGAGCCATATCCCCGGCGGTTCCGGCATCATCACCGGCAGCTTCACCGTCGAGGAATCGACCGAACTCGCTGTCCTGCTGCGCGCTGGCGCCCTGCCGGCGGGGATGGAATTTCTGGAAGAGCGCACCATCGGCCCCGAACTCGGCGCTGATTCGATTGCCGCCGGCAAGCTGGCCGCGATCATCGGCATGATCGCCGTCGTGACCTATATGGTGCTGTCCTACGGCCTGTTCGGCTGGTTCGCCAATATCGCGCTGGCGGCGAACGTGCTGTTGATCGTGGCGATCCTGTCCTCGATCGGCGCCACGCTGACGCTGCCCGGCATCGCCGGCATCGTGCTGACCATGGGCATGGCCGTCGATGCCAACGTGCTGATCTTCGAGCGCATCCGGGAGGAGTTGCGCAGCGGCCAGCCGCCCGGCCGCGCCGCCGAATCCGGTTTCGACCGGGCTTTCTCGGCCATCTTCGATTCGAACGTCACCGGCCTGCTGACCGCGCTGATCATGTTCTGGATCGGCTCTGGCCCGGTGCGCGGCTTTGCCGTCACCATGACGATCGGGATCCTGACCTCGCTCTTCACCTCGGTCTATGTCACCCGTCTGGTGGTGGAGATCTGGCTGAACCGCCGCCGCCCGAAAACGATCCTGGTCTGAGGAGAAAACCCCATGGCCTTCCGTCTGAAGCTGGTTCCGACCACGACGAACATCGACTTCTTCCGCTGGCAGTGGCTGACCTTCGGCAGTTCGATCGTGACGACGCTGGCCTCGATCGCCTGCGTCGCCATCCTCGGCCTGAATTTCGGCGTCGACTTCAAGGGCGGCACCACAATCCGGACCGAATCGACTTCGCCGGTCGATGTGGGGCTTTATCGCCAGGCGCTCGACCCGCTGGCACTGGGCGACGTGACCATCACCGAGGTGACGGATCCGACCTTTGCCGCCGACCAGCATGTCGCGCAGGTGCGCATCGGCGCGCGCGAGGGCGAAGAGGCCGTCACGCCCGAGGTGATGCTGGAGGTGGAGGCGGCGCTGAAGGCGGTCGACCCGGCGATCACCTTTCCTTCGGTCGAATCGGTCGGGCCGAAAGTGTCCGGAGAGTTGATCCAGAAGGCGGTCCTCTCGGTCATCCTCGCCTCGCTCGGGATCGGCGCCTATGTCTGGCTGCGCTTCGAATGGCAGTTCGCCGTCGGCACCGTGGCCTCGCTTGCGCATGACGTGATCGTGACGGTCGGGGTATTCTCGCTGTTCCAGCTGAAATTCGACCTGACCATCGTGGCGGCGCTGCTGACGATCCTGGGCTATTCGGTCAACGACACCGTGGTGATCTTCGACCGGCTGCGCGAGAATCTGGCCAAGTACAAGACGATGCCGCTGCGCGAGATGATGAACCTGACCGCCAACGAAACCCTCAGCCGCACGGTGATGACGGCCACGACGACGCTGATCGCGCTGACGGCGCTGATCATCTTCGGCGGCGACGTGATTCGCGGTTTTGTCTTCGCCATGCTGTTCGGGGTGATCATCGGCACCTATTCGACGCTTTATGTCGCCAAGAACATCGTGCTGATGCTGGGCGTCGACCGCGGCGACAAGCCGAAGAAGAAGGCGACGCCGCCCGAATACGCCAATATCGACGCCTGAGGCGGGCATGCGGCAGATCGCCTTCAGCTATGCGGCGGCGCTGGCGGTCGAGGGCTACGGGCCGGGTTTCTTCCGGCTTGGCCCGCATGTCCTGCGCGGGCCGTCGCTGATCACGCCTTGGAACGCCGGCCCCTGGGGCGGGCTTGACGATGCCGGGGCGCCGCTTGCGCTGGCGGGCGAGATCGACGTCCTTCTCCTTGGCATGGGCGATACGGTCGCCTATCCGCCGAAGGCCTTTCGCGAGGCGCTGGAGGCGGCCGGAATCGGCGTCGATCCCATGACCTCGCCCGCGGCCTGCCGCACCTACAACCTGCTTCTGACCGAGGGCCGCCGGATCGCGGCGGCGGTTCTGCCGGTGAGCTGAGGCCACGGCCCGCGCGGTGTCCGCGCCCGGACGCTCCGGTTGCCACGCCCGCCGGCCCGTTGCGGGGCAGGGGCGGGGTGCGGCAGGGAGGACCGTTTTCTTTCATGGGCCGATGGTCTAGGGGAAAGCCATGGAGTTGAAGGTCAGCGATCTTGCAGTCTCGCGCGGTGGGCTTGTCGTGCTCGAGGGGCTGGATTTTGCCCTGGCGGCGGGGCATGCGCTGGTGCTGCGCGGCCCGAACGGCATCGGCAAGACCACGCTGCTGCGCACGCTGGCGGGTTTGCAGCCGGCCGTCGCAGGCACGATCTCGGCGCCACCCGAAAGCCTGGCCTATGCCAGCCATTCCGACGGGCTGAAGGCCGCGCTCGACGTGACCGAGAACCTGCGGTTCTGGGCCAGCGTCCATGGCCTCGATGCCGCCGCGGTGGGCGTGGCGCTCGATGCGATGAACCTGCGCGCGCTGGCGCGGCGGCCGGCGGCGAACCTCTCGGCCGGGCAGAAGCGGCGGCTTGGCCTTGCGCGGCTTCTTGTCACCGGCCGGCCGGTCTGGCTGCTGGACGAGCCGACCGTCTCGCTCGACGCGACCTCGGTCGCGCTGTTTTCGGCGGTGGTGCGCGGGCATCTGGCGGCCGGCGGGCTGGCGGTGCTGGCCAGCCACATCGACCTTGGCCTGCCCGAGGCAGAGGTCCTCGACCTTGGCCCGTTCCGCCCCCGCCGTGCGCGCGCGGCGCATGCGCCCGCTGGCGGCTTCGACGAGGCCTTCGCATGATCGCCCTGCTGGTCCGCGATCTGCGGCTTGCCGTCCGCGCCGGCGGCGGGTTCGGCCTTGGCCTTGCCTTCTTCCTTCTTGTCGCGGTGCTGGTGCCGCTGGGCGTCGGCCCCGAGGGCGGCACCCTGGGCCGGATCGCGCCGGGGATCCTCTGGGTGGGGGCGCTTCTTGCCTGCCTCCTCTCGCTCGACCGGCTGTTCGCGCTCGATTTCGAGGACGGCTCGCTCGATCTGCTGGCCACGGCGCCGCTGCCGCTGGAAGGCGCGGTCGCCGCCAAGGCCCTGGCGCATTGGCTTGTGACCGGCCTGCCGCTGGCGCTGCTGTCGCCGGTGCTCGGCATCCTGCTGAACCTGCCGGCCGCGGGCTATCTCTGGCTGGTCGTCTCGCTTCTGGTCGGAACGCCGGCGCTGTCGGTGATCGGCGCCTTCGGCGCGGCCGTCACCGTCGGGCTGAAGCGGGGCGGGTTGCTCCTGTCGCTGCTGGTCCTGCCGCTCTATGTGCCGACGCTGATCTTCGGCGCCGAGGTGGTGAAGCGCGGCGCAACCGGCGCCGAATTCGCCACGCCGCTGGCCCTTCTGGCGGCGATCACCGCCGGGGCGGCGGCGCTCCTGCCCTTTGCCGCCGCGGCGGCGCTGCGCATCAACCTGCGCTAGCCGCCATGCCGAAACTGTGACTTGACCCCCGAGACCCGCCGCACCAGCAGGAACAACATGTCGATCTGGGAATATGCCAACCCGAAGAAATTCATGGAGACCTCGGCCCGCGTGCTGCCCTGGCTGGCGGCGCTGACGGTCGCCGTCCTGGTCGTGGGGCTGGTCTGGGCCTTCTTCTTCACGCCCGACGACTACAAGCAGGGCGCCACGGTCAAGATCATGTTCCTTCACGTTCCGGCGGCGATGATGGCCATCAACGCCTGGATCATGATGCTGGTGGCCAGCCTGATCTGGATCGTACGGCGCCATCACGTCTCGGCGCTGGCGGCCCGGGCCGCCGCGCCCGTCGGGCTGACCTTCACCGCCATCGCGCTGGTGACGGGCGCGCTCTGGGGCCAGCCAATGTGGGGCACCTGGTGGGCCTGGGATCCGCGCCTGACCTCCTTTCTGATCCTCGCCCTGTTCTACCTCGGCTACATGGCGCTCTGGGCCGCGGTCGAGAATCCCGATACCGCGGCCGACCTGACCTCGGTGCTGTGCATCGTCGGATCGGTCTTTGCGCTGCTGTCACGCTATGCGGTGAAATTCTGGAACCAGGGCCTGCACCAGGATTCGACCATCCTGAAGGTGGGCGAGCGGGATCCGCTCGATCCGGCCTATTACCTGCCGCTCGTCGTCTGCATCCTGGGCACGGTGCTTCTCTTCGTGACGCTGGTGCTGGTGCGGACGCGGACCGAAATCCGGGCGCGCCGGCTGGCCGCCCTTCTGGCGCGGGAGAGAAGCGCATGATGCCGGAACTCGGGAAATATGCCGTTGCGGTGCTGGGCAGCTACGGCGCCTCGGCGCTGCTGCTGGCGGTGCTGCTGGCCGCGACGCTGCGGCGGCGGGCGCAGGTCGGCCGCGCGCTGGCCGAGGTGGAAGAACGGAGGGAGCGAGAGGATGGCTAACCGCTGGCTGATGGCGCTGCCGCCCGCGCTTTTCGCGGGGCTGGCGGTGATGTTCTGGCTGGGCATGCAGCGCGGCAATCCCGAGGATCTGCCCTCGGCCTTCCTCGGCCGGCCGGCGCCGGTGCTGCCGACGACCGCGCTGCCCGGCGTGCCGCTGCTGACCGATGCCGACTTGCGGGCGGGGAAGGTGACGCTGGTCAATTTCTGGGCCAGCTGGTGCCCGCCCTGCCGCGCCGAACATCCGGCGCTGAAGGAGATGGCGGCCCGGGGCATCCGCGTCGCCGGCGTGAACATGATGGACAAGGAGGCCGATGCCGTCGGCTATCTGGACGAGGAGGGCAACCCGTTCTTCGCGCTGGCCACCGATCCGAACGGCCGCAACCGCGTCGAATGGGGGGTGAGCGCCCCGCCCGAGACCTTCATAATCGGCCCCGACGGAACCGTGCTGTTCAAATTCACCGGCCCGCTCGTCGGTACCGATTATGAGGCCCGCTTCATCCCGACACTCGACAAGGCATTGAAGCCGGACGGCTGAGGCGGGGCGGCGATTTCTTCAAAGAAATCGGTCCGGAGCCTTTGAAGGCTCCGGTTCCGGCGCGCGGGATGGATGCCGGATCGCCGGGAAGGCGCCACGGAGCGGTTTTCGTCCTCTGCGGGCACCCCCCCGGCCGGCGCGCGGCAGCCGGGCCGGAACAGGCCTGTAGCGCAAGCCCCAGAAGGCAAACGGCCCCGGATATCCGGGGCCGTCGCTGTCTCATCCGGCAGGGCAGGGCGCGGCCGCCCCGCGGCCCGCCTAGGCCTTGGCGAGGTTGCGCAGCACGTAATGCAGGACGCCGCCGTTCTCGACATATTCGATCTCGATCGCGGTATCGATCCGGCATTTGATCTGGATCGTCTTCTCGGTGCCGTCGGCATAGCGGATGGTGCAAGGCACCAGCGACAGCGGCTTCAGATCGCCGGCAAGGCCATGGATCGAGACCACCTCATCGCCCTTCAGGCCCAGCGTCCTGCGGTTTTCGCCGGGCTGGAACTCAAACGGGATCACGCCCATGCCGACCAGATTGGAGCGGTGGATGCGTTCGAAGGATTCGGCGATGACCGCCTTCACCCCCAGAAGCGCCGTCCCCTTGGCCGCCCAGTCGCGCGACGAGCCCGCGCCGTATTCGACGCCGCCGAAGACGACCAGCGGCGTGCCCTCGGCCTGATATTCCATCGAGGCGTCGAAGATCGAGGTCTGCTTGCCGTCCGGTCCGAGGGTATAGCCGCCCTCGACGTCATCGAGCATCTCGTTCCTGATGCGGATATTGGCGAAGGTGCCGCGCATCATGACCTCGTGGTTCCCGCGGCGCGAGCCGTAGGAGTTGAAGTCCTTTACCGCGACCTGCCGCTCGGTCAGGTATTTGCCCGCCGGCGTGCCGGCCTTGAACGAGCCGGCCGGCGAGATGTGGTCGGTGGTGATCATGTCGCCCAGGATCGCCAGCACCCGGGCGCCGTCGATGTCCTTGATCACGCCCGGCTCCCTGGCCATGCCGCGGAAATAGGGCGGGTTCTGGATATAGGTCGAGGTCGCCGGCCAGTCGTAGGTCTCGCTGTCGGTGACTTTCACCCCCTGCCACCTTTCGTCGCCCTTGAAGACATCGGCGTATTTCGTCAGGAAAGCGTCGCGCGTCACCGTCGCATCGACCAGATCGGCGATTTCCTTCTGGGTCGGCCAGATGTCGCGGAGATAGACGTCGCGGCCATCGGGGGTCTGGCCCAGCGGCTGGGTGGTCAGGTCGACATTCAGGCTGCCGGCAAGGGCATAGGCCACGACAAGCGGCGGCGAGGCGAGGAAGTTCGCCCGCACGTCGGGCGAAATCCGGCCCTCGAAGTTGCGGTTGCCCGACAGGACGGCGGTTGCCACCAGATCGTGTTCGCCGATCGCCTTCGAGATCGCCGGATCGCCCAGCGGACCGGAATTGCCGATGCAGGTGGTGCAGCCATAGCCGACCAGGTTGAAGCCGATGGCATCCAGATCCTCCTGCAGGCCGGCGGCGCGCAGGTATTCGCCCACGACCTGCGATCCCGGGGCGAGCGAGGTCTTGACCCAGGGCTTGCGGTTCAGCCCCAGCGCCCGCGCCTTGCGCGCGACGAGGCCAGCTCCGATCATCACATAGGGGTTCGAGGTGTTGGTGCAGGAGGTGATGGCGGCGATCACCACCGAACCGTCGCCCACGCTGTAATCCTTGCCCTCGACCGGCACGGTCCTGCGGCAATCGCGCGAGGGGGCGATCACACCGCCGCCCTCTTCGGTCATCTCGGCCGCGCCCTGCGACAGGTCCACGCCGCGATGGGAGGCCACGACATCGTAGAACCGGGCGGCGGCGTCGGTCAGCGGCAGATAATCCTGCGGGCGTTTCGGTCCTGAAATCGCCGGGACGATGGTACCCATGTCGAGTTCCAGGGTCGAGGTGTAGATCGGTGCGTAATCCGCCCCGCGCCACATGCCGTTTTCCCGGGCATAGGCCTCGACCAGCGCGATTCGCGCTTCGTCGCGGCCGGTGTTGCGCAGATAGCGCAGGGTTTCACCGTCGATCGGGAAGAAGCCGCAGGTCGCGCCATATTCCGGGGCCATGTTGGCGATGGTCGCCCGGTCGGCGAGCGGCAGGTGATCCAGCCCCTCGCCGTAGAATTCGACGAACTTGTTGACGACGCCGTGCTTTCTGAGCATGGCGACCACTTTCAGCACCAGATCGGTGGCCGTGGTGCCCTCGACCATGCGGCCCGTCAGCTTGAAGCCCACGACCTCGGGGATCAGCATCGAGACCGGCTGGCCCAGCATCGCCGCCTCTGCCTCGATCCCGCCGACACCCCAGCCAAGGACGGCCAGGCCATTCACCATGGTCGTATGGCTGTCGGTGCCGACCAGCGTGTCGGGATAGGCCACCGTCGCGCCGTTCTGGTCGGTGTCGGTCCAGACCGTCTGCGCCAGATATTCGAGGTTCACCTGATGGCAGATGCCGGTGCCGGGCGGGACGACGCGGAAGTTGTTGAAGGCCTGCTGGCCCCATTTCAGGAACACATAGCGTTCCATGTTGCGTTCGTATTCCAGATCGACGTTCATCTGGAAGGCACGCGGATTGCCGAATTCGTCGATCATCACCGAATGGTCGATGACCAGATCGACCGGGTTCAGGGGGTTGATCTTCTGCGCGTCGCCGCCCAGCCCCTTGATCCCGTCGCGCATCGCCGCAAGGTCGACCACGGCCGGCACGCCGGTGAAATCCTGCATCAGCACGCGGGCGGGGCGATAGGCGATCTCGCGCGGGTTCTGGCCGCCCTGCTTGCCCCAGTCGGAAAAGGCGCGGATGTCGTCGACGGTCACGGTCTTGCCGTCCTCGAAGCGCAGCATGTTCTCGAGCACCACCTTCAACGCCGCGGGCAGGCGGGCGAAATCGCCGAGGCCGGCGGCCTGGGCGGCGGGGATCGAGTAATAGGCGACGGTCTGACCGCCAGCGGTCAGCGTTTTGCGGGTTTTCTGGCTGTCATGTCCGACGGTCACGGTCATGTTCGGCTCCTTGGCAATCTGGCGTGTCAGCGGGGCTGCGGGCGGCGCCCCGAACGCGGGTTCCGGGGAATCGCGGTACTTGTATACAATTGTATGCCGGAAATCCAGCCCCCAATCGGGATCCGCCGGTCCGCGCTTTGGGGATCATAACCCCGATCCGGGGCAGGGCGACAGGGGCAACCTTGGGGCTGTGCCCGTGCCGGCGCCGGAGCCGGGAATCGCCGGCGCTACCCGCGGGGCGCCGGACGGGCCGGAAGACAGGAGACAGAGGGCCTGGGCCAGAGGGCGGTGTCCGAGACCAGGCCCGAAGGCCGGACCGGCATGGAACCGGGGCGGGACAGCCCCGGCCGTGGGTGACCCTCGCAAAACCTTGATTGGCACCGGCCGGGCATGCTCCCTATAAGCGAAGCACCGCTTCAGGGGAACGGGATATCGTCATGCGCCATCTGCTCAGCGCCGCCTGCGGCCTTTCGCTGCTCTGTGCGCAGCCGGTCCTGGCCGACGATGTGGTGGTGGTCGAGCTTTTCACCTCGCAGGGCTGCGTCGCCTGTCCGCCGGCCGACGCCTTCTTTACCGCGCTGACCCGGGATCCGCGGGTGTTGCCGCTGGCACTGCATGTCGACTACTGGGATTACATCGGCTGGGCCGACAGTTTCGCCAAGCCGCGCTTTACCGAACGGCAGAAATCCTATGCCCGGGCCATCGGCTCGCGCACCATCTATACACCGCAGTTCATCGTCGGCGGCACCGACCGGCTGGAAGGCTATGACCAGAACGTGACCGAGGCTGCGATGGCCGAGCGTCTGAAGGCCGCCCCCGCCACGACCGTGCATCTTGCCGCCACCCGCAAGGGCGATGCGCTGGCGATCCATGCCGAGGCCCCGGGGGCCTTCGAGGCGCCGGTCAGGATACAGCTGGTGCGCTATGAGCCGGAACAGACCGTGGTGATCGAACGCGGCGAGAATGCCGGCAAGACCATCACCTATCATAACGTGGTGACGGACTGGACCGTGCTGGGCGAATGGTCGGGGGCCACGCCGCTGGACACGACCGTGCCCCTGGCAGGCGGCGCGCCCGCCGTGGTGATCCTGCAGGCCGAGGGGCCGGGCCGGATCCTTGCCGCGGCGCGGGCGGATTAGCGCGGGTTCCGCGCCCCGGTCTCCGGGGCGGTATCGGGATCTGGCGCCGGCGGCACGCCCTTCCAGCGCCGGTGTACCCAGAACCATTGCTCGGGATGCGCCTCCACCCGCGCCTCAAGGCTGCGGGTCAGCGCTTCGGTCATCTGCCGGGCATCGCTGTGCGGCACCGGCGCCTCCAGATCCACGCGGAAGGTCAGCCCGTCGGGCTGGCGCGTGGCATAGAACGGGATCAGCTCCGCATCGTAGCGCAACGCGAGCTGGGCGGCCGAGATTGCGGTCTGCGCCGGCTGGCCGAGGAAATCGATCCATTCCCCCGGCGCCTGCTGGTCGAACAGCAGGACCAGAATCCCGCCCGCCTTCAGATGCCGCACGAAGCCCGCGGTGCCGGCACGGCCCTGCGGAAAGACCGGGCCGCCGAAAGCCTCCATCGTGCGGACGTAATGCGCGTTGAAATGGCGGTTCTTCATCGGCCGGTAGAGCCCGCCGATGCTGTAGCCGCGGGCGACCAGCGCCGCCCGCCCGGCCTCGTAATTGCCGAAATGCCCGGTCATCAGGATCACCGGCCGCCCCGCCGCCTGCGCCGCCACCAGCGCCTGCAATCCCGGTCCCCCGGGCTCGGTCTGCGCCCCGCGCGCCAGCAGATCGGCGGTCGAGTAATTCTCGATCAGCGCCCGCCCGGCATTGTCGAGCGAGGCATCCGCAATGCGCCGCCGCTCCCGCTCGGGCAGATCGGGCCAGATCAGCGCCAGGTTCTCGCGCGCCCGCGCCCGGTAGCCGGCCAGCGGCCCCACGACCCGGCGCATCAGCCAGCCCAGAATCGGCACACGCCAGCGGAAAGGCAGCAGCCTTGCCCCGCCGATCAACGCGCGGACGGCCAGATTCTGCGCAAAGCCCAAGGGCTGCATCGGGGGTTGCATTCGGGGTTCGGTCATGGCTCCGGCTTGCGGACGGCGGTTTCGCGATGCCAGACATAGAGGCCGGCCCCCACGATCACAAGCGCACCGACAACGGTCCAGCCATCGGGCCATTCGTCATAGAGCAGCACGCCCCAGATCGTGGCAAAGACGATCCCGCAATAGGTGAAGGGCGCGACGAGCGACGCCTCGGCCACGCTGAAGCTGCGGATCAGGAACAGTTGCGCCACTGTCCCGAGGACGCCCACCACCAGAAACAGCGGCAGGTCGGCCAGCGCGACCGGCGTCCAGTAGAGCGGCAGCGGAAGCGAGGTGGTGACGACACCGACCAGCCCGCCCCAGAGCATCGAGGTCCAGATCGGATCCCGCAGCCCCAGCGCCCGGGTCAGCAGCGCGTTGCCGGTATAGCACAGCGCCGACAGGAAGGGCAGAAGCGCCCAGGGCGAGAAGGTCGCGGCACCGGGGCGGATGATGATCAGCGCACCTGTCAGCGCGACCGCGATGCCGATCACCCGGCGCGGCCCCAGCCGCTCGCCCAGGAACACCGCGGCGCCGAGGGTGATGAGCACCGGGCTGGTGTCGCCGATGGCCGTGGTTTCGGCAAGGCCGATATGTTGCAGCGACAGGAAGAAAAAGCCGATAGCCCCGACCTGGAACAGCGCGCGCAGCAGATGCAGGCCGGGATGGGCCGTGTGCAGGGCGCGCGGCAGATGGCGGTTCAGCAGGACCAGCGCCAGCAGGAACTGGCCCAGAAACCGCACCCAGATCACCTGGCCCGGGGCATAGCTCTGCACCAGTGCCTTGGCGGTGGCGTCCATGACCGAGAAGGTCAGGATCGCCGCCAGCATCAGCGCGACGCCCTGCGCGGGGTTCTGGTCAGGTCGTTGTATCATGGCGGCGACGCTAGGCGCAGCCGCCGGCCGGGGCAAGGGTCCCCGGCCGGCGGCCGGCCCATGCCCTGCCGTCATGCCCGACCCGCGACGCCCGCGCCTCGACGCTCGCCCCCACCGATGCCCGGCCGCCGATACCCGTGCCCATCGGTGCCAAGCCTCCGTGATGCCCGACCTCCATGGCCGGGCCCGACCCCGGAAATTCCGGCACCGAATCTGTGATGCCAGCGCCCCGATGCTCGGCCACCGATACCCTTGCCCAGACGCCAGTGCCTCGGCGCCAGGCATCCGTGATGCCCGGTCTCCACGGCCGGGCGCCGGCCCCGGGGGTTGTGGCACCGGGTCTCTGATGCCCGCGCTTCTATGCCCGGCCGCCGATATTCGTGCCCAGACGCCTGTGCCTCGGCGACAGGCTCCGTGATGCCCGGTCTCCACGGCCGGGCCCCGGCTCCCGGGGGCTGTGGCACCGGATCTCTGATACCCGCGCTTCGACGCACGGCTGCCGATATCCGCGTCCAGACGCCAGTGCCGTGGCGCGGGACGGCGATGCCAACGTCCCGACGCCAAGCGCCGGACACCGGGTCTCTGGTGCCCGTGCCCCGGCGCCCAACCTTGATGCCAAGCTTCTGATGTCGAGCTTCAGACGCCGAGGCCCCCGGGGATTTCGATGCCGCATTGCCGGTCCTCGTGTCCCGAAGCCAGATCTCCGATACCTGTGATCCAACGCCCGGCTTCCGATACCTGCGCCCCGATGCCCGGCCTGCGTTCCCTCCCTTGGCCAAGGCGGGACGCGCCGATGCGCTGTCGTCCGATGTGCAACAGCTCGTGGCCGGCCTTCCCGCGCCCGGCACTGCGTGCGCGCGATCGCGGGCAGGCGCGCGGCGCGCCGGGGCAGGGCGCGGGTCAGGACTCCTCTTCCTCCTCCTCGGTGGCGATCATCGCCAGTTCGCCCGCCTCCTCAAGCTGGCGGATCGCGCCGACGATCTGGTTCATCGCGGCCTCGGCGTCGCGCTCCTTGATCTTGCCGGCCCCCGCCGCGTCTTCGCGCAGGGTCTGCGCCATGCGCTGCGACATGTTGGCAAGCAGGAATTCCACCGCCTCGTCCAGCCCTTCGCGCCCCTGCGCCCAGGCGACGGCCTGCACCAGCGCCGGCTGCGCCACGATGCGGATCACCTTGGGCACGTCGCGCGGCGAGATGCGCTGCGGAATATGGACGAAGGTGAAGATCGCCTTCTTCACCTGCTCGGCAAAGCCTTCGTCGTCGACCTCAAGCCCGCGCAGCACCTCGTCCCGGGTGGCGGCGGGCGAGATGTTGAGGATGGCGCCGACCCGTTCGACGGGATTGCGCTCGAAGGCGCGGGGCGGCTGGCTGTCGATCTGGGTCAGGATCGCGCCGCCGATCCGGCGCACCGTCGCGGGGTCGACATTGGCGGTCTGCGACACGGCAAAGGCGATGCGCCTTGCCCGGTCGCCCGGCAGCTTGCCCAGGAGTTCCGCCGCCCGCGGCACCGGCAGTTTCGACAGGATGACGGCGGCCACCTCGACCGATTCGGCCTCGACGATGGCGACAAGCCGTTCGGCCGGCAGGGCCACCAGCCGGTCCCAGGGATCGACGCCGGGATTGGCGCCGGCCTTGCGTCGCAACCGCGAGGCCGCCCCTTGCGAGATATGGCCGTCCATCGCGCTGATCGCGCCTTCCAGCCCGCCGGGAAAGGCGAGGCCGACCGATTCGAGTTCGCCGGTGAATTCGGCCAGCACCTGTTCCAGCGTCGCCCGGTCGACCAGACGCAACGCCGCCATCCGCTCGCCCAGGGTGGCCTGCATGTGTTCGGGCAACTGGACCAGCGGCAGCGCCGTGCCCTGCGTCAGCAGATAGCGCACGACGACCGCAGCCTTTTCCTGCGGCGACAGCACCCGCCGCGCAGGGGCCTGAACCATACGCTGCGCCGGCGTCATCCGCGCCAGAGGAAGCCCGTCCTGGGGCATGGGAACCTCCGATTCTGGTGGTTTCATGCCCCGATCATGCGCCGCGCCGGGTTAACGCCGCCTTTCCGGCGCTTCAGCTTGTCGGCTTGTCGACGCAGGTACCGGCGGCGCCGTCCCAGACCTGCCCTTCGGCACAGTTCGACGCGGTGATCTTCGTCCGGTCCGGACATCCGAAGGCGAGGGCAAGCCCGGGCAGCGTGGCCAGTACAAGGGCAGCAAGCAGGATGCGGGTCTTCATCGGTCGTCCCTTCTGTCTGGAGTGCGGGATGCGGCAGTGCCGTCCCGCCATCCTAGCAGAAATTCCGCCGGGTTTCATCCGGCATCACGGGTGCGCGGCCCGCAGACGCGCGCCGGGCCGGGGGTGGGCCCGAAGCTGCCCGCCGCGGCCCGGTCAGGCGCCGAAGACGCGGGCGAAGATCGTATCGACATGCCTGGTATGATAGCCGAGGTCGAACTTCTCCTCGATCTCGGCGGGCGACAGCGCGGCCGTCACCTCGGGGTCGGCCAGAAGCTCGGTCCTGAAATCGGCGCCCTGTTCCCAAACCTTCATGGCGTTGCGCTGCACCAGCCGATAGGCATCCTCGCGCGATACCCCGGCCTGCGTCAGGGCCAGCAGAACGCGCTGACTCATCACCAGACCCTTGAACTTGTTCATGTTCTTCAGCATGTTCTCGGGGTAGATCACCAGCTTTTCGATGACGCCGGCCAGCCGGTTCAGCGCGAAATCCAGGGTGATCGTGGCATCGGGGGCGATGGCGCGCTCGACCGAGGAATGGCTGATGTCACGCTCGTGCCAGAGCGTCACATCCTCCAGCGCCGGCACCACGGCCATGCGGACCAGACGGGACAGGCCGGTCAGGTTTTCGGTCAGCACCGGGTTCCGCTTGTGCGGCATGGCCGAACTGCCCTTCTGGCCCGGCGAGAAATATTCCTCGGCCTCCAGCACCTCGGTACGCTGCATGTGGCGGATTTCGGTGGCGATATTCTCGATCGAGGCGGCGATCACCGCCAGCGTTGCAAAGAACATCGCATGGCGGTCGCGGGGGATGACCTGGGTGCTGACGGGTTCGGGAACCAGCCCCAGCTTTTCACAGACATATTCCTCGACCCGCGGGTCGATGTTGGCGAAGGTGCCGACGGCGCCGGAAATCGCGCCGGTACGGATTTCCTCGCGCGCGGCGACCAGCCGGCGGCGGCCCCGGTCCATCTCGGCGTAAAAGCGTGCGAAGGTCAGCCCCATCGTGGTGGGTTCGGCATGGATGCCGTGGCTGCGGCCGATGCGCAGCGTATCCTTGTGCTCGAAGGCGCGGGTCTTCAGCGCGGCCAGCACGCGATCCATGTCCCTGAGAAGGATGTCGGAGGCGCGCACCAGTTGCAGGTTCAGAGTGGTGTCGAGCACGTCCGAGGAGGTCATGCCCTGATGGACGAAGCGCGCCTCCTCCGCGCCGACATGTTCGGCGAGATGGGTCAGGAAGGCGATGACATCGTGCTTGGTCACGGCCTCGATCTCGTCGATGCGGGCGGTGTCGAACTCCACGTCCCGGGCGCGCCAGACCGCCTCGGCATTGGCCTTCGGAATGACCCCCAGCGCGGCCTGGGCATCGCTGGCATGGGCCTCGATCTCGTACCAGATGCGGAACTTGGTTTCCGGCGACCAGATGGCGGCCATTTCGGGGCGCGAATAGCGCGGAATCATCGGCGGGCCTTTCGCATGCCGGGGGGGTGCCGGTGGCTTAGACCGGGGGGGCGGGCATGACAAGGGCGGCAGGGCAGGTGGCGCCGCCGCGCCGTCGGGGGGCGAGACTAAAAGAATGGGCCGGTGCCAAAGGATTGCCGCAGTCCTGCCGCCGACGGGCCGAGATCCGCGCGCATATCCGGAGGGCCGGATCCCCGCCCCGCGGCGGCCCGGCCGGCCAACCGCCGCACTCCGCCTGCCAGAACCCATTGCGCCTGACGAGACGATCCATGTACCGCCGCCCCGACAGCGAACGCCCGCAGATCTGGTCCGAAGGCCGCCAGAAGCCGCCTTTCGAGCCGCGCGCCTATCTGCGTGTTTCGCTGATTTTCGCGCGCGAGGGGATGGCTGGCCTGCTGGAGCGCTGCGCCCTGTCGGCGCAGGTCTTCGGCGCCGAGGTCATGGCCGGACAGTGGAGCGTTCCGCCCGAGCGTCTGGGCCGTACCGGCCGGTTTCTGCCGCGGCACGGGGCGGTGGGGCGAAGCGTGCTGATCGGGGCGGAAATGCTGGAGGCGGCCTCGGAGACGGTGCTGCCGCTGGGCGACCGGCCGACGGAGGCGGATCTGCGGCCGAAGCCGACCGTGACGATCCTGCGCGCGCAGCGGTCGGCCGGGGAAGAGGCGGATCCGACCGCGATCCCCTCGGCCGAAGAGGCCGACCTCTCGGAGATCCGGGCCTTGCTGGTCGGTGCGCGCCGGCGTCCCGGGCCGGACCCCGCGCCTCTTTTGGTAGGGGACATGATCGCGGGGCCCGGACCCGCCAGCCTGCCCGCCGACACCCCGCCCGCCAAAGCCCCCTCCGCTGCCTTGCCGCCCGCCACGCCGCCGCCGCAGGGCGCCCGGCCTGCCGCCGAGGATGCCGCCCTGCAGGCGATCCGCGCCATGATGGCGACGGTCGAGGATATGCGCGAGCCGGAACCCGCGCCGGCCCCGGCCGCCATCGTCCCATGCGCCGCATCCGTGCCGCCGGAGGAACTCCCCGCCAGGACCGAAGATTCGGCGCCGGAGACGGGGGACGAACCGCCCGCCGCCCGGCCGGCCGCGCCGCGCTGGCTGGTCCGGCCGGTGGGTCTTGTCCTGGGGATCGGCCTTCTGGCGCTGGCGCTGCCCTACGGCGCCACCCGTGCGGGAATCGCGCATCTGATGGGCGAGGATCTGCGCCGGATGACCTAGGCGGGATCGACATTCCGGATTCCCGCAGAGGGGCTTGAGTGATTCATGGGACACCCTGTGATGGATCTCGGGGCT
>JBDHSO010000034.1:0-26535 GCA_039808125.1 Rhodobacter sp. | reverse complement strand
CGCCGACGTTGAAGCCAAGGCCCATGCGCCCGGCCGCGTCATTGGGCGAGGTGATCGTGCCACCGTTCATATAGGTGGCCAGCTTGCTGCCATCGGCCAGAACGCCACCGCCGAACGACCCCGCACCGTCCGTGCCCGAGGTGCGGAAGCCCATCGAGGCATCGAGGCTTTTCGCGACCGAGCGCTGCATCTCGGCAAAGCGGACCTTCAGCATCACCTGCTGCGTGCCGCCCACCACCATCAGGTTCGACACCCTGTCGGGCGCGTAGCGGCTGGCCAGATCCAGCGCGCGGTCCATCTTGGCGGTCGAGGAGACGGTGCCTGACAGCACGATGCCGTCGTTTGCCGTGCGCACCTCGATGGGTTCGCCCGGAAGGATCTGCTTCAGCCGCTCCTTGAATTCGGCGATGTCGGGCGTGACCTGCACGTCGACGTTCGAGATCAGCCTGCCGTCGGCCGACAGCAGCGTCAGCGTCGTGCGCCCCGGCGCCTTGCCCAGGACGTAGATCGACCTGTCGGACAGGGTCGAGATATCGGCGATCCCCGGGTTCGCGATCGAGAGTTCGGCAAAGGGGACATCGCTTTCCACCACCACGGCGCGGTTCATCGGAACGTGCAGCGCGTCGGCGGCCTGACCGCGCATCACCCGCAAGACCTCGGCCGTGGCGGGAAAATGCGCAGCGGTGGACAGGGCCAGGCCCAGCACACCGGCTGCGAAAAAGGTCTTCATGCTCATGTGATCTGCCCTTTCGATCACGCCTCTGGCCGGGTCTTTTTGCCCGCTTGCTGCACCCAGATTGCCGGATGTCGCGTTTTTTTGCAAGAATCAAACCCTTGGGGGCCGCCTTTGATGTGGATAACTTGCAACAGCGCGCAAGTATTGGTAAGAATCGGCGGGCGCCGCCCCACATGCTGTGGTGCGACGCCCGGTGCAGCGGCTTGATCGGGTTCTCAGTTGGTGCAGGGGATCGGCACTTCAACCACCGCATCGCCCTTGCGGGTCTTGATGGTGCAGACTTGGGGCGCCGCCGCCTCGACCACCTCGGCCTTCTTTTCCACCCCGAGAAGCTTGTCGCGGTCGATCTCGACCAGGCCTTCCACGGCGTCGTCCGATGATCCGACCAGCGACATGGTCAGCCGTCCCGTGGCCTGGGCCTGGGCCAGGCGGCCTACCTGTTCGGGGGTCGCGGCCACGGTCACGGTGCGGGCGTTGCCGGCGACCATCTGGCCCTCGCCCGAGGCCTGGTCGACCGCGATCACCTTGATGGCGCTTTCGATCAGCCGCGTGATCTCGCCCGAGACATCGCCGCCGGTGCCGGTCCAGTAGATGTCGATGAAGGCATCGGGCATGACGAAGCTCTGCACCCCCGAGGAGGTATCGACCTTGATCTGGAAGGCGCGCATGCCGCGTTCCAGCTTGCCCGTCAGGCTTGCGGCCTCGCCCGGTTCGGTGACGCGGCTGGCCAGCAGGATTTCGTTCGGCTCGACCGAGCGCATCAGGAAGCGCGGCTTGTCGCTGTCGGCAGGAAAGAGCGGGCCGGCCGCCTTGACCGGCTCGCCGGTTTTTGCGGCGCCGGACTTGGCGGCAACCGGCTGCGGCGCGGTCGCGGCGGCCGGCGCGGCGGTCTTTGCCGCCGCCGTCTCCGGCTCGACATATAGGAAGGCCCCGGCCGGCAGTTTCGCCTCCTGGACATAGACCAGCACCACATCGGCGGCGGTCAGCGGATCGCCGAACTTCATCGCCTTGTTCACGGCATAGACCTGGACCAGCTTGCCGGTCTTTTCGCGGAAGGCATTGGCGCGGGCCAGCGCGGCTTCGGTCTGGCCCATGTAGGTCTGCACCATGTAGACGGCCGCACCCGCAAGGGCCATGCCGACGACCAGAACCAGTGCGAAGACAGCGCGCATGATCACGACCTTTCAAACCCGGCAGCCCCCGGGGCCGCCATTTTCGTTCCACAGGCCCCCGGGACCGGGGTCCGCGTCAGTTGTTCAGATACTCACCATATGCGGTAATCGTATCGGCAGAACCTTCGGACAGGGTGGTCAGCGAATCGCGGATCACCGCCACCAGTACCGCGACCTGAAGCCCCACCACGACGGCCGTCAGGACCACCCAGTCGACGGTGATGGCGCCGTCCTCTTTTCGCAGGAACTTGGTCAGAAGGTGACGCATCGGCAGTCTCCGCGATTTCATGTGCCCCGCGGGGCAGAAGGACAGGGTTGGCCTGCCCAGAGTTGCGACGGATTGCGGCAAAAGCCGGAACGGTCGGCGTCATTTCCATGGCCGTTCCGGCCAAGGCGCCGGAATGGCGCCGGAAAGGCAAAGGCCGCGCTTCAGGAAAGCGCGGCCTCGGCGTCGTCAGGCCCGAAGGCCGCAGGATCAGTTCTGCGCGGCGTCGATCGAGCCGGCGATGTTTTCGGACAGGTCCGTGACCGAACCTTCGATCGCGCCGATCACGATCAGGCCAAGGCCGACGACGGCTGCGGTCAGCACGACCCAGTCAACGGTCACGGCGCCGTCTTCGTCCTTGTTGAAGCGCTTGATAAGATTGAAGAGTTTCATGGTTGTCCCTTTCCCAGGTGCTCGGGTTCACACTACTATCCGCCACGGTTCGGTCGGTCGGGCCTCTGTTCCACGCCGCTTCTTCGCTCGGGATAGGTGTATAAAGCCTGTGAATCGTGGCGGGATTTGGAACGGGGCAAGGCATTTTCGCGCCATGCCGGGATGTGGGGCGAAACCGCATTAATCCATTGATATGGAAGTAAAAGAAAATGCCGGTGCCGTGTTTCCCGTGGCCCGGCCATCGTGACATTTCCGTCAAATCTGGCGCAATTGCCTTCTTTTGCCGCCGATTCTGCTTGGGCGGGGCCAGTTTTTCACCGATCCTGCCGGCAACGACAAGAAAGCAGGCATCGCAAGGATGCAGAAGCTCGCAGGCACGATCCTGACCGCCCTGTGTCTGACCGTCCTTCCCATGGAGGGCACGGCCGAGGAGGATTTTACCTTCCGCCGCATCAAGGTGTCGGATTCGGTGGTTGGCAAGCGCATCACCGTGCAGATCGATCCGGTCGAACAGGCGCGGCGGCTGGCGGCGACGGCGTGGAAGGATCCGGCGCTGAACACCGCCGAGGAACCGGCGGCCCCCGCGGCGGCCGAGGGTGCGCCCCTGCCCGCGCCGAAATCCTCCTATGCCTGGTTCTGGGACAAGGTGCCGGCCGGCCTGTCCGAGGTGTCGAACCGCTTTCCCACCGCCATGTCCGCGCTGACACAGGGGCCGGGGGGCGCGCAGGTCGCCGCGCCGCGGCTTCAGTCCATGCAGACCCTGGCCGATGTCTACGGCAAGGATATCCTGATGGCGACGATCGGCACCGATGTGTCGCCGGCGCTGGTGCTGGCGGTGATGGGGATAGAAAGCGCGGGGCGGTCGAATGCGGTGTCGTCCAAGGGCGCGGTCGGGCTGATGCAGCTGATCCCGGCCACGGCCGCGCGTTTCGGCGTGACGGATTCGACCGATCCCGCCCAGAACATCAAGGGCGGGGTGGCCTATCTGGACTGGCTGCTTGGCCAGTTCGACAATGATCCGCTGATGGTTCTGGCGGCCTATAACGCGGGCGAGGGCGCGGTGCGGTCCAATCAGGGCGTGCCCCCCTATGCCGAGACGCGCGATTATGTGCCCAAGGTGCTGGCCGCCTGGCAGGTGGCGCAGGGCCTGTGCCAGACGCCGCCCGAGCTTGTGACCGACCCCTGCGTCTTCAAGGTGATCGCGGCGGGCACCGGAATGGCATCGAACTAACCCGGCATCCGGTAGCCGAACTCGGCATCGAGCCGGGCGCGGATCTCGTCCTCGTCATAGGTCTTGCGGCCGGAACCCTGGTCGATCCAGACCGCATGGCCGGGATGGCCCTGCCAGCCGTGCAGGAACAGATCCCTCCCGTCGCCGGGCTGGAAGGGATCGGCGAAACGCCAGCCTCGCGCCAGCGCGGCGGCGAACCAGTAGGCCCCGACATCGCCGCCATCCTCGACATTGCCGAAGAAGATGGCATCGCGCGCCAGATCGCGCGCGGCCGCCACCCGGATCAGCGCGCACCATTCGTTGATCCGGCAGGCCCGGTCGCGGCGGCGAAACCGCATGCCGGGCGGCGGGGCCGTCTCGGGCCATCGGGGCGAGGGCAGGGACCCCGCGACGATGCGTGCCGGCGTGCAGCCTGCCGCCCGCTCGCCGCAGCGCCAGCACTGGCCCAGCGGCCCGGCAATGGCGCAACCGGGATCGGCGGAGATCGCGCGCAGCAGATGACCCGCAACATCGCCCCGCACCTCCACATCGTCATGCAGAAGCAGCAGGAACGGTGCATGTGTCGCCGCCAATGCGCGCTGGTAACGGACGTCGGCCGGGGAAAGCAGGCCAAGCCGCGCCAGCCCGTTCAGCGTGCGCAGGCGCTGCATCCAGGGCATGCCCGGCCGCAGCGCGCGTCGCAGCACGCCGGGCGTGACCTGCGTCAGCCCCCAGCGGCCAGGCCGGCGCGTCACCGCAAGGTCGAGCCGCCAGGGCCGCAGCCGCCGGGCGAGTTCCGGGTCGGCCAGCCGTTCGAGGGTGCCGTCGCGCGAACAGTCGTCGGTCAGCCAGACCGTCCCGATCCGGCCGGCCGAATGCCGGTGCAGCGTGAACAGCGTATAGACCAGCGAGGCGGCCTTGCGGTAGGACATCACCGCAAGATCGACCGCAGGCACGGGATCATCGGAAGGGGCCATCCCCGGTCCTTTCCGGCAGGCAGGGCGCGGGGCCTTGCAGCGCCGCCCGGGGTGCCGGACCTCAGTCGACGAGTGTCGCCTCGGTCGCCGCGCGCAGATCCGCCTCGCTGACGCCATTCGCCAGTTCGACGATCTTCAGCCCGCCCGGCACCACGTCCAGCACGCCCAGATTGGTGATGATGCGGTTGACCACGGCCTTGCCGGTCAGCGGCAGGGTGCAGGCTTTCAGCACCTTCGATTCGCCGGCCTTGTTGGCATGGTCCATGACCACCACCACGCGGCCGACGCCGGCCACCAGATCCATGGCGCCGCCCATGCCCTTGACCAGCTTGCCCGGCACCATCCAGTTCGCAAGGTCGCCCTCTTGCGAAACCTCCATGGCGCCCAGGATCGCCATGGCGATCTTGCCGCCGCGGATCATCGCGAAAGAAGTCGCGCTGTCGAAATAGGCGGTCTGCGGCAGTTCGGTGATGGTCTGCTTGCCGGCGTTGATCAGGTCGGGATCCTCTTCGCCCTCATAGGGGAAGGGGCCCATGCCCAGCATGCCGTTTTCCGACTGCAACGTGACCGAGACGCCTTCGGGGATATAGTTCGCCACCAGCGTCGGGATGCCGATCCCGAGGTTCACATACCAGCCGTCCTGCAATTCCTTCGCCGCCCGGGCGGCGATCTGGTTGCGGTCCCAGCCTTTGGCTTCTGCGGGCATCAGGCGGTTTCCTTCTTGCGGACGGTGCGCTGTTCGATGCGCTTTTCGTGGGGGCCGGCGATCAGGCGGTGGACATAGATGCCCGGCAGATGGATCGTGTCCGGCTCCAGCGCGCCCAGCGGCACGATCTCCTCGACCTCGGCCACGCAGATGCGGCCGCAGGTGGCCGCCGGCACGTTGAAGTTGCGCGCCGTCTTGCGGAAGACGAGGTTGCCCGAGGGATCGGCCTTCCACGCCTTGACGATGGCCAGATCCGCCACGATCCCGCGTTCGAGGATATAGGTCTTGCCGTCGAAATCGTGGTGTTCCTTGCCCTCGGCGATGACCGTGCCGACGCCGGTCGCGGTGTAGAAGCCGGGAATCCCGGCGCCGCCCGCCCGCATCCGTTCGGCCAGCGTGCCCTGCGGGTTGAATTCCAGTTCCAGTTCGCCCGAGAGGTACTGGCGCATGAATTCGGCGTTCTCGCCCACATAGGACGAGATCATCTTGCGGATCTGGCGCGTGGCCAGCAGTTTGCCCAGGCCGAAATTGTCGACGCCGGCATTGTTCGAGGCGACGGTCAGATCCTTCACCCCGCTGTCGACGACGGCGTCGATCAGGAGTTCGGGGATGCCGCAAAGGCCGAAGCCGCCCGCGGCGATCAGCATGCCGTCCTGCAAAACTCCGTCCAGCGCCGCACCTGCGCTGGGGTAGACCTTCTTCATCGGCGCCCCTCCGGATACCCTTGTTTCCGCCATAAAGGCGCCCGGGCCGCTGGTTGTCAATCGGATGCTGCGCCGCGGCGGAAATCCGCGCCCGCAAGGCGCGTGCCGCGCGCACGGGTGGGCCCCGCCACGGCGACCGCGACATCCCGCGTACCTGCGGGTGTCCCCCGGGGGCGCCACTCCGACGCCAGATTGAACGGGCGCGGCCGGGCTGATAGAGACGGGGGTCCGGGGGGCCCATACTCCAATCGGTAGAGAGAGTGGACTTAAACTCCACACAGTCTGGGTTCGAGTCCCAGTGGGCCTACCATCCCGGACTTTACCATTCATTTCAGTGCATAATACGTCTTCAGCCCCGGGGGATTCGCGCGCGGGGCGCATCGCCGGTTCAGCCCCGCCGTGACCGCGCGCCTGGGGCGGCGTGTCAGCCGCGCGGCTCGGGCATCAGGAAATGGCCGGTGCATTGCGCGAAAAGCCGGGCGGGGTCGTCCTGCCAGGCCTCGACCTGGACGCTGGCGTAGCGGCGGCCCTGCCGGTTGATGCGCGCCCGGGCAAAGCTGTCGCGCGGCTGGCCCGCGCGCAGATAGTCGACGGTCAGGTCGATCGTCTTGGGCAGGACCTCGGGCAGGTCCGTCCCCTCGCTGTCAAGCGCGGTCCAGACCAGCCCCAGGATCGCCGTCACCTCCAGAAAGGCCGCCGTCACCCCGCCGTGCAGCGCGGGGATCGCCGGATTGCCGATCAGTTCGGGGCGGAAGGGCAGGACGCCGGTCAATTCGTCGCCCTGGGTGTCGATGCGGATGCCGAGAAAGCCGAGATAGGGAATGCCCGAGGCCAGCCGGTTCAGAACTTGCGCACGCGGATCCTGCATCAGCGCGCGCCCCGTCCGGCGGCGGTGCCGCGTTCGACGGTGAAGGCGCCGGTGCCGATGGCCACGGGGCGGGCCTCGTCGTCATCCGTGGCGGTCACGCGCACGAAGGCCACGCTGCGGGTGACGTGGTGGCATTCGGCCCGGGCGCGGATCGTCTGGCCGGGCGCCGCCGGCCGCATGTAGTCGATGCGCAGATCAAGGGTTGCGGTGCCCGCAGGCCCGGACGGATGGCACAGGACGGCCGTCCCCGACGCGGTGTCCATCAGGGTCGAGACCGCGCCGCCATGGATCACGCCGGTGCGCGGATCGCCGATCAGCTTCGGGTCGTAGGGCATCACGATCACGGCCAGTCCCGGCCCGACCTCCTCCAGCGCAAGTCCCAAGGCCCGCGCCTGGGGCAAGGCCGCGATGAACTGGCGCGCGGCCGCCAGATGCCCGCCGTTCGCAAGGGACGGCATTGGCGGCGGAGAGGCTGGGGGCAGGGGTCCGGTCATGACCGCATCAAAACCGCAGGCCGCGGCGGGCGCAAGGGTGCCCTTGCGTCGATGACGTTGCCATCGGGCATGGCTTGGTCCTACGATGCCCGTCCGGGGGGAGTGCCCAGCATGTCGGATGCCGTTCGTCTGAGTTTCAAGGATATGTGCACAAGGTTCGAGGTGACGCCGCGAACCCTGCGCTATTACGAATATATCGAGCTTCTCGCCCCCGAAAGGGAAGGCCGCACCCGCTTTTACGGCCCGCGCGAGGTGGCGCGGATGAAGCTGATCCTGCGCGGCCGCCGGTTCGGCTTCTCGCTGGAGGAGATTCGCCAGTGGCTGCTGATCTACGGCAAGAAGGGCGAACGCCCGCAGCTTGAAACCTGGCTCGGCCTGGCCGACCGCCAGCTTCAGGACCTGGAGGGTCAGCGCGCCGACCTCGACACCACCATCGCCGATCTGCGCGCCCTGCGGGAAACCGCGGTGGAAGAGTTGCGCAAGCTGGACTAGCGGGCCGGTGGCGGCTGGATTCGTGGCGTGGCACCCCGTCGCGAAACATGTCGCGGGGATCGGGATTCGGCGCCGCGCTGATGTGCGTCGGGGTCAGTTTCAGGGGCGATACCGGCAGCATTTCCACCGGCCGGCAGGTGCGGTCAGGCGGTGGGCGCCGGCGGCCCGGTCTGACCCCGCGTCGCACCGGACCGTGACGTGACGTTACGCTTACGTGAACGTCAACTGCTCTACTAGTCTGTGGATCGACGCCCCATCTCGAATGCAGATGGGATTGCTGATGTGACCGTGCCATGACCCCGACCCCGACCAGCCAGGACGATCTGATGACGATCCGCGAGATGTGCGATGCCTTCGAGGTCACGCCCCGGACCCTGCGCTTCTACGAGGCGAAGGAACTGCTTCGCCCGATCCGCCAGGGGGTGAAGCGGCTCTATACCCGGGCCGACCGCGGCCGGCTGAAGCTGATCCTGCGCGGCAAGCGGTTCGGGTTCAGCCTGGAAGATATCCGGCAGGTGCTGAACCTCTACGACCGCGACGGCTCGAACCTTGCCCAGATGCAGCGGACCTACGATCTCGCGCAGGGGCGGCTGGCCGCGATGGAGGCGCAGCGCGCCGAACTCGATCTTGCGATTGCGGAACTGAAAACCGAACTCGATGCCGGCGCCCAGCTGATGGATGCGGTTCGCGCCGCCCCGACGCCCGGGAAACCGGCCTGACCGACCAAGGGAGGAAGACATGACCACCTATACCGCCCCCGTGAAAGACATGCAGTTCCTGCTGCATGATGTGCTGGCCGTCTCGGCCGCCGACATCCCGGGATATGCCGATCTGGATCGCGGCTTCACCGCCGCCGTGCTGGAAGAGGCCGGCAAGGTCGCCACCGAGGTGCTGGCACCGCTGAACGCCGTCGGCGATCGCGAGGGCTGCACGCTGGACAACGGCGTGGTGCGCACCCCCACGGGTTTTGACGCGGCATTCCGGGCGATGAAGGAGGGCGGCTGGACCGCGCTCGACTGCGATCCGGAATATGGCGGCCAGGGCCTGCCCTATCTGATGAGCTCCGCTGTGGGCGAGATCTTCGTCTCGGCCAACATGGCCTTCAACATGTATCAGGGCCTGACCCATGGCGCCTATTCGGCGATTCACGCCCATGGCAGCCCCGAGCAGAAGGCGAAATACCTGCCGAAAATGGTGTCCTGCGACTGGACCGGCACCATGAACCTGACCGAGCCGCATTGCGGAACCGACCTCGGCCTTTTGCGGACCCGGGCGGACCCGCAGGAGGACGGCAGCTATCTCATCACAGGCCAGAAGATCTTCATCTCGGCCGGCGATCACGATCTGGCCGAGAACATCATTCACCTCGTCCTGGCCAAGGCGCCGGGCGGCGGCGAGGGGACGCGGGGCATCTCGCTCTTCATCGTGCCGAAGGTCCTCGTGAACGGCGACGGCACGCTCGGCGCGCGCAATGCGGTGACGGTCGGCAAGATCGAGGAGAAGATGGGCATCCACGGCAATGCCACCTGCGTGCTGAACTACGATGGTGCGAAGGGCTGGCTGCTTGGCGAGTTGCACAAGGGCATGCGGGCCATGTTCACCATGATGAACGAGGCGCGCCTTGGCGTGGGCCTGCAAGGCTATGCGGTGGCCGAGGCTGCCTACCAGAATGCGGCAGCCTATGCGCGTGACCGGCTGCAGGGCCGGGCCGTGACGGGAGCGGCGAATCCGGCCGGCCCCGCCGACCCGCTGATCGTCCATCCCGATATCCGCCGCGCGCTGATGGATCAGAAAAGCTTTGTCGAAGGCGCCCGTGCGCTGACTTTCTGGGGCGCAAGCCTGATCGACCGCGCCCATCACGGCGATGCCGCGGCCGATGGGCTGATCGGCCTCCTGACCCCGGTGATCAAGGGCTTCCAGACCGACAAGGGCTTCGATTCGACCGTGCAGGCGCAGCAGATCTACGGCGGCCACGGCTATATCGAGGAACAGGGCATGTCGCAGTTCGTCCGCGATGCCCGGATCGCGATGATCTACGAAGGCGCCAACGGCGTGCAGGCGCTGGATCTGGTCGGCCGCAAGCTTGCCACCGATGGCGGCAAGCATGTGATGGCCTTCTTCGAGATGGTGAAGGCCGAGGCGAAGGCGCATGACGGCGACGAGCGGATGAAGGCCTTCACCGACCCGCTGAAAACCGCGTCGAAGCAGATGCAGGCAGCCGGCATGTTCTTCATGCAGAACGGCATGAAGAACCCCGATGCCGCCCTCGCCGGTTCAACCGATTTCCTGCATCTTATGGGCCATGTCTGCCTTGGCCTGATGTGGACGCGGATGGCCCGGGCCGCCTATGCCGCGCTGGACGCGGGCACCGGGGACAGGGCGTTCCATGAGACCAAGATCGCCACCGGCCGCTATTACATGGCCCGCCAGTTGCCGGCCTGCGCAATGCATCTGGCGCGGATCGAAAGCGGGGCCGATCCGGTGATGGCCCTTGCCGCCGAGGCGTTCTAAGCTCGCGGTGCGAAGTCCTTGGGGAAAGGACTTCGCATCCCGCCGCAGCCGGAGGATCCCATGCCGAAACGTTTCCGCCTGACCCGCCGCTTCGCCGTCGCCATGACCGAGGACGGCTACCGTCGCCTGAAACATTTTGCCGCCGAAGCCGGGCTGGACGAAGGCGAGGCGCTGTCGTTCCTGTTCGAGAATTTCGACAGCGTGACCGACCGGGAAAACCTCCAGCATCGCCTGCGACTTTTCAATCTGGAACTGGAGGCACGAAAAGCCTGACGACGCCGCAGGGGGAGGCCGCGGACGCCTCCGGCGGGGGGTATTTGGATCAAGAGGAAGCCGGCACGTCAGTCGGCCCCGCCCCGGACCCTTACTGCCTTGGCTATGCATCTCACCGGAGCGGGGCTTCCCCTTGAACGGTCATCGGCTCCCCAGCCTGTACCGTGCTTCGGAGGCTAAGGAAGAAGGGTTAACAAATCCTCTTCCTCTTGACGAAAATACCCCACGGGGGTGCGGGGGCGTGAAACCCCCGCCGACGACGGCGGTCGAGGGAGGAACGCGCGGCATGAGGATCGAACTCCACTGCTTTGGCGAAAGCGGCAACGCCTATAAATGTGCTTTGGCGCTGCAACTGACCGGGACGCCCTGGCAGCCGGTCTTCGTCGACTATTTCCGGGGTGGCACCCGCACGCCGGCTTTCCGCGCGCTGAACGGGATGGGCGAGGTGCCGGTTCTGGTCGACGGGGATGAAACGCTCAGCCAGTCGGGCAGCATCCTGCTCCACATCGCCGAGACGACCGGGCAACTCGGTGGCGCGAATGCGGCCGAGCGGAGGGAGGTCCTGCGCTGGATCCTGTGGGACAATCACAAGTTTTCCTCCCAGGCCGGGACCTGCCGCTTCCTGATGAATTTCGTGCCCGAAGACAGGCGCCCCGAGGGCGTGGTGCCCTGGCTGCAAGGCCGCATCAAGGCGGCCTGCACCGTCCTGAACGATCATCTTGCCACCCGCGACTGGGTGGCGGGCGGGGCGGGGGCGACGGTGGCCGATCTCTCCTGCTGTTCCTATCTCTATTATCCCGAACCCTTCGGCTTCACCCGCGCCGACTGGCCGCATATCGACGCCTGGCTTTCCCGTCTTTCCGCCCTTCCGGGCTGGAAGCATCCCTATGACCTGATGCAGCGGGCTTTCCCGCCTGCCGCCGCCTGAGGAGAAACCGATGACCGAAGCCTATATCTACGACGCCGTCCGCACGCCGCGCGGCAAGGGGCGCCCCGACGGTGCGCTGCATGAAGTCACCTCTGTCGCGCTGTCCGCCGGGGTTCTGAATGCCGTCAAGGACCGCAACGGCCTGTCGGGCCATGCGGTCGAGGATGTGATCTGGGGCAATGTCACCCAAGTGGGCGAGCAGGGGGGGTGTCTTGCCCGCTCGGCCGTCCTGCTGTCGGATCTGGATGAGCGCATCCCCGGCCTTGCCATCAACCGTTTCTGCGCCTCCGGCATGGAGGCGGTGAACCTGGCCGCGAACCAGGTGAAGGGCGGGGCGGGGCAGGCCTATATCGCCGGCGGCGTCGAGATGATGGGCCGCGTCGCCATGGGCAGCGACGGCGCCGCGATCGCCGTCGACCCGACCCTTGCAATGAAGACCTATTTCGTGCCGCAGGGGATTTCCGCCGATATCATCGCGACCGAATATGGCTTCACCCGCGAGATGGCCGATGCGCTGGCGGTGGAATCGCAGCGCCGCGCCGCCGAGGCCTGGGCGGACGGCCGGTTCGCCCGCTCCATCGTGCCGGTACGGGATCGCAACGGGCTGACCATCCTCGACCGCGACGAATACATGCGCCCGGGCACCGACATGGCGGCGCTGGGCGGGCTGAAGGCCAGCTTCCGCGACATGGGCGAGGTGATGCCCGGTTTCGACAAGGTGGCGCTGATGAAATATCCCCATCTCGAGCGGATCAACCACATCCACCATGCCGGCAATTCATCGGGCATCGTCGACGGGGCGGCGGCGGTGCTGATCGGCAATGCCGAATTCGGCAAGGCCAACGGGCTGAAGCCGCGGGCGCGCATCCGCGCCACGGCGAAGATCGGCACCGATCCCACGATCATGCTGACCGGCCCCGTCCCCGTGACCGAGAAGATCCTGCGCGACAGCGGCATGTCGATCGGCGACATCGACCTTTTCGAGGTGAACGAGGCCTTCGCCTCGGTCGTCCTGCGCTTCATGCAGGCCTTCGATGTCGATCCCGCGCTAGTCAATGTGAACGGCGGTTCCATCGCCATGGGCCATCCGCTGGGTGCAACCGGCGCCATCATCATCGGCACGCTGCTGGACGAGCTGGAGCGCAGCGGCAAGGGCACGGGGCTTGCCACGCTCTGCATCGCCTCCGGCATGGGTGCCGCCACCATCATCGAGAGGGTGTGATGCCAAGGCTGGACCCCCTTGCCGCGCCCCTGCGGACCGGCTCGTCCTACCCCGAACCCTATGCCGCGATGATGAAGGGCCGGTCCTCGCGCCGGCTGGGCGAACTGGCGGGGCTGACGCAGTTCGGCGCCAATCTGGTGATGCTGGAGCCGGGCGCCGTCGCATCGCTGCGCCATTGGCACGCGGCCGAGGACGAATTCGCCGTGGTCCTGTCCGGCGCGCTGGTGCTGGTCGAGGACGAGGGCGAGACCCCGATGGCGCCTGGGGACTTCGCGGCCTGGAAGGCCGGCGTGGCGAACGGCCACCGTTTCGAGAACCGTTCCGCCGAACCGGCCAGCTTCCTGATCGTGGGTTCGAAGGCCCCGCATGAGGTGGTCAGCTATTCCGACCATGATTTCGGGATGGATATCGAGGGCGCGCGCGTCCGCCACACCTATCGCGACGGCACCGACTGGGCAGGGCCGCGCTGATGCCGAAAGTCGCGCTTGCCTCGTTCCGGATGGCGGAGGATGCCCACCCCGTGCTGGGCGGTGGCCTTGGCCCCTATGCCTATCAGCTTCTCTCCGATCCGGGCGGCCTCAGCCAGTTCGGCGCCTTCATCGAGGAACTTCCGCCCGGCTCCGCCTCAGGCCACCGCCACTGGCACGAGGCCGAGGACGAGATGGTCTATGTCCTGGCCGGCGAGGTGGTTCTGGTCGAGGAGACCGAAATCGCCCTGACCGTTGGCGAGGCGGCCTCTTGGCCCGCCGGCCGCCCGGTCGGCCACCGGCTGGAAAACCGCTCGGACCGGCCGGCGCGCTATCTTGTCATCGGCACCCGCGCCGCCGCGGATGTCGTCCACTACACCGACCAAGACCTTATCACCCACCGAGAGGGCGCAACCCGGCGCTACCTGCGCCGCGATGGCACGCCCCACCCGCAAGGAGGAACCAAATGACCGATTTCACCATGGAAAAGGGCGCCGATGGCGTCGCCGTCATCACCTGGGACGTGCCATCGAAGTCGATGAACGTCATGTCGATGGCCGGCTTTGCCGAGCTTGACGCGCTGGTCGGCGATGCGCTGGCCGATCCGGGCGTGAAGGGGATCGTCATCACCTCGGCCAAGAAGGATTTCGCCGGCGGGATGGATCTGAACGTCATCGCCGAGATGCGCGCGGGCGGCGCGCAGGCGATCTTCGACGGTGTGATGCAGATGCACGGGGTGCTGCGCCGGATCGAGCTTGCCGGCATGGAAGCGAAGACCCGCAAGGGCGGAAAGCCCATCGCCGCGGCGCTGCCGGGCACCGCGCTCGGGATCGGGCTGGAACTGCCGCTTTCGACCCATCGCATCTTTGCGGCCGAGAATCCCAAGGCCAGGATCGGCCTGCCGGAAATCATGGTCGGCATCTTCCCGGGCGGCGGCGGCACCACGCGGCTGGTTCGCAAGCTGGGGGCCATGGCGGCGGCACCTTTCCTGCTGGAGGGCAAGCTGTCGGATCCGAAGGCGGCCAGGGCCGCCGGGCTGATCGACGAGGTGGTGCCCGCGGACGAGCTTCTGGACCGGGCGAAGGCCTGGGTCCTGGCGGCGAAGGACGCCGACCTGGTGAAGCCCTGGGATGACAAGGGCTACAAGATGCCGGGCGGCGCGCCCTATCATCCTGCGGGCTTCATGACCTTCACCGGCGCCAATGCAATGGTGCTGGGCAAGACCCAGGGCGTCTATCCGGCGGCCAAGGCATTGCTGGCGGCGGTTTACGAAGGCGCGCTGGTGCCGTTCGACCAGGCGTTGCGGATCGAGGCGCGGCAGTTCACCGCTGTGCTGATGAACCCGTCGTCCGCGGCGATGATCCGCAGCCTCTTCATCAACAAGGAGGCGCTGGACAAGGGCGCGAACCGGCCGGCGGTTCCCGACCAGACCGTGAAGAAGCTGGGCGTCATCGGCGCCGGCATGATGGGGGCCGGCATCGCCTATGTCGCGGCACAGGCCGGGATCGAGGTCGTGCTGATCGACAGCACGCAGGAGGCCGCCGACCGCGGCCGCAAGCACAGCGAGGATCTGCTCGACAAGGGCGTGAAGCGCGGCAAGGTGACGGCCGAGAAGAAGGCCGAGGTGCTGGGCCGCATCGCCGCGACCACCGATTATGCCGCGCTGAAGGGCGTCGACCTGATCGTCGAGGCGGTGTTCGAGGATCCGAAGGTCAAGGCCGAGGTGACGAAGAAGGCCGAGGCCGCTGCCGGCGATGGCGTGATCTTCGCCACCAATACCTCGACCCTGCCGATCAGTTCGCTTGCCCATGCCAGCGCCCGGCCCGAGCAGTTCATCGGCATCCATTTCTTCAGCCCGGTCGACAAGATGATGCTGGTCGAGATCATCCGCGGCAAGAAGACCGGCGAGGTGGCCGTGGCCAAGGCGCTGGATTTCGTCCGCCAGATCCGCAAGACGCCGATCGTGGTGAACGATGCCCGCTTCTTCTACGCCAACCGCTGCATCATCCCCTATATCAATGAAGGCATCCGCATGGTGGCCGAAGGGGTGGAGCCGGCGCTGGTCGAGAATGCCGCCAAGCTGGCGGGCATGCCGCTCGGCCCGCTGCAACTGGTCGATGAAACCTCGATCGACCTGGGCGTGAAGATCGCCAAGGCCACCCGCGCCGCCATGGGCGCCGATTACCCGGACGAGGCGGTGGACAAGGTGCTGTTCTGGATGGCCGATCAGGGCCGGCTCGGACGGAAGTCGAATGCGGGCTTCTACAGCTATTCCGACAAGGGCGAACGCCTTGGCCTGTGGGAGGGTCTGGAGCAGAAATATCCGCATGACAAGATGCAGCCCTCGCTGGGCGATGTGCAGCACCGTCTGCTCTTCGCACAGGTGCTCGAGGCTGTGCGCGCGCTGGAAGAGGGCGTCCTGACCGATATCCGCGAAGGCGATGTCGGCGCGATCCTGGGCTGGGGCTTCGCGCCCTGGTCGGGCGGGCCGTTCTCCTGGCTCGACATGATCGGCGCGGAGCGGGCGGTGGAGATCTGCCGCGGCCTGACGGCGCAGTTCGGCCGCCGCTTCGAGGCACCCGAACTGCTGCGCGACATGGCCAGGAAGGGCGACACCTTCTATGGCCGTTTCGGCAACCAGAAGGCTGCGGCCTGATCCCTTGCCCCCGCGCAGCCACCGGCCGCGCGGGGGCAGGACCTCGATGCCCTGCGCGCCCTTTTTCGCTCGACGGCGGGCGTGAGGGTTCCGGCCGGACCCGGGCCGCGCCTCAGTTCACCGCATCGGGCAGCGGCCGGTTTTCGGCGAAGGCCACCAGATTGCGGACTGCCATCAGCCCCATCGCCGTGCGCACCTCCAGCGCCGCGGTGCCGAGATGCGGCAGCAGCGTGACGTTTTCCATCGTCATGAGGGCGGGGCTGACCTTCGGCTCCTCCTCGTAGACATCGAGACCGGCACCGGCGATCCGGCCTTGGGACAGCGCGGCGACCAGCGCCGCCTCGTCGACGATATCGCCCCGCGCGATGTTCACGAGTATCGCCCCCGGCTTCATCCGCGCCAGCGCCGCGGCGTCGATCAGATGCCGGGTTTCCGGCGTCGCCGGGACGGCCACCACCACCACGTCGGCGGCCAGCGCCTCGGCCAGCGTCACCTGCCGGGCGGGAACGCCCGGATCGGCGACGGGCGAGCGGTTGAAGAACACCGCCTCCATCCCGAGGCCCAGGACGCAGCGCCGCGCGATGGCCTTGCCGATCCGGCCCATGCCGATCACGCCGACCGACTTGCCGCCCAGATGCAGCCCCAGAAGCTGGGTCGGATGCCAGCCCTTCCAGCCGCCGGCGCGCAGCAGCCGCTCGCCCTCGCCCGCGCGGCGCGCGGTCATCAAGATCAGCGTCAGGGCGATGTCGGCGGTGGCCTCGGTCACGGCGCCGGGGGTGTTTGTCACCGCCACACCGGCGGCCCGCGCCGCCACCACGTCGATATGATTGAAGCCGACGCCGAAATTGGCCAGCAGCCGCGCCCTGGGTGCTGGGACATCGGCGAAGACCGCGGCCGAGAAACGGTCGCCCAATGTCGGCAGGACCAGATCGAAATCGGTCAGGGCGCGGCGCAGCTCGTCAGGGGACAGCGGGTCGGTCCGGTCGCGCAGGGTGACGTCGAAACGCGCGCCGGCCGCGTCGAGGGCCGCGTCGGGCAGGCGGCGGGTGATCAGCAGCCGCATCAGAACATCCTCCCGCCGTTCGGCACCTCATGCCCCGGGCCGATCAGCACCACCTCGCCATCGGCATCGGGCACGCCCAGCACCAGGACCTCGCTGCGGACCGGGCCGATCTGGCGGGGCGGAAAATTCACCACCCCCAGCACCTGCCGCCCGACCAGCATCTCGGGGGTGTAATGCTGCGTAAGCTGCGCCGAACTGCGTCTCTCGCCGATCTCGCCGCCGAAATCGACCCAGAGCTTGATCGCGGGCTTGCGCGCCTCGGGGAAGGGTTCGGCCCGGGTGATCACGCCGACGCGGATATCGACCTTCTGGAAATCGTCATAGCTGATCATCGTCCAAGCTCCCGTCCGCGGTCGGCCGCCGCCTGCACCGCCCGGCGCATCAGGGGCGGCAGGCCGGTCTTGTCATCCATCAGCACCGCCAGCGCCGCCGCCGTGGTGCCACCCGGCGAGGTGACGTTGATCCGCAACTGCGCCGCCGTCTCGTCGCTTTGCCAGGCCAGTTCGCCGGCGCCGCAGACCGTGGCGCGGGCCAGCCGCATCGCCACCTCGGCCGGCAACCCCTCCGCCTCGCCCGCCGCGGCCAGGGTCTCGATCAGAAGGAAGACATAGGCCGGACCAGAGCCGGACACCGCCGTCACCGCGTCGATCTGATACTCGCCCTCAAGCTCGACCACCTCGCCCACCGCCTGCATCAGGTCGCGCGCCAGCGCCAGATCCGCCGGCGTGGCCCGGGTGTTGCCGCAAAGACCGCTGATGCCGCGCCCGACCATGGCCGGCGTGTTCGGCATGACCCGGACGATGGGCGTGGCCGTGCCGAGCGTGGCCTCCAGCGTGGCGATCGTGGTGCCGGCCGCGATCGAGATGAACAGCGTCGCCCCGTTTCCCAGCGCCTGCAACCCGGGCAGGGCCGCGCCCATCATCTGCGGCTTCACAGCCAGCAATGCCACGGCCGGCGCCGGCGGCAGGCCGGCGTTCAGATGGACGCCGACGCCCCGCAGCCAGTCCGACGGCTGCGGCTCCAGCACCCAGACCGATTTCGCGGGCACGCCGGCCTTCAGCCAGCCCGCCAGAAGCGCGCTGCCCATCTTGCCGCAGCCAAGAAGCACCAGCCCGTCGCGGGCCACCCGTTCCATGCTCATCCCAATTCTCCCATCTCGGGGAGAGAGGTTAGGCGCGCCCGTAAGCCTCTGCAATGGCGACCTGCAAGGCATCCGCCGGGGCCTTGTCGCCCCAGAGCGCAAGCTGGAACGCCGGATAGAACCGCTCGGCCGCCAGCACGGCCGAGGAAATCAGCCGGTTGATCTGCTCGGGCCCCGCGAACTGGCCACCGGCGAGGCACAGGCCGTAGCGCCAGACCATCAGCTTCTGCTCGTCCCACCAGGTGAAGGCGCCGGTCCAGACCAGATCGTTGCAGCGGTTCATCAATTCGTAGAGCGCGGCCATCCGGGGCGGCGGCGGCTCCATCTCGAAGGTGCAGATCAGCCGCAGCGTTTCGTCCTGCGGGCTCCAGGCCAGCGTCAGCGAATAGGTCCGCCATTGCCCTTCGACGGCCATGGCGATCTGGTCCTCGGTAACGCGGTCGAACTCCCAGGCATGATCGGCTGCCAGCGATTCAACGATGTCGATGGGGTGAATCTCATCCCCCAGCAGCAGATCCTCGGTGAAAGCCATGCCCGTATCCCGCAGTTTGCCGCTGTTTCCGGATAATCCACCAGAGGCTGTTGATCTGGCAAGACGCTGCGAAAGGATGCCGCTGTCCTACCAGATATTGTGGGTGCATGCTGGCGACAAAGCCGATTTCTGTAAAGCGGTTTCTTGTGGACAACCGGGCCGTTCCTGTGGATCGGCGCATGTTTCCATGGGGTTTTCAGGGACCGGGCTTCGGCGGGGCGATCCCGCTGCCGATCCTTGCCCGCCTCATCTGTGCGCCAGATGCCTGAGGCCGCGGCGCATCAGCCGGCCCTGCACCAGCCCGGCCAGCGCCGAGGCCAGCGTTGCGGCCAGCCCGACGATCCCCAGGACCAGCGCCATGGCCTCATCCGACCAGCGCAGCGCCGCGCGCATGAAACGCGACTTGCCGAGGATCTCCAGCCGGCCGACGACCTTCGGCCCCATGGCTTCGGTCGCCACGGCCAGGCGGCGGGCGTCCTGCGGCCCGTCGACATAGCGCAGAAGATGCAGCGTCGTCGCCGCATCCAGCCGCCCGGCCACACGGCCCAGATCCGAGGCGGTCTCGGCCAGGGGCCGCACGGCCACCGGGTCGATCAGCCGCGCGGGATCGGTCAGCGTGTCGAGCCGCAGCGCCTCGTCCCAGCGGATGCCGGTCCGCGCGGTGTCGAGGATCAACGCCAGCAGCCGTGGCGGCACGAGGCTCATCCGGCGGGCGAGTTTCAGGAGCGAGGCCCCGGCCTTCAGCGTCAGCGAGGAGCCGCCTGTGGCGACGGCGGCCACCGTGGCGCCGAGACCCACGGCCGAAAGCGTCAGATCCAGCCGGTCGATCTCGGCCCCGGTGGCGGCGGCAAGGCCGGCGCGGCCGATGCCGATGACGTCGCCCACCGGCGACAGCGTGACGGGCGCATTGCAGATCAGCGCCTCGCTCAACGAACATTCCGCGGCGTCCCAGGCGCAGACGAGACAGCCGCCGGCGACGGCGAGCATCCCTGAATTGGCGTCCCAGGCCGCGGCACGGCGGGCTGCCAGCGGCTCGGGCAGCAGGATGCCGCGCTCCGCCGCGACCTCTTCCACCGCGGCGATGGCGATCCAGTTGCGCGGATCCTCGTCCAGCAGCGCCGACAGCCGGGCGGCCACCGCCTCGGGCGTGGCGGCGCGGGCGGTTTCGCGGTCCAGCGCCGCGACAAAGCCCGCGACGCTGCGGTCGACCAGCGGCCGGATCAGCGGATCCCGTGCGATCTTCCAGCCTGACCAGCCGGTTGCCGCCACCGACAGGGCCAGCCCGGCAACCAGCGCCGCGCGCGCCAGCCTCCGGGCGGCCCGCCGGATCATCCCGGCGGCCGGCGCGAGCGGACCATGCCCACGATGTCGAACACCTGCTCGAGGACCGGCGTCGCGATGGCATCGGCGCGTTCGGCACCCTGGCCGAGGATGCGATCGATCTCGGCGGGGTCCTTCATCAGCCGGTTCATCTCGCCGGTGATCGGCGACAATCTGGCGACGGCAAGTTCGGCCAGCTTCGGCTTGAAAGTGCCGAAGGCTGCGCCGGCGTATTCGGCCACCACCTCTGCGGCGGTCTGCCCCGACAGGGCGGCGTAGATATTGACCAGGTTCTTCGCCTCGGGCCGGTCCTTCAGCCCGTCGAGCGTTTCGGGCAGCGGCGCGGGATCGGTCTTGGCCTTGCGAATCTTGGTCGCGATCATGTCGGCATCGTCGGTCAGGTTGATCCGGCTCTGGTCGCTCGGGTCGGATTTCGACATCTTCCTGGTGCCGTCGCGCAGGGACATCACCCGCGTGGCCGCGCCTTCGATCACCGGCTCGGTGATCGGGAAGAAATCGACCTTGTAGTCGTGGTTGAACTTCATCGCGATGTCGCGCGTCAGTTCGAGGTGCTGCTTCTGGTCCTCGCCCACCGGCACATGGGTCGCCTGGTAAAGCAGGATGTCGGCGGCCATGAGCGACGGATAGGCAAGAAGGCCGAGGCTGGAATTCTCGGCGTTCTTGCCGGCCGTCTTGTCCTTGAACTGCGTCATCCGGTACATCCAGCCGATGCGGGCGACGCAGTTGAAAATCCAGGCCAGTTCGGCATGGCCGGGCACCTGGCTCTGGTTGAACAGGATGGACCGGCGGGGGTCGATCCCGGCGGCGATGAAGCCGGCGGCCGCCTCGCGCGTCTGCTGGCGCAGCTTTTCGGGATCCTGCCAGACAGTGATCGCATGCAGGTCGACCAGGCAGTAGATCGTCTCGATCCCCTCATCCTGCTTCTCGACAAAACGTTTCAGGGCGCCAAGGTAATTGCCCAGCGTCAGCCCGCCCGAGGGCTGGATGCCCGAGAAGATGCGGGGCTGGAAGGTTTTCGGCGTTTGGGCCGCCGGTGCGCCTGCGGACATCGGATGCTCCGTCTGGAATGTGCGACGGCTTCCGCGTAAGCCATGGGGCGGGGGGCGTCAACGGCCCCGAACCGGCGGAAAGGGCAGGGCTGCATGCCGAACGATCACAATCAGGCGCCGATCAACCCCTTGCCGTGGATCGTCTGGGCGCTGGCCCTGCCGATGATCGCGGTGGAGGTGGTGGTACAGCTTGGCGAGAGCGGGCTTGCCGGGGGCAACAGGGGCCTCGGCTGGCGCAGCGAGGCGATCCAGCGCTTTGCCTATGCGCCGGGCTTCGTGCGCGAGGCCTGGGCGCAGGGCATGTGGATCCCGCCCGAACCCTGGCGCTTCATCAGCTACAACCTTGTCCACCCCAGCTTTACCAGCACGCTGTTCGCCCTGGCGATCCTTCTGGCGCTGGGCAAGATGGTGGGCGAGATCTTCCGCTGGTGGGCGGTGGCGGTGGTTTTCCTTGGCGCCTCGGTCTTGGGTGCGCTGGTCTACACCGTCGTGCCGCCGGGGCAGGAGATCGCGCTTTTCGGGGCATATCCCGGCGATTACGGGCTGATCGGAGCCTTCACCTTCCTGCTGTGGGTCCGGCTTGCCGGCACCGGCTCGAACCAGTACCGGGCGTTCACGCTGATCGGGGTGCTGATGCTGGCGCAACTGCTGTTTGCGCTGGTCGTGGGTGGAAATCCGTGGTGGGTGGCCGAGTTGAGCGGCTTTGCGGCGGGGTTCCTGCTGTCTTTCCTGGTTAGCCCCGGCGGCTGGAACCGGGTGGTGCGACGGTTGCGCCAGCGCTGACCGGGCCATGCTGCGGGGGCATGGCGGGCATGCCTTGGCGTGGCTTGTCAGGGTGGAGCACGGGTCCCATCTCGGAGTTGTATTCGTTGAAAGGAGTCTCTCCGATGGCCCGCCTGCTCTCCGGCCTTGCCTCTGCCTTCGACATTCTTGCCGCCGCCGCCCGTGCCTCTGCCGCGGTTCGCGTCCACCGGATGCCGGCGCTGGCCGATCTGCGGCGCCTCGACATTCCCGTCGACGCGATGCGCGCCGTCCGCCTCTGACCGGCTGCCGGGGCCGCCGACGGGCCGCCGTCAGCCTCCTTCCTTGACCGCCTCCATCGCGACATAGGTCGAGGTCTGCGCCACATGCGGCAGCGCGCTGATGCGTTCGCCCAGGACCCGGCGGTAGTCGGCAATATCGGCCGTCCGCACCTTCAGGAGATAGTCGAAGCGGCTGGCGATCATGTGGCATTCCTCGATCTCCGGCACGGCCAGCACCGCGCGGTTGAAGGCCTGCAGGGCGGCCTCGCGGGTGTCCGACAGCCGGACCTCGACAAAGGCGACCTGCGCCTGCCCGGTCTTCACCGGATCGAGGACGGCGCGGTAGCCGGCGATCACGCCCGAATCTTCGAGCCGTTTCATCCGCGCCTGCACCGGGCTTTTCGACAACCCGACGCGGCGGGCCAGGTCCACGATGGCGATCCGCCCCTCGGCCGCGAGAATCCGCAGGATCGCCTGATCGAAACGGTCAAGCGCCTCTGGTCCATCCGCCATGAAAACCTCCTGAAAATCGGTCATTTCGCCCGATATTTGGATCATAATCGGGAAAATCGCTGGTTCGCAACGCGCTATCCTCTGCCCATCGCCCCCAGCCGCGCCGAGAGTGCCATGCCTGACCCCATCGAGATCATCACCCGCCAGTCGCTTGCACCCGAGGCGCCGCTCGTCTCGGCGCTGATCGCCGAGGCCGACCTTTCGCCGGAGGATCGCGCCCGCATCGTCGCCGAGGCGGCGACGCTGGTCCGCCGCATCCGCGACAGTTCGCGCCCGGGGCTGATGGAGGTGTTCCTTGCCGAATACGGCCTGTCCACCGACGAGGGCATCGCGCTCATGTGTCTGGCCGAGGCGCTGCTGCGGGTGCCCGATGCCGCCACGATGGATGCGCTGATCGAGGACAAGATCGCGCCTTCGGACTGGGGCCGGCACCTCGGGAAATCGGCGTCGTCGCTGGTCAATGCCTCGACCTGGGCGCTGATGCTGACCGGGCGCGTGCTTGACGACCGCGAGCCGGGCGTCACCGGCCATCTGCGCGCGGCGCTGAAACGCCTGGGCGAGCCGGTGATCCGCTCGGCCGTCTCCCGCGCGATGAAGGAGATGGGCCGCCAGTTCGTGCTGGGCGAGACGATCGACACTGCAATGTCGCGCGCGCGAGAGCTGGAGGCGAAGGGCTATACCTACAGCTATGACATGCTGGGCGAGGCCGCGCGGACCGAGGCGGATGCCCGCCGCTATCATCTGGCCTATTCCCGTGCCATCACCGCTATCGCCAAGGCGGCGAAAGGATCGGATATCGGGGCCAATCCGGGGATCTCGGTCAAGCTGTCGGCGCTGCATCCGCGCTATGAGGTGGCCAAGCGCGAGCGGGTGATGGCGGAACTGGTGCCGCGGGTGCGGGCGCTTGCCGGGCTGGCGCGTGCCGCCGGCCTTGGCTTCAACATCGACGCCGAAGAGGCCGACCGGCTGGCCCTTTCGCTGGAGGTGATCGAGGCCGTGCTGGCCGACCCCTCGCTTGCGGGCTGGGACGGGTTCGGCGTGGTGGTGCAGGCCTACGGCCGACGCTGCGGCGCGGTGATCGACTGGCTTTACGCCCTGTCCGAACGGCTGGACCGGCGGATCATGGTCCGGCTGGTGAAGGGCGCCTATTGGGATGCCGAAATCAAGCGCGCGCAGGTTCTGGGCCTCTCCTCCTTCCCGGTCTTCACCAGGAAGCAGGCGACCGATGTCAGCTATATCGCCTGCGCGCGCAAGCTGCTGGGCATGACGGATCGGATCTATCCGCAGTTCGCCGGCCACAACGCCCATACGGTGGCCGCCGTTCTGAACATGGCATCGGCCATGGGGGTTTCCCCCGACATGTTCGAATTTCAGCGGTTGCACGGCATGGGAGAGCGGCTGCACGATCTTGTCCTGTCGGAAAAGTCCACGCGCTGCCGCATCTACGCGCCGGTCGGCGCACATCGCGATCTTCTGGCCTATCTGGTCCGCCGGCTGCTGGAGAATGGCGCCAACTCCAGTTTCGTGAACCAGATCGTGAACGAGGAGGTGCCGCCGGAAAAGGTCGCCGCCTGCCCGCTGACCTTCATGGAGGCCGTTGCATCGGTGGAAAATCCCGCCGTTCTGCCCTCGGCCGCCCTCTTCCCCGGCCGGGCCAATTCCCATGGCTACGACCTGACCGATATTGCCGATCTCAACCGGCTCGATGCCGCCCGCACCCCCCATGCCGAGGCCCTGGCCGAAGCCGCGCCGCTTCTTGCCGGCCGCGCGGCCGGTGGGCCGCGGCTCGAGGTGCGAAATCCCGCGACCGGCGCCCAGGTGGGTCTGGTGCTGACCGCCAGCCCCGCCGATGTCGATACGGCCCTGCGCCTGGCCGAACCCTGGGCCGCCGATGCCGCAACCCGGGCAGAGGTGCTGAACCGTGCCGCCGACCTCTACGAGGCCGAGGTCGGCCCGATCTATGCGCTTCTCGCCCGCGAGGCCGGCAAGACGTTGCTCGACGCCGTGTCGGAACTGCGCGAGGCAACGGATTTCCTGCGCTATTATGCCGCCGGCGCGACGTCGCTGACCGATCCGCCGCGCGGCATCTTCGCCTGTATCAGCCCCTGGAACTTCCCGCTGGCGATCTTCACCGGCCAGATCGCGGCCGCGCTGGCCGCCGGCAATGCCGTGCTGGCGAAACCGGCCGAGCAGACGCCGCTGATCGCCGCCCTTGGGGTGTCGCTCCTTCACCGCGCCGGGGTGCCGGCGACCGCGCTGCAACTTCTGCCCGGCGACGGCAGGGTGGGCGCCATGCTGTCGGCCGATCCGCGGGTGGCCGGGATCGCCTTCACGGGGTCGACCGAAACCGCCCTGGCCATTCGCCGCAGCATGGCCGAACACCTGCCGCCCGAGGCGGTGCTGATCGCCGAAACCGGCGGGCTGAATGCGATGATCGTCGATTCCACCGCCCTGCCGGAACAGGCGGTGCGCGACATTCTGGCCTCGGCCTTCCAGTCGGCCGGCCAGCGCTGCTCGGCGCTGCGCTGCCTCTATCTGCAGGAAGATATCGCCGCCCCAATGATGGAGATGCTGTTCGGCGCGATGGACGAACTCGCGGCCGGCGACCCCTGGGCGCTCTCGACCGACATCGGCCCGGTGATCGATGCCGAGGCCGCCTCGACGATCCGCACCCATGTCGAGACCGCGCGGCGCGAAGGTCGCCTTCTCAAGGAGCTGAAGGTGCCGGCGACTGGCCATTTCATCGCCCCCGCGGTGATCCGCATCCCCTCGATCGGTGCGCTCGAACGTGAAATCTTCGGCCCCGTCCTGCATGTCGCGACCTTCCGCTCGGGCGAGATCGACAGCGTGGTCGATGCGATCAATGCCACCGGCTACGGCCTGACCTTCGGCCTGCACAGCCGGATCGACGACCGGGTGGAAAGCGTGGTCCGCCGCATCCGGGCCGGCAATACCTATGTGAACCGCAACCAGATCGGCGCCGTTGTCGGCAGCCAGCCCTTCGGGGGAGAGGGGCTGTCGGGCACCGGCCCCAAGGCCGGCGGGCCGGATTATCTGGCCCGGTTCACCGCCCGGCCCGCGCCGGAGACGGGCACGCCCGGCCAGCCCACCAGCGCAGAGGAGGCCGCGCGCCGCCTCGCCGGCGCACCGCCTGCCCCGGTCGAGGAAACCGAAAGCCTGCCCGGTCCCACCGGAGAATCGAACCGGCTGACCTGGTGGCCCCGCGCACCCATCCTGTGCCTCGGCCCGGGCGAGGCCGCCGCCCAGGCCCAGGCCCAGGCCGTGCGCGCTCTCGGCGGCCGCGCGGTCGAGGCGCCCGATCTGCCACCGGCGGCGCTCGGCACGCTCACCGGCTTTTCCGGCGTCCTCGCCTGGGGGGAAACCGCGCGCGACGCCGCCCGCGCCCTGGCCGCGCGCCGGGGCCCGATCCTGCCGCTGATCGCCACGCTGCCCGACCGCGGTCATGTCACGATCGAGCGCCATACCTGCATCGACACCACGGCAGCCGGCGGCAACGCCCGGCTCCTGGCCGAAGTGGCGGAAGACTGACCCCGCCCCTTCCTCTTGACCCAAATACCCCGGGGACTCTGCGTCCCCGGGTTTTGTATTTCACTACCTCTGATACCGGGTTTCAAAAGATTTGATACTGGCCGTCGACATCCGGGATTGTCGGATATTACGTGGTATCAGCAGGTTGGTCCGATGGCATCTGACGGTCTCTGTGTAAGCGATGGGGTGGACGCCCCCCCGGCGGCATCGATGTGCCAAGGTAGCGGGTGTTGAAGCACCGCTAAGGAGGG
>JBDHSO010000033.1:0-27657 GCA_039808125.1 Rhodobacter sp. | reverse complement strand
CCGTGGCAGAGGATCTGCGCCGCCTCATGGCCGGCCGCGCGCGAGATCAGCGTCAGCCGGCCCACGGCGCCGAGCGACGGCAGCGCCTCGCCGCGAAAGCCGAAGGAATGGATGGCAAGCAGGTCCGACCCGTCGATTTTCGACGTGGCATGGCGCGAGAGCGCCAGTGGCAAATCCGTGGCCGTCATGCCGCAGCCGTCGTCCGTTACCCGGATCAGCGTCTTGCCGCCATCGGCATAGTCGATGGCGATGCGCCCCGCGCCGGCATCGAGCGCGTTTTCCACCAGTTCCTTGACGGCGGAGGCCGGGCGTTCCACGACCTCGCCGGCGGCAATGCGGTTGACCGCCGCCTCGTCAAGCTGGCGAATCACCGGGCGCCCCTCGGCATCCGTCATATTGGGGGTATGAAGCGTCATCCGCCAAGATGTAGCAGCGGGGCGCGAGTCGGAAAAGCCGGAAGCCGGCGTTCGGGAGGGACAGATGGGCAATGCGCTGGTGCCGGAACTTTCGGTCACGGACTGGCGGGTATCACGCCGGTTCTATTGCGGGGTGCTGGGGTTTTCCTGCCGCTACGAACGGCCGGAAGAGGGGTTCTGCTATCTGGAGCGGGAGGGGGCGGAACTGATGCTGGATCAGATCGGCGTCGGACGGGATTTCGATGCCGGCCACCTGCCGCGGGAACGGCCCTTCGGCCGCGGGGTGAACCTGCAGATCGAGGTTGCCTCGGTTGCCCCTCTGCTGGCGGCGCTGGCGGCCGAAAACATCGCACTGTTCCTGCCACTGGAAGACCGCTGGTACCGCAAGGGCGAGGGCGAGGTCGGCAACCGGCAATTCGTGGTTGCCGATCCGGACGGCTATCTGCCGCGGTTCTCCGAACCCCTGAGATCGCGCCCCCTTCGGCGCGGGCCGGAGGCCGGGCTAGGGCGTGGACGCCAGCCCCTCGGGCTGGCCCACGACGATGAAGCGCAGCGCGTCGGGGCGCAGCAGGCGCGCGGCGACCCGCTGCACCTCTTCCAGCGTGACGGCCTCGATCCTTTCATTGCGGGTCAGGGCATAGCTGATCGTCAGGTGATCGCTCTGCATCGCGGCCAGTATCGCGGCGATGGGGCCGTTGCCATCGAAGCGCAGCGGATAGGATCCGGTAAGATAGGTCTTGGTCTCGGCCAGTTCCTGTTCGGTGATCCCGCCTTCGGCCGCCTTGCGCCATTCCTCGCGGATGACGGCGATCGCCTCGGCCACCTTGTCGTTGGTTGCCGAGAACTGTCCGAGCAGAATATGCGCGTGATCCATCGAATAGATATGGGTGCCGATGCCATAGGTCAGCCCGCGCTTCTCGCGCACCTCGCTCATCAGCCGGGAAGAGAACCGGCTGCCGCCCAGCACCTCGTTCAGGATGAAGGCCGCGAAGAAATCGGGGTCGTCGCGCGAGATGCCGAGTTCGCCGAACAGGATCACCGATTGCGGCGAGGGATAGTCGATCACGGTGACGCCGCCGGTCAGATTCCAGGGCGCAGGTCCCGGCAGCGGGGCGCCGGTGGCGGGCAGGCCGCCAAGCAGCCGGTCGAGAAGCGTCGCGAGATCCGCGGCAGTGATATCGCCCGCGGCCGCGATGACCACCCGGTCGCGGGCCAGCGCGGCGGCATGGGCGGCAATCATGTCCTCGCGCGTCAGCGCCGCCACGCTGGCGGGCGTGCCGTCGCCGTCGGTGGCATAGGGGTGATCGCCGAAGGTCATGGTGTCGAAGGCGTGGTTGGCAATCTCGCCGGGATCGGTTTCGCTGGCGCGCAATCCCGACAGGACCTGTTCGCGCACCCGGTCCAGCGCATCCTGGTCGAAGCGCGGCCGGGTCAGGGCCGCCGCCAGCAGATCGACCGCCGCATCGCGGTTCTCGGTCAGGAAACGGGCAGAGACCGAAACCGTATCGGTGCCGGAACTGAAGGAGAAATGGGCGGCGAGCGAGTCGCGGGCGCGCGCGAAACCAAGGCTGTCCATGTCGCCGGCGCCCTCCTCCAGCAGCCCGGTCATGAGGTTCACCGCGCCGCGCCGGCCGGGCGGGTCAAGCGAGGTGCCCCCGGCGAAGGAGATCTCCAGCGCCACGAAGGGCAGGTCGTGGCTTTCCGACAGCCATGCGGTCAGGCCGCCGGGGGTCGTCACCTCCTGGATCTTCACCTGGGCCCAGGCGGGCAGGGCAAGAAGGATCAGGGCGAAAATGGCCGGGAAACGGGCGAGAAAGCTCATTCTTGGGACTCCGCGGCGGGATCGTCGGCTGGGTCGGTCATGGCGGCGGGGGCGGACGCGGCCGCTTCGGCGGGTGTCATCCAGCCGGTCACGGAACTCTTGCGGTCAAGGACGACCGCTGCGGCGGCCTTGACATCGTCGAGCGTGACGGCGGCGAGAATGTCGTCGTAACCTTCGATATCGGCGATCGACAGGCCGATGCTCAACTCCTCGCCATACATCCGGGCCAGGCCCTCGACATCGTCGCGGGCATAGATCTCGCCGGCCCGCATCTGGGTCTTGATGCGCTCGAAATCACCGGCATCGGGTCCCTTGACCAGAAAGTCGGCCAGAACGGCATCCATCGCGGCCTCGGCCTCCTGCAGCGTCACGCCGGGGGCCGGCACGACATAGAGGCCGAAGGTGCCGTCGTCGAGGCTGGTGCCATCGTAGAGGGCGGCGGAATGGACGGCGATCTTGCTGTCGAATTGCAGTGTCCGCGCCAGAACCGAGGTCTGGCCGTCGCCCCCCAGAAGCTCGGCCAGGATTGACAGCGCCGCGGCCGTCTTCTGGTCGCCCGGATCGCGTTCGGGGGCGAGGTAGAGGCGATAGAGATAGGGATTGGCCGCGCGCGGATCGGCAAGAAGGACGCGGCGTTCGGCGACCGACGGCGGCTCCTGCGGCCGCTGGCGCGGGGTGATGCCCTCCGAAGGTCGGATCAGCCCGTAATATTTCTCGGCCAGCGTCTTCACCTGATCCAGCGTCACGTCGCCGGCGATGATGAGATAGGCGTTGTTCGGGGCATAATACCGGCGATACCAGGCCAGCGCATCCTCGCGCGTCAGCGCCGCCATCTCGTGACGCCAGCCGATCACCGGAATGCCGTAATGCCCGTTGCGAAACAGCGCGGCGCGCATCTGTTCCTTCAGCTGCGCGCCGGGTTCGCTGTCGATCCGCTGCGCGCGCTCCTGCAGGATGACCTCGCGCTCGGTCTCGACATCTTCCGGCAGCAGGCGCAGGTTGCGCATCCGGTCTGCCTCCATCTCCATCACCATGGGCAGGCGGTCGGCCGCGATGCGCTGGTAATAGGCGGTGTAATCCCAGGAGGTGAAGGCATTGTCGTCGCCGCCCTGCGCCTCGACCATGGCGGAAAAGGCATTCGGCGGTATCTTCGCTGTGCCCTTGAACATCAGATGTTCAAGAAAATGCGCAATGCCGGACTTGCCGGGCGGTTCGTCCGCGGCGCCGGCCTTGTACCAGATCATCTGGACCACGACCGGGGCACGGTGATCCTCGATCACCACGACCTCCAGCCCGTTGTCGAGGCGGAAGGTCTGCGCATCCTCGGCAAGCGTGGCCAGCGGCCAGATCGTCGTCAGGGCGACAAGGCCGCCGCGGACAAGGGTATATAGCCGGTGCATCACGTCCTCCGGGGTCGATGGTCGACGGAAAGGCACGTTCCGGGGCACCGCGCGGGCGCCGGAACTGCCGGGCCTAGTCCTCGCCCTTCTTCGGCGGCGGGGCCGAGGGCGTCTTCACGCCGCGGGCGCGCCAGAAGTCCAGTTCGGCATACTGGTCGAGCGATTGCTTGCGATAGGCGCGATAATAGACGTTCACGTTGAACAGCCGTTCGAGAATGCGGCCCTTGTGATCGCGCCGCCATTCCAGATCCTCGCCGGCCAGAACGCCGCGGATATCGGCCTCGATGCCGTAGCGGGTGGCCTGGGCGTAAAGCGCGCCGTCCGCGGCGGGAATGCCGCCGGCCTTCTGCGGCTTGCCACCGAGGGCCACGATGGCATCGGCCTCGGGTGTGGGATCGGTGCGGTTGCTGCCGCCCGGGGTGGGGGCGGGCAGTTCGCTCAGCGTTTCGGGCATGGCCAGCGGCTTGGGTGGCAGAATGGCGAATTCGTCCGGGCCGTCCTTCGACTTCAGGTTCATGAGGTCGGTGCCGTCGCCCCTGGGTGCGCTGCAGCCGGCGACCGCCAGCATCGCCACCACCGCGATGGCGCCTGCGCCTGCCTTTGCCCGCATTCCTGCCTCCGATCTGCTCTGGCCTGTCTTAGCGCATGAATCCGCGCCCGTCACGGGGTCTTTCGGTCAGCCTTTCCGGCCGTTGCGCGAATGCGGCCCGCCCTTGCCGGCGAAGAGGACCAGACCCAGCGCGCCCGCGAAGATGGCGATATCGGCGACGTTGAAGGCGAAGGGGTTCTCGATGCCGCAGCAGGACATGTTCAGGAAATCCGCGACCGCCCCATAGCGCAGCCGGTCGACGACATTGCCGATGGCGCCGCCGATCAGCAGGCCGGCCGAGATCTGCGCAAGGGGGCCGAAGCCCGCGCGGCGCACCCAGAGCCAGACCCAGGCCGAGATGGCCAGCGCCACCGCGATCAGCAGCCAGCGCATGATGCCGGACTCTCCGGCGAAAAGGCCGAAGTTGATGCCGTAGTTCCAGGCCATGCGGAAGTTCAGATAGGGCGGCAGCACGTCGATCTCGCCCCGGTCGACCAGGTTCAGGCCATGGACCACGGCCAGTTTCGAGATCTGATCGACCGCGAAGGTGATCATGGCAGAGACGGTCAGCAGGCGGGTTTTCACGGGGCTGGAGGCCATGTCAGCGATCCTGCGGGCAAGGGGGTTGGGTCGTTGCGTCCGGCGGCACCCCGGGCAGCGCCCGGCCCGCGCCCACCCGCCCACCCCGCGGGCCGGGCGCTGCCCTTTGCACCATGGCGGTCCCGCGGGAAAAAGGGGCCGGAGCTGTTCAATGCCGGAAATGCCGCTGGCCGGTGAGGACCATGGCGAGACCCAGCCTGTCGGCCGCCTCGATCACCGCGGGGTCGTTCAGGCTGCCGCCGGGCTGGATCACCGCCGTCGCGCCGACCGAGGCCAGGACCTCGATCCCGTCGGGGAAGGGGAAGAAGGCGTCCGAAGCCGCCACGCAGCCGCGGGCCGGCGTTTCGGGCAGATCGAGGATCTCGCCCATCTCGCCGGCCTTGCGGGCGGCGATCAGCGTGCTGTCGACCCGGCTCATCTGCCCGGCCCCGATGCCCACGGTGGCGCCGTCCTTCACATAGACGATGGCGTTCGATTTCACATGCTTGGCCACCTTCCAGGCGAAGAGGAGATCGTCCAGTTCGGCCGCGGAGGGCGCCCGTCGCGTCACCACCTTCAGCCCCTCGCGCGTCACGTCGTCCACATCGGATCCCTGCACCAGGAACCCGCCCGCGACCTGACGGAAGGACAGGACCGCCATCTTCGGATCGGGCAGGGCCTCGGTGGTCAGAAGCCGCAGGTTCTTCTTCGCGGCAAAGATCGCCCTTGCGGCCTCGGTCGCGCCGGGGGCGATCACCACCTCGGTAAAGATCTTGACGATTTCTTCCGCCGTTTCCGCGTCGAGCGCCCGGTTCAGGGCGACGATGCCGCCGAAGGCCGAGGTACGGTCGCAGTTCCAGGCGCGCAGATAGGCCTCGCGCAGGGTGCCGGCCTGGCCGACGCCGCAGGGATTGGCATGTTTGATGATCGCGCAGGCCGGACCACTGCCGGAAAATTCCGCCACCAGTTCAAAGGCGGCATCGGTGTCGTTGATGTTGTTGTAGGACAGTTCCTTGCCCTGCCACTGCCGCGCCGTGGCCACCCCGGGGCGGGAGGAGCCGTCACGGTAGAAGGCCGCCTGCTGGTGCGGATTTTCGCCATAGCGCAGGGTCTGCGCCAGCTTGCCCGCAAAGGCGCGGTAGCGCGGCGCGGACTCGTCCAGCGCGCCGGCAAGCCAGGTCGAGACGGCGGTGTCATAGGCCGCGGTACGCGAATAGGCGGTCAGCGCCAGCCGCTGGCGGAAGGCGCGTGTCGTGCCACCCCGCGCCGCGATCTCGGCCAGAAGGGGGGCGTAATCTTCGGTATCCGTGACCACGGCCACGAAGGCATGGTTCTTCGCCGCGGCGCGGATCATCGCGGGGCCGCCGATGTCGATGTTCTCGATGCAGGTGTCGTAGTCGGCGCCCTTGGCCACTGTCGCCTCGAACGGGTAGAGGTTTACCACCAGCAGGTCGATCGCGCCGATACCATGCGTCTCCATCGCCGCGCGATGCTCGGCATTGTCGCGCAGGGCCAGCAACCCGCCATGCACGTTGGGGTGCAGGGTCTTGACCCGGCCGTCCATCATCTCGGGAAACCCGGTCACATCGGACACGTCGCGCACCGGCAGCCCGGCGTCGCGCAGGGCCGCCGCGGTGCCGCCCGTCGACAGCAGTTCGACCCCATGGCCGTGCAGCGCCCGGGCAAGGTCGACGAGGCCGGTCTTGTCCGAGACGGACAGCAGCGCGCGGCGGATGCGGACGGGATCGGACAAGACGGCCTCCGGGGTCAGATGGGAACCGGATCGTCCCGGTCCAGATCGCGAATGGCCAGCGGAGTATCCTGTGCCTTGGCCAAGGTCCAGCCGATCCGTGTCTCATGCGTGCGGGCCACGCCCGACAGGACGATCTGCTGCGTCGGCCGCGGTTTCAGCCGGCCCTCCTCCAGATAGGCAGAGGGCTCCAGCGCCAGTTGCGACAGGCTGGTGTGGCGAAACACCCAGATCTCGCCGGACCGCAGCTGCATCGACACCGCATGCCCGCCCATGTCGAGCGAGGCGTCGACATCGGGATGCAGGTGGAACCGCAGCGAGAAGGCGACGCCGTCGAGGCCGAGGCTGTCGAATCTGGCGCGTTCGGCGGCGGTCTGGGCCGCCAGGATGTCGGTGCCGCCAAGGCGCCGGCCGTCGGCCGACAGATGCAGTTCGCGGGTGGCGATCAGACCGTGGCTGGCGGACCAGCCATCATGCGACAGGATGACCATCGCGCCGTCTCCGGCGGTGCTGCGCAGGCCGGAGACATGCGCCCGCTCGGTCAGGCGGCCGTCGCGGGACTCCCGGCCGAAGCGTGAAGAGGAAAAGCCGTCGATGCAGAGCGCCGAATGCGACTGGGTCGCGCGGCCCGCCAGTTGCCATTCCGCACCGAAGCCGCGCCCCGATCCGCAACTGACGATCAGCGGGCGCCGTCCCGAGGTCAGTTCGAAGGCGGCGGTCGAGGCATGGGCGGTCGCCGCGGCGGCATTGCCGGGCGGATCGGCCGCATCGATGATCACCGAGGTGCGCCCGCCCGACAGCCGGCCGTAGCCCATGGCCCGCGCCAGATGCCCCGAGGGCCGTGGCATGGCCGAGGCGGCGAGCGCCTGGTCGAGCCGCCCCTCGCGGCCCGCGCCGCCGCCATGGAACCGCGCCAGACCGCCATCGGAATGGCGCAGCACCCGCAGGCAGGGTGCGATGCGGTCGACCGTCTGGGCAAGCTGCGGCGGGATCTGGCGGTCGGTCTCGGCCAGGGCGCGGATCGCCCAGGCCAGCAGCGTCAGGATGTCGAGCAATTCCTCGGGGTTGCGGGTGGCAAGCCCGCCCTCCTCGTCGATCTCGGTCCTGCATTCGCGGCAAAGCGCATCCAGCGCGGGGGTGGCGTGGCGCTCCATCCCCTCCAGCGACAGCCCGGCGTAGAGCAGGCCGATGAGCGCCTCGAACCGGGGCAGGCCAGGACGGGCGGCACGGGCGCGGCGGGCCAGATAGGCCGCCTGCCGCGTCAGGGAGGTCAGCAGCAGATCCTGGGCGGCAGCGTCCTGATGCGACAGCAGGAACACGGCGTGATGCATCCAGCGTATGACGCGGCGGCCGGTCAGGCCGGGCGTCCAGCCCGGGCCGCGGCCACGGCCGAATCGCCTGATCCAGTCGCGCGTCCAGTCCTGCGCCAACCGCCGCGCCTCGGGCGTGCCAAGAGCGGCAAGATCGTCAAGCCAGGCGAAACCCTGTGCCTCGGCGGCGAAAGCGGGGTCGGGCGCGGCCAGATCCCAGAGCGAGGCGCCGGGCTTGCCGGTGACAAGATGACCCGCCAGCAGGATGTTGCCGGCCACGATCTGTTTGCCGCGGGCATAAAGCCCGATCGAGCGCGGCTCCGGCTGCGACAGGAATCCGGTGGCGGGAGAGGTCCGCCGCACCGTCCATGCCGCATAGCGGTCTGCCAGCCCTGGCTGGCCGGTCTCTGATCCCTTTCGCCGCGCCACAGATTGCCCGTTCTCTGCCCGTCCGGGGTGGACCCCGGATTCTACCGCGCGGACCATAGCCCGAAGGGCCGGCGCTGTCATCCGGCCATGGGCGGGTCGGCCCGTCAATCGGCAGCGGGACGCAGCGTCTCGCGCTCCCATCCCGGCAGGAAGTCCACCCGATCGCACCCCGCGAACCGCGCCAGCCGGTCCAGCTCGGCCTCAAGCCGCGCGCGCCGGCCGGTGCCGAGGCGAATGCCCGCCTCGGGCCAGAAGCCGCGGACACGCAGCACGCCCTCGTCGCGATGCGCCTTGGCGTCCAGCCGCCCGACCAGCCGGTCGCCCTCCAGCAGCGGAAAGACGTAATAGCCGTATTGTCGCCTGGGTTCGGGGATGTAGATCTCGATCCGGTAAAAGAAGCCGAACAGGAACTCGGCCCGCTTGCGGTCGCGCAGGGCGGGATCGAAGGGGGACAGGACGCGCAACCGCCCGGTCGGCTCGGGCGGGGTTTCCGCCGGCGTGCCGGGCCAGGCCACCACGCGCCGGCGGGCGCCGGTCCAGCCCTCGACCTCGGTCTCGATCACCTCGCCCCGGTCCAGTGCGGCGCGGCACCAGTCCTTCGCCTCTTCCGGGCGGATCGCGGCCCAGAAGGCGGCAAGTTCGCCGCTGGTGGCGAAGCCGAGGCGGTCGAGCGCGCCGCGGCAGGCCCAGTCGACGGTTTCGGCGCGGTCCGGGCCGGCGCCCCGATGCGCGGCCGGGATCACCCGCTCGGTCAGGTCGTAGAACTTGCGGAAGTTCTCGCGCCGGGTGACGGACAGTTCTCCCACCAGCCACAGATATTCCAGCGCGGCCTTCGAGGGGTGCCAGTCCCACCATCCGCCCTTGCCGCGTTCCTCGCCCTCGCCGACCTCGGCGGCGCTGACCGGGCCGTAATCGGCCACCCGCCGCAGCACCTCGTCGAATTTCGTCTCGAATCCCGGGCGCTGCCAGCCGGTCCAGCGGTCGACCAGCCGGGCGCGGTTATGGTCGAAGCGATGATGCCAGTGCGGAAACAGATCCACCGGCAGGATCGAGGCGTCATGCGTCCAGTGTTCCCACAGATGCCGGTCCCGCTCCAGCAGCGGTGTCAGCGCGGCCGGGCGGTAGGAGGGCCGGCGGGCGCGAAGGATCATGTGATGTGCGCGTTCGACCGTGGCGATGCTGTCGACCTGGACGAATCCCAGCCGGTCGATCAGCGCGGCAAGGGCCGCGCCGCTTGCATCGCCGGCCGGCGGCTCTGCCAGGGCGTGGCGGTCGAGAAACAGGCGGCGCGCGGTGTCGTTGCGGATCAGCGGAAGGTCCATGGCGCGGGGCTGGCTTTCTGTCGGCGATGTTGAAACATCCTGTTGCAAATCCGGCGATATTGTGACCCCCGGCAATGTCGTTCTTGCTTGAACCCGGCGCAGATCGCCATAACTGATTTCACAGGGCAGACGGCCGCAACCGCCGGCGTCTTCGTTATGCCCGAAACCACCGCCACTCCGCCGCCCGACCGACGAGGACCGATGCATTACGATACCCCCCTGATTACGACGATGGCCGTGGGCCTGGTGCTTGCCTGCATTCTGGGGGTGATTGCGCATCGCATGAAGCTGCCGTTGATCGCGGGATATCTGGCGGCCGGCGTCATCCTCGGCCCGTTCACCCCCGGTTTCGTCGCCAATCAGGAAATTGCGAGCCAGCTGGCCGAGATGGGCGTGATCCTGCTGATGTTCGGCGTGGGGCTGCATTTCTCGCTGAAGGAACTGCTGGCGGTGAAGGCGATCGCCATTCCCGGCGCAATCGTCCAGATCTCCGTCGCGACGGTGGCGGGCGTGGGGCTGGGCTGGCTTCTGGGCTGGGGACTTGGCGGCGGGCTGGTCTTCGGGCTGGCGCTGTCGGTCGCCTCGACCGTGGTGCTGCTGCGCGCCCTGCAGGAACACGATCTGGTCGCCACCGAACAGGGGCGCATCGCGGTCGGCTGGCTGATCGTCGAGGATCTGGTGATGATCCTGACGCTGGTGATGGTTCCGGCGGTTGCCGGCCTGCTGGGCGGCACGGCGCAGCCGCTGGAAGATGGCGCGGCCGAGGTCGCGCGGCTGGGCTTCGGTGCCGTCGGCGCCACGATCCTTGTCACCGCGGTCAAGGTTACGGCCTTTGTTGCGGTGATGCTGATCTTCGGGCGGCGCGTCATCCCCTGGGTGCTGGAATTCGTTGCCAATACCGGCCAGCGAGAGCTGTTCCGGCTGTCGGTTCTGGCCATCGCGCTGGGCGTGGCCTATGCCGCGGCGGCCGTCTTCGGCGTGTCCTTCGCGCTGGGCGCCTTTTTCGCCGGCATGGTGATGGCCGGCTCTACCCTGTCGGCGCAGGCGCTGAAGGACACGCTTCCGTTCCGCGATGCCTTTGCCGTCCTGTTCTTCGTCGCCGTCGGCATGCTGTTCAATCCCGCCGTGCTGTGGGAGCAGCCGTTTTCGGTCATGGTGACGGTGCTGATCATCCTGGGGGTGAAGTCGGTCGCGGCCTTCGGCATCGTCCGCGCCTTCGGCTACAGCCGGCCGATCGCGCTGACCATCGCGACCGCATTGGCGCAGATCGGCGAATTCTCGTTCATCCTGGTGGTGATGGGCGTGGATCTGGCAATCCTGCCCACCGCCGCGCGCGATCTGGTGGTGGCGGGGGCTTTGGTGTCGATCCTGGTCAACCCGCTGCTCTTCCGCCTGCTGGACGCCCGGACCCGGCAACCCAAGCCGCCGCGGCCGGGCGCCGCGGCAGAACCCGCCGAAGAATCCGAGGCCGCACCCGCGCCGGTTGCCGAACCTCCGGCCGGGAATGCAGCCGAAGCCCCGCGGGAACAGGAGACGCGCGGGGCGGCGTGATCCCGCGCGATCAGACTCCGGCTTCGGCGGCGATTTCGGCCCGCGACTTCCGTGCCCGCTCGGTCGCCGATTTCAGCTGGCCACAGGCGGCCATGATGTCTTCGCCCCGCGGCGTGCGGATCGGGCTGGCGTAGCCCGCCTTGTAGATGATGTCGGCAAAGGCTTCGATCCGGTCCCAATCGCTGCGCTGATAGGGACTGCCGGGCCATTCGTTGAACGGGATCAGGTTGATCTTGGCCGGGATGCCGGCGATCAGCCTGACCAGCCTGCGGGCGTCGGCATCGCTGTCGTTCACGCCTTTCAGCATGACATATTCAAAGGTGATCCGTTCGCTGTTCGACAGGCGCGGATATTCGCGCAGCGCGCCAAGAAGCGTGTCGATGTTCCAGCGCTTGTTGATCGGCACCAGCCGGTCGCGCACTTCGTCGGTGGTGGCGTGGAAGGACACCGCAAGCTGGCAGCCGATCTCTTCGGCCGTCCGGGCGATTTCCGGCACCACGCCCGAGGTCGAGAGCGTGATCCGCCGGCGACCAAGCGCGATACCCTCGCCATCCATCACCACCCGCATCGCGTCGCGCACCGCATCGAAATTGTAGAGCGGCTCCCCCATCCCCATCAGGACGACGTTCGACACCAGCCGTTCCGCGACCGAGCCTTCGCCCGGCTGCGGCCATTCGTCCAGATCGTCGCGCGCCAGCATGACCTGGCCGACGATTTCCCCCGCCGTCAGATTGCGCACCAGCTTCTGCGTGCCGGTGTGGCAGAAGGAACAGGTCAGCGTGCAGCCGACCTGGGACGAGATGCACAGCGTGCCGCGCCCGTCTTCGGGAATGTAGACGGTTTCCACCTCATGGCCGCCGGCGATGCGCAGCAGGTATTTGCGGGTGCCGTCGGCCGAAATCTGCCGGGTCACGACCTCGGGCAGGGCGATCTCGAACCGCCCGGCCAGCAGGGCGCGGTAGTCCTTGGCGAGGTTGGTCATCGCGGCGAAATCGCGCACGCCCCGGTGATAGATCCATTGCCAGATCTGCCCGACCCGCATCTTCGCCTGTTTCTCGGGCGTGCCGGCCGCAATCAGGGCGGCGCGAAGCTGGTCGCGCGTCAGCCCGACGAGATTGAGGCGCGCGGTTTCGGGCAGCTTGCGCGGCAGGGTCATCACATCCTGCGTGATGGGCGCTGCGGCGATGGCGGCTGCGACCGGGGAAGTCCGGGAGGTCATGGGCAGATCCTTTCGTCGGGCCTTGTCACAGGCGATCTGGCGGTTGTGCGGATATAGGCGATCCGCGCGGAAAACGAAAGCGCCCCGGCAAGGCCGGGGCGCGGAATGTCGCGGGCGGAAACCTGCCTATTTGCAGCGGTTGCCGGCATCCTCCATCGCGGCGGTAAAGCCGCGCAGCGAGAACGTGTCCCTGGTGTTGGTGCCCTTGCCGGACCGGGCGCTGAGAATCGCCGTCGTGCCGGCCTTCAGCGCGCCCATCAGGGCCGCGTCGTCGGCGGCACTGCCCGGCCAAGCCCATTCACCATCGGTGAACATTTCATAGTCCTTGCCGTCGACGCTGACATTCACGGTCGAGCCATTGGCAAAGGGATAGCCGCCGGTGAACGAGATTTCCGGGCTTTTGCCCGGACGGAAGGTGACGAAGAGCAGGATGTCGCCGCGGCGCACCGACACGGGCTTGCCGTCGCGGCTGTTCACCGTCTCCTTCGGTTTGGAGACGCCCCAGCACTCCTTGCTGGGCTTGTCCTCGACGAACACGTTCCAGTCGGTGATCGTATTGACGCGATTGCTCGATTCCTGCGCCGTGGCGCCAAGCGGAACAATCAGGGCGATTGCGGCCGCCCCGAGGGCGCGGCGAAGGGCGGTAGTCATGTCTGACGCAGCCTCCAAGCTGTCTTGTGCCTCTTGTCGCCCCCGAGGCTGGCCCTTCGGCCTTTTCTTGACTGGCGGGGGCGTTCTGAACCCGATACTGCAGAATTACGCAAAAACGCCATTGGGCGAAAGCCCCATGGGCAGAAAATCGCACAGCTGTGAGGGAAAGCGATGGCGAGGGTCGATGACGGGGCGGTCCCGGTGGCGGAACTCTGGCGCGGCGGTGTGGTGGAAAGCACCCATCTCGGCCATGCGGTGATCTGCGATGCGACGGGAATCGTGGCGGCCTGGGGCAACCCGGCGGCGGTGATCTTTCCCCGCTCGTCGTGCAAGATGATCCAGGCCCTGCCGCTGATCGAGACCGGCGCGGCCGCGGCGCGCGGGCTGACGCCCGCGCATCTGGCGCTGGCCTGCGCCAGCCACCAGGGCGCGCATCTTCACGTCGACATGGCCGCGCGCTGGATCGCCGATCTGGGGCTGGGCGAGGCCGATCTGCGCTGCGGCGCCCATGAACCCTATGACCGGGAGGAGCGCGACCGGCTGATCCGCGCCGGGCAGGCGCCCTGCCAGCTGCACAACAACTGTTCGGGCAAGCATTCCGGCTTCCTGACCGTGACCCAGCATCTGAAGGCCGGTCCGGAATATGTCGGGATCGATCACCCGCTGCAGGTGGCGATCCGCGCCGCGACCGAGGAGGTGACGGGCGAAACCATCGCCGGCTGGGGGATCGACGGCTGTTCGGCCCCGAATTTCGCCATGACGCTCGAAGGGCTGGCGCGGGGGATGGCGCGCTTTGCCAATGCCCGCGAGGGCGCGGGCGCGCGGGAGGATGCGATGCACCGGCTGACCCGGGCCATGGCAGCCTATCCCGAACTGGTCGCGGGCGAGGGGCGGGCCTGTACCGAACTGATGCGCGCCATGGACGGGCGCGTCGCCATCAAGACCGGGGCCGAGGCGGTCTTCGTGGCCATCGTGCCGGAAAGGGGCATGGGGATCGCGCTGAAGGTCCTAGATGGCGCCTCGCGAGCCTCGGAGGCGGCGATCGCCGGCCTTCTGGTGAAACTGGGCGTGCTGGCGGCGGATCACCCGGCAACGGTCAGGCGGCTCAATCCCGTGCAGCGCAACTGGCGCGGGCTCGATACCGGAGAGATCCGGCTGGCGCCCGGCTTCGGCTGATCCCGGCGCGGGGGCGCGCCGACCGGACCGGCCGGACAGGGTGCTGCGGGCTTGCTTTTGTCGCGGCCCGGGGGCAGATTTGATCCATGAACCTGGAAGCGCCCGTCCCCTTTCCCGCGGGCGGCCGGCAGCCGGAGCCGGTTGCCTTCGACCGGCGGGAGTTGTCGACGATCCTGCGGCTTTACGGCCAGATGGTGGCCGCCGGAGAATGGCGGGATTACGGCATATACCATGGCGCCGAGGCGGCGGTCTTCGCGGTGTTTCGCCGGACCGCGGAGGTGCCGCTCTACCGTATCGAGAAACGGCCGAAGCTGCGCCAGAAACAGGGCATGTTCGCGGTTGTGGCGGCCGGCGGCCAGATCCTGCGCCGCGGCCACGATCTGGCGGCCGTGCTGAAGGTGCTGGAGCGCCGGCTGATCCGGCCGGTCGAGTGATCGCGCGGCCACGGGCCACGCATCCCGCAGGGGGGCGCTGCCCCCATCCCCGCCCCGTAAAGGGGCAGGGATTCCCCCGGGGATATTTCGGTCAAGAGGAAGATCAGGGGCGGCGGCGGGCGAGAACCCGCGCGCCGTCCTGCGCCGCGATGCGGGCGATGGCCTCGGCGAGATCCTCGTAGGCGACGCTCATCGTATGGCCGCTGGCGTGCAGGATCAGCCCCGGGCGGGCGACCAGCGCGACATGGCCCTTCCAGAAGATCAGGTCGCCGCGCTGTTCGGTGCCGGCCGGGATTTCCGTGCCCATGCCGCGCTGAAGATCGCTGTCGCCGGGCATCGCGCGGCCGGCGGCGTGGAAGGCAAGCTGCACCAGCCCGGAACAATCGACCCCCTGCGCCGAGTTCCCGCCCCAGAGATAGGGGGTGCCGAGCAGCAGTTCGGCCACCGCCACCGGATCCTCGGCCGGCTCGTCCAGGGGGGCGAGATGGGCCGCCGGCACGAAGCCTTCGGCGGTCTCGGCCCAGGTTCCGGTCAGCCCGGTGACATTGAGCCGGGCATTGAGCGGCAACGCCAGCAGCGGTCCGGCCTGGACCTTCGGGGCGGAATAGAGATGGGTGCCGCGGGTGGCGACGCGATGGGTGGCAGGATCGGGCGCGGCGAGGGCCGTCTCGGCCACCCAGCCGCAATAGCCGTCGGCCGCAGCCATGACGAAGGCATGGCCGGCCTGCCGGTCGATCACCGTGACTTCGGCGCCGTGGATCAGTTGACGGTCGCGCACGCCGGCGGGGGTAGCGCAGAGATCGGTGAGCGGGGCTGCAATGCGTGCCGCCTCTCCCGGTGTCACCGGGATGCCGGGGAGGTCATCTGCCAGCGAGACATGGGCGATGCGGCCCGAAAACGGGGTGAGACGGCGATCCATCCTAGAGATCCAGCAGGGCGGGCAAGGCGCAGAGCACCGCCCGGGCGCCCTGGCCGACCCCGCCCTTCGGCCGTGCCGGCGCATCGGCGGGGGTATGGCCGTAGATGTCGAAATGCAAATAGCGCGGGTGATCGGCGAAGCGGCGCAGGAACAGGGCCGCGGTGGTGGCGCCGGCAAAGCCGAAGCCGGGCGCATTGTCGAGATCGGCGATCCCCGGCTCGATCACGCTTTCATAGGCGTCGTGGAAGGGCATGCGCCAGACCGGATCGAACCCCGTCCTGGCGCCCCGTTCGAGGGCCGCGGCCATGGCGTCATCCTCTGCCCAGTAGGGCGCGAGATCGGGGCCGACCGCGACGCGGGCCGCGCCGGTCAGCGTGGCCATCGAGATCAGGGCGTCGGTCTCCTCCTCCGCGGCGAGGGCGAGGGCGTCGGCGAGGATCAGGCGACCTTCGGCGTCGGTGTCGTTCACCTCGACCGTCAGGCCCTTGCGGCTGGTCAGGATATCCTTGGGTTTCAGCGCATTGCCGGCGATCACGTTCTCCACCGCCGGGATCAGGACGCGCAGGCGCAGCGGCAGATCCAGCGCCATGATCATCCGGGCAAGGCCGAGGACGGTGGCGGCACCGCCCATGTCCTTCTTCATCAGGTTCATGCCCGACGAAGGCTTCAGGTTCAGACCGCCGGTGTCGAAGCAGACGCCCTTGCCGACCAGCGTCAGCCGGGGGCCGGCCGCGCCCCAACGCAGGTCCAGCAGCCGCGGCGCGCGGGGGGAGGCGCGGCCGACCGCATGGATCATCGGCAGGTTCGCGGCGAGCAGATCGTCGCCGCGGATGGCCGTTGCGGTGGCACCGAACCGGCCGGCGAGGTCGAAGAGCGCGGCTTCGATCTCGGCGGGACCCATGTCCTGGGCCGGGGTGTTGATCAGGTCGCGGGTCAGGAATTCGCCGGCGGCCATGGCTTCGATCCGCCCGACGTCGATGCCTGCGGGCGCTTGCAGCCGTGCGGGGGTGGGCGCTGGCCTGTCCGGGCGGTAGCGGTCGAAACGGTAGGCCGACAGCAGCCAGCCGAGCGCCGCCTCCTCGCGTTCCGCGGGCGACAGCCGGCCTTCGAGCCGCCAGGTCACGGCCGGCAGGGCCGCGGCCGCGCGGGCAAGGCCGAACCGCTGCCGGCGGCGGGCCTTGTCGGTGCCGAACCCGGCCACGGCGCCGGAAATTCCCCCCGGTCCGGGCAGGAGGCGCCAGTCGCCGGCACCGGCCTCGAACCCCGAGGCTACCAGCCAGTCGGCCGCCGCCGCACCGGGGCCGGCCAGATAATCCGCCAGGTCTTCGGGCCGCAGGACATGGAGTGGCAGCGCGGGGGCGGCCGGATCGGCGAAAGTGGCCGGCGGGGCGGGAGGCGGGATGGGGTGCGGAGCGGAGGGCATGGCATGATCCGGCAGGGGCTGACGCGGCAAAGCCTAGTCCGCCCGCCGCCCCGGCCGCAAGGCCCGCGCTAGATTGACCGATCGGCAAAGCCCTTGTCGATGGCGAGGCAGCGTTCCGCCACCCGCAGCAACCGCGCCCAGACGGCGGAAAAGGCCGTGCTGTCGCTGCGTTCGAGACAGTCGAGCGCATGGCCGGCGACCTGCGCCAGGCTGATCATCCCGAGGTTTTCCGCCATGCGCTGCAACCGTCGCAACTGGCGCGCGAGATCGGTCAGTTGCCGCTCCTTCACCTGCGAGGCGATTCCCGCCATCGTCAGCGCCAGTTCGCCCAGTGCCCGCGTCACCATCTGTTCGGCGGTGGCCGTGCCCAGGTTGCGGTAGATGGCGGCGATCGCCTCGCCATCCTGGCGCACCCGTTCGACCGGCCGGAACGCCGTGATCTTGCCTGTATCATCCATGTCCTGACCCCGGACCCCTGTTCGCCCCGGTCCAATCCTTCGGCCTGCAAGCTTGACACTTCGCTAAGCCTGGCAATGGATACGCAACTTTGCCCCTAGGATTTTCTGCGAATGCATCCTAATTCCGGGGCAGCAAGGAGTCTGACGATGAACCACGCCCGTCCCCTGCCTTCGTATCTGGTGCATCGGTTTCACGGCTGGAAAGCCACGGCCTATCAGGAAAACCGCGCCTGGTACCGCCGGCTGGCCGATTACGGCCAGCATCCGCGCGCCATGGTGATTTCCTGTTGCGACAGCCGGGTGCATGTCACCTCGATCTTCGGGGCCGACGAGGGCGAATTCTTCATTCACCGCAACATCGCCGGGCTGGTGCCGCCCTATACGCCCGACGGCAAGAACCACGGCACCTCAGCCACGGTGGAATATGCGGTGGCGGCGCTGAAGGTGGCGCATATCGTGGTTCTCGGGCATTCCAACTGCGGCGGCGTCAAGGGTTGCCACGACATGTGCACCGGGCATGCGCCGCAGCTCGAGGAGGCGACGAGCTTCGTCGGTCGCTGGATGGATATCCTTCGTCCGGGCTTCGATCGGGTGTCGGCACTGCCGCCGGACCAGATCCTCGAGGCGCTGGAGAAGGAGGCCGTCCTGATCAGCCTTGCCAATCTGATGACCTTCCCCTTCGTGCGCGAGGCGGTCGAGAGCGACCGGCTGACGGTCCACGGGCTATGGAACAACATCGGCGAGGGCGATCTGCAGCAGTACGATCCCGCCCGGGACAGCTTCGTGCCGGTCTGAAGGATCAGCCCGCCGGAATGCCCACGCGCTGGAACATCCGGTAAAGCTCGGTCGCGAGGGTGTCGGGCAGGGCGGCGGATTGCGCGGCGTGGATGCAGCCAGTGAACAGCCGGTAGGGCCCCGGTTCGGCCACCAGCCGCAGGAAGGCGGCACGGTGCCAGGCGCAGGCCGCGGCATGGGCTTCGGCCACGCCGGGGATGGCCTTGAGCGCGGCGATGGTCTCGGCCAGCGGTTCCGCCAGTGCCGCGGCCGCGCGGTTGACCCCGGTGTTGAAATTACGCTCGACCCAATAGGCCAGGTCGATGGCCTTGTCGCCGCGGTTGGGCAGGCCGCGGGCGGATTTGACGACGAAACTCTCGACCGAGCGCAGCGAATAATGGTGCATCTCGGCCAGCCGGCGCATGTCCTTGGCCGGGTAGAGCGACAGGCGCCGGCCATCGGCGGCGAAGGCCTCGGGCAGGAGGGTGCCGCTGCCGTCTACCCAGGCCACGCGATGCCCCGGCCGCTGTGCCGGCCGGTGGACGCCGGGGCCGGCAAAGGCCGCGGGCCGGAACAGCGACTTGAAGAAGGTGGCGGCGACGGGGTGCTGCATCCCGTCGGGGGCGCAGTGGTCGAACTGCTGCGTCACCGGCCGGTCGGAAAAGCGGATCGCGCCGGAATTGCCGAACAGCCGCCAGGCCAGGGCGATGGCTTCGGTCCCCCCGGGCAGGGCGGCGATCAGGTCGGGCAGGCGGTGGCGGCCGGTATGGACCATGGGAAATTCGTCGACATCGGAGACCAGCATCCAGTCGGCCGCCAGCCGCAGCGGATGCGCCCAGGCCGCGCCCAGTGCCTGCCACTGGACGCTGCTGCCCGGGGGGGCGGAATGGGGGCGGTGGATCAGCAGGCCGGCGCCTTGCAACAGATCCAGCATGCGGTCGGTGCCATCGCTGCAATCGTTTGAAAACACCATGAAATCCGTGATCCCGATCAGCCGGTGCCAGGCCAGCCATTCCAGCAGGAACGGCCCTTCGTCCTTGACGCCGGTGACGGAAAGGATGCGCATGGTCTAGCCCTGCCGCGCCAGCCAGCCCGAGAACAGATCGAGGCCCCGCCGCAGGGTATCCGTCGCGCAGGCATAGCCGATGCGCAGATAGCCCTCCATGTCCAGCGCCGAACCGGGCAACAGCATGACCCCGGTTTCCGCCTGGAGCGCCAGACACAACTCGGCCGAGGTCATCGGCAGGTCATAGCGCAGCAGCGCCGTGGTCCCCGAGCGCGGCCTGACATAGGAAATCCGTGGCTCGCCCGCGACCCAGGCATCGAGGATCGACAGGTTTTCCCGAGTGATACGGCGGCTGCGCGCAAGGATGCGGTCGGCATGTTCCAGTGCCAGGGTCGCGAAATGGTCGTCCAGCCGGCCGACGCTGATCGTGGTATGGTCGCGATGGATCGAAACCGCCCGGATCACCTCTTCAGGTGCCGCAACCCAGCCCAGCCGCAGGCCCGCCAGCGAAAAGGCTTTGGACATGCCGCAGGTCGAGATGCCCTTCTCGTAAAGGTCCGCGATCGACGGCGTGAAGCCGCTGCCCTCCTGGTCCGTGCCGCGATAGACTTCGTCACAAAGGACGAAGGCGCCTTCGCGCCGGGCGATCGCGGCGATCTCCAGCAGCCCCGCGCGGCCGATCAGCGCGCCGGTCGGATTGTTGGGGTTGGTCAGGGCGATCAGCTTCGCGCCCTTTGCAAGGACGGAAAGTTCGGCCATGTCCGGCAGCCAGCCGTTCTCGGGCCGCAGCCACAGCGCGCGGACCTCGGCGCCGCAGGCTTCGGGGATGGAATGGTGCTGCTGATAGGTCGGCAGGACCGAGACCACCACATCCCCCGGGCCCGCCAGCGCCGAATGCACCAGATGGTTCGCGCCGATGGTGCCATGGGCGACAATCACGTTCTGCCGGTTCTGGCCGGTGTAAAGCGCGCAGATCGCATCCTTCAGCCGGTCCGACCCGGTGATCGCGCCGTAATCCATCCGCATCGGCAGCAGCTCGGCCAGCGCGGCATCATTCCGGCCGGTCAGCACCAGCAGATCGGCGATGGTGATCGAATCGACACAGGTTTCGGCCAGGTTGAACTGCGCGCCCGTCTCATGGGCGTTCATCCAGATCTCGACACCGAATTCGCGAATCTCCATCGGCCAGCCCTCTGTTGCGGTCAACCGGGCCAGTCTTGCCCGTCTGCCGGCGCCGGGTCCAGCCCCCGGGGGATCGAAGGCAGATCAGGGGCGGGTCAGATCGGCTTGCCCGCCAGCAGGCGCGGCAGGTCGCCCGACAGCCCGGCCGCCTGCCGGATGAACCGCCGACGCAGCCCGGGCAGCGCGTTCACCAGGCCAAGGCCCAGATCGCGCCCCAGCCGCAGCACCGGGTTGTCGTTGGAAAACAGGCGATTGACCGTATCCATGCCAAGGGCAAGCGTCGTGGAATCGAACCGGCGCCAGCGCTGGTATTCCTCAAGCACCAGTGCCGCGCCGATGTCGTCGCCGCGCCGCTGCGCCAGCACCAGCACCTCGGCCAGCGCGCCCACGTCGCGCAGCCCTAGATTGAGACCCTGGCCGGCAATCGGATGCACGCCATGGGCGGCATCGCCCACCAGCGCCACGCGGGGCGCGATGAAGCGTTCGGCCAGCGTCAGGTTCAGCGGATAGCTGAACCTCGCCCCCGCGAGCGCGAGGCTGCCGAGGAAATCGCCGAAGCGCGGGCGCAGGGCGGCAAGATAGCCCTCGTCGTCCAGCGCCTGTATCCGCGCGGCTTCGGCATCCGTCTCGCTCCAGACGATGCTGGAATGGTGGCCGCCGGGCAGCGGCAGGATGGCCAGCGGTCCGGCCGGCATGAAGAACTGATGCGCGGTGCCCTCATGGTCCTTCTCGTGCCGCAGGGCCGTCACCAGCGCGGTCTGGCCGTAACCGTGGCCGACGCGGCGGATGCCCGCCCGTGCCGCCACGCCCGAGCCCCGCCCGTCGCAGCCGACCAGCAGCCGCGCCGAAAGCTGCGCGCCGGTGCCGAGCGTGACCGTCACCCCCGCCGGCCCGGCCTCCTGCGCCACGACCGTCTGGCCCGAGATCAGCCGCAGGTCGGGCGTCGCCTCCATCGCCGAAAGGAAGGCCCCGTAAAGGTGCCGGTCTTCCAGCATGAAGCCCATCGGGCCTTCCTCGATCTCGGCGGAATCGAAGGTCAGCATCAGGGGGGAGGCGCCCTCGCCGGGGCGCCCGTCGCTGGCGCGGATCTTCCGGATCGGCTGGGCCAGCGCGGAGACCCGGTCCCAGACCCTCAGCGCGGCCAGCAGCCGCTTCGAGGCCAGCGCCAGCGCATAGGCCCGGCCGTCAAAGCCGGCTTCGGCGCGCTGCGGCGCGGGACGCGCATCCACCACCACGACCGACAGCCCGCCCTGCGCCAGCGCCAGTGCCAGCGCCGGCCCGTTCAGCCCGCCCCCCGCGATCAGGACATCGGCATCCATGGCATCCCTCCGTTCGCTGCCAGCCATACCACCCCGTCCGGGATTGTCCATGCGGCCTCCAGCCGCTACCTTGCCGGCGTGGCAGGAGAGGACGGTCATGGGCAGCAGATGGTTCCACATGACGGCGGCCGACCTTGGCCGCGACATCGAGCGGGGCCGCATCAACCCGGTCGAGCTTGCCGAGGGATTTCTCGAACGCATCGCCGATCACCCGCTGTCGCCACGGATCTATGCCCGCACGACCGAGGCGCGCGCGCGGGCCGAGGCGATGGCCGCCGCCTCGCGGGCAAGGTCGGGGTTTCGCAAGGGGCCGCTCGACGGGGTGCCCGTCAGCTGGAAGGACCTGTTCGATACCGCCGGCATCGCGACCGAGGCGGGATCGGCGCTGCTTCAAGGCCGCGTGCCGGCGCGCGATGCCGAAGTGGTCGAGACCGCCACGCTTTCCGGCCTCGTCTGTCTCGGCAAGACCCATATGTCGGAACTGGCCTTCTCCGGTCTCGGCCTGAACCCCATCACCGCGACGCCGCCCTGTCTGAACGATGACCGTGCCGTTCCCGGCGGGTCGTCCTCGGGGGCCGGGGCATCGGTGGCCTTTGGCCTTGCGCCGGCGGCGATCGGCTCGGACACCGGCGGATCGGTCCGCATTCCGGCGGCCTGGAACGATCTGGTCGGGTTGAAGACCACCGCGGACCGGCTTTCCTTGCGGGGCGTGGTCCCCCTGTGCGAAAGTTTCGATACCGTCGGCCCGCTTGCCCATTCGGTCGAGGATTGCGCGCTGCTTCTGGCGGCGATGGAAGGGCGGCGTCCGCCCGTCCTTTCCGGTGCCACGCTTGCCGGCGCCCGGCTGGCGGTGCTGGAGACCGTGGCGCTGGACGATCTGCGCGAGGGGCCGGCGCTCGGCTTTCAGGACGCCTGTGCCCGCCTTGCCCGGGCCGGCGCGCGGATCGAGCGGCTGGCCTTCCCGCCCCTGTCCGAGGCGATGGGCCTGACCACCATCCTTTTCACCGCCGAGGCCTGGGGCATCTGGCGCGACCGGATCGAGACGGCGCCGGAAAGGATGTTTCCCCGCATCCTCGAACGGTTCCGCGCGGGGGCGGCCTTCCCGGCTGCCGATTACGTTGCGGCGTGGCGGCGCCTGCGCCAGATCCGGGATGAATGGGCGACGGCCGCGGCGGGATTCGATGCGATCCTTGTGCCCACCGCGCCGATCCTGCCGCCCGATGCCCAGCGGCTGATGACGGAGCACGACTATTACGTCACCGAGAACCTTCTGGCGCTGCGCAACACCCGGATCGGCAACCTGATGGGCCTTTGCGCGCTGACGCTGCCCACCTCGCAGCCGTCCTGCGGCCTGTCGCTGATGGCTCCGCCGGGCGAGGAGGAGCGGCTGCTTCGCCTGGGTGCCGCGGGAGAGCTCGCGCTGCGCTGAACCGGCGCGAAAACCGCCGCCGCCCGGCATCCCGATCCGGGATCTCAGGCGGTGGCATCCCTGCCCGGCGACGGGCTGCCGACGGAGCCTCTCTGCCGCAAAGGATGGACAAAAAAGCCACAATCTCCCCGATCAACCCCTAGGGATGGATGGGAAATTCTGGACCGCCGGCTTTGCTGCCGCTATCGTGGCGGAAACCGGGGCGGATCAGATCCCGGGTCAGAGGCAGATATGGCGTTTCCTGAGCGGTTTTCGAACCTGCCGGATTATGCGTTTCCGCGGCTGCGGAAACTTCTCGATGCGTACGCCCCCGGCGGCGAGTCCATCGCCATGACCATTGGCGAGCCGAAACATCCGATGCCGGAGTTCGTCGGGCCGATCCTGGCGGAGAATCTCGCCGGTTTCGGCGTCTACCCGCCGAACGATGGCACGCCCGGCCTTCTGGCCGCCATCGCCGGCTGGATCGGCCGGCGCTATGACGTGACGCTGGACGAAAACCGGCTGATGGCGCTGAACGGCACCCGCGAGGGGCTGTTCAATGCCGCCGTGGCGCTGTGCCCCGAAACCAAGAACGGCCGGCGCCCCGTGGTGCTGATGCCTAATCCGTTCTATCAGGTCTATGCCCTTGGCGCCCTGACCGTGGGGGCCGAGCCGGTCTATGTTCCGGCCACGGCGGCGACCGGTTTCCTGCCCGACTATGCCGCCCTGCCGCGCGACATCCTGGACCGGACGGCCATCGCCTATATCTGTTCGCCCGCGAATCCGCAGGGCGCCGTGGCCGGGCGCGACTATCTTGCCGGTCTGATGGCGCTGGCCGAAACCCACGATTTCACCGTCTTTTCCGACGAATGCTATTCCGAGATCTGGCGGGAGGCGCCGCCGCCCGGGCTGCTCGATGTCGCCCGCGATGCCGATCCCGAGCGGGTGGTGGTCTTCAACTCGCTGTCCAAGCGGTCGAACCTGCCCGGCCTGCGCTCGGGCTTCGTGGCGGCGGGGCGCGACAGCATGATCCGCATTCGCCAGCTCCGCGCCTTTGCGGGCGCGCCGATGCCCCTGCCGCTGCAGAAGGTGGCCGAGGCCGCATGGTCCGACGAGGCGCATGTCGTGGCCTCGCGCGCGCTCTACCAGCAGAAATTCCAGACCGCGGCCAGGGTATTTGCCGGGGTGCAGGGATTTCGGAACGCCGACGGCGGCTTCTTCCTCTGGCTGCCGGTTGGCGATGGCGAGGCGGCAGCGCTGAAACTGTGGCGGGAAACCGGGGTCCGGGTGTTGCCCGGCGCCTATCTTTCGCGTGAGGGGGCCGGGGGAAATCCGGGCAATGACTACATCCGGGTGGCGCTGGTTGCCCCCGAAGAAGAAACGCAGCGCGGGCTCACTCTGCTTCGCGACTGTCTTTACAGGTGACGAGGGCAGGCATGGCATCCTTTCAGGTCCGACAGCGCGATCCGCTTCTGGATCAGGGCACGCAGGCGATGCTGGAGCGCCGCGGCAGGGAACTGATCGGCCTGGGGCTGATCGGTCTCGCCCTGGCCTTTGCGGCGATCCTCGGCAGCTATTCCCCCAGCGATCCGGGCTGGATGGTCTCGACCCAGGAGCCGGCGCAGAACCTGTTCGGCCGGTTCGGGGCGGCCGTCGCCTCGACGCTGGTGATCCTGATCGGCCGGGGGGCCTGGGCCATTCCGCTGATCCTTCTGGCCTGGGGCCTGCGCTTCGCCCTGCATCGCGGCGGCGAACGGGTGCTTGGCCGCCTGGTCTTTGCCGTGATCGCGGTGGCGCTGTCCTCGACCTATGCCTCGACGCTGGCCGCGCCGGAAAGCTGGCCGCATACTTTCGGGCTGGGCGGGCTGTTCGGCGATACCGTCGCGGGGGCGCTGATCAACGCGCTGCCGGGCAGCAACGGCTTTGCACTGAAGCTGCTGTCGCTTCTGGCCTTCTTCGTGCTGGTGGCGATGATGCTCTATGTGACCGGCTTCAACCGTGCTGAACTGGCCGGGCTGCGCAATGCACTGACGACCGGCTCGATCCTGATCTATGACCGGACGATGGATCTTCTCGGCCGGGGCGCCAGCGGGGCGGCCCGGGGGGCGATGACCGGCGCCCGCGCCATGGCCGAGCGCCGCAGCGCCCGTGCGGGAGGCGGGGCCGATCCGACCCGCCTTGCCGATGTGCCGGCGATGGCGGCGCGGGGCCTGGTCCACCGCGCCCCGCCGCCCGTGACGACGGGCGAAGCCGATCTGGTCCCGGTCCCGCTGGGTGCCGATCCCGGCTGGAATGCGCCGGCGACCCTGCGGGCCGAGCCGCGCCGGTTCGAGATGGCGCCCGATCTGCCCAAGGAGAAGCTGGGCTTTCTCGCCCGCATGCGTCGCGTGGTCGACCCCCAGCCGGAACTGGTGGAACCCGTCCTCTCCGACGCCGCACTGACCGCCGCGGCGCCGCAGGAAGACCGGGTGCGCGCCCGCATCTCGGATGCGATCCGCGCGCGTGCGGGCCAGACCCCGGCTGCCGCCGCTGCGGCCGGCCTGTCGCCGCTACAGGCCGCCATCGCTGCCCGCCGGGCCGATCCGCCGGTGATGCGGCCGCGCGGGCCGGTGCCGCTGATCGCCGATACCCGGCGCGGCAGCCTGCCGCCCGAACCGCCCGTCACCGCCCGCGCGACGCCCGCGCAGTTGCAGGAGGCCGTGCCGGTTGCCGTCGTGCTGCAGGACGACGCGCCGTCCCTGCGGACGGATGCCACGCCCGCTGCCGGCGAATTTGCCGATGTGCCGCCGATGTTCAGCACGCGGCCCCGCACGGCGGAACCCCGCGCGGCAGCGCTTGCCGCGGCACAGCGGCTTGCCGCCGTGGTGCCGGCCCCCGTGTCGACGCCGGCTCCGGCCGCCGTCGCTCCCGAGGCCGATGCCGGCGCGGCGGAGAACCTGTTCCTTGCCGACGGGGAAGACTGGCAGGATGACGAGGACTGGCCGGCCGAGGAACTGGGCACCGGGGTGGCCATGCCGGCCGCCGCGCCCCAGCGCGCGGGCGCAGTGCTGGACCGCCGCCCCATCGTGCAGCCGGTCGTGAAGAAGCCGGCCGCCCCGTCGACCCGCGCCCGGGCCGAGGCGCAGCCCTCGCTGCGCTTCGAGGAACCGGCACAGGATTACGAACTGCCGCCGCTGTCGCTGCTGGCCAGCCCCTCCACCGTTCAACGCAACCAGTTGTCCGACGAGGCGCTGGAGGAAAACGCGCGGATGCTGGAATCGGTGCTGGACGATTACGGCGTCAAGGGCGAGATCGTCTCGGTCCGCCCCGGCCCGGTCGTCACCATGTATGAACTGGAACCGGCGCCGGGCCTGAAGGCCAGCCGGGTGATCGGTCTGGCCGACGATATCGCGCGGTCGATGTCGGCGCTATCGGCGCGGGTCTCGACCGTGCCCGGCCGCAGCGTGATCGGCATCGAACTGCCGAATGCGCATCGCGAAAAGGTGGTGCTGCGCGAAATCCTCGCTGCGCGCGATTTCGGCGATTCGAACATGCGCCTGCCGCTGGCGCTGGGCAAGGATATCGGCGGCGATCCGATCATCGCGAACCTTGCCAAGATGCCTCACCTGCTGATCGCGGGAACCACCGGCTCGGGCAAGTCGGTCGCCATCAACACCATGATCCTGTCGCTGCTCTACAAGCTGACGCCCGAGGAATGCCGGCTGATCATGATCGACCCGAAGATGCTGGAACTGTCGGTCTATGACGGCATCCCGCATCTGCTGTCCCCCGTCGTCACCGATCCGAAGAAGGCGGTCGTCGCCCTGAAATGGGTGGTGGGCGAGATGGAGGAACGTTACCGCCGCATGTCCAAGATGGGTGTGCGCAACATCGAGGGCTACAACGGCCGCGTCCGCGAGGCGCTGTCGAAGGGTGAGCTGTTCAAGCGCACGATCCAGACCGGATTCGACGATGAAACCGGCGATCCGGTGTTCGAGACCGAGGAATTCGCCCCCGCCGCCTTCCCCTATATCGTGGTGATCGTGGACGAGATGGCCGACCTGATGATGGTCGCTGGGAAAGAGATCGAGGCCTGCATCCAGCGGCTGGCGCAGATGGCGCGGGCCTCGGGCATCCATCTGATCATGGCGACGCAGCGGCCTTCGGTCGATGTGATCACCGGCACGATCAAGGCCAACTTCCCGACCCGGATCTCGTTCCAGGTTACCTCCAAGATCGACAGCCGCACCATCCTGGGCGAACAGGGCGCCGAGCAGCTTCTGGGCCAGGGCGACATGCTCTACATGGGCAACGGCGCGCGGATCACCCGCATCCATGGCCCCTTCGTCTCTGACGAGGAGGTCGAGGAAATCGTCAACCATCTGAAATCCTTCGGCCCGCCCAGCTACATGTCCGGCGTGGTGGAGGGCCCCGACGACGACAAGGCCGACGATATCGACATGGTGCTGGGCCTTGGCACCGGCGAGGGCGGCGAGGACGCGCTTTACGATCAGGCCGTGGCAATCGTGGCCAAGGACCGC
>JBDHSO010000032.1:0-28934 GCA_039808125.1 Rhodobacter sp. | reverse complement strand
CCGCTGGCGCGCAGGGCGGCGGCGCGCGCCCGCAGTCTTGCCGCGCGCGCATCCAGCGCCGCCGCCGGATCGGGCGACGCTGCGGATGCCGCGGGCAGCACCTTCTCCAGCGGCAGAAGCGCGGGCGGGGCGGCCGCGACCGGCGATTTCGCGGCCTCGATCTGGGGAAACGGCGCACAGGCCGCCAGCAGCAGCACGAGCGGCAGGCGGATCAGACGGAGGGGACGGGCTGGGGCGGCATCGGGCTGCATGTCGGCAACCTATCCTGCGCACCGCCGCCGCGAAAGCCCCGCGTGCCGTCAGGTCACGATCGGGCAGACCGTGCCCGACAAGCAGACCCGCAGCAGGTTGCGCGGCCGGGTGACGATGAAATTGCGGAATGTCCTGTCGCCCAACCCGATGTCGAGCAGGGGGTGATAGGCCACTTCGGTTTCAAGGATCACCACGCTGTCCAGCGGCGCCATGACCGGGATTCGCGACGCCATGGCCCTGACCCCGGCGGTGGTCAGGGGCGGCATCGTGCTTCCCGGCGAACGCGAGAACAGCACGACATAGGTTCGCGCCGTCGTGTACTGGATCGAAGTGACACGCAAGCGCACCGCACCGGGGTTCGACATCATCATCGCAATGGCGTCGTCAAGGCCGTTGATCATGGCCGGCGTGACGTCGTTCTTCTGGCGCGAGACCAGATCGGCGACAGTGAAAGAGGCTTTCTGCGCCTCGTTGATGGTTCGGAAACTGTCGAAATAGACGAAGATCGCCATGAAGGCCCAGATCAGCAGCGGCAGCAGGATCAGGAATTCGGTCAGGACAAGGCCGTCCTCCTCGCGGCGGAAGCGGTGCAGTCTCTGTTTCAACGAAACCATCTTCAACCTCGTCACATGTCAGCTCGGTTCGTTCACGACCAGCGTGGTGACGCCGATCTGGTAGCCATGGCCGACCGAATCGGCGCGGAGTTGCAGCCCTATCCCGGTGCTCGGGAACATCGGGCGTTGCAGCATGCAGACATAGACGAACATGATCTCGTCCGGGCTGCCCGGGTTGATGCGGCCGGTCGTCTGCCGTGTCAGCGTGCCGTTCCTGTCGCCGCAATAGGCGGGAAGGTTGGGCACCGCCCAGGTCGCCATGTTGATCGGCTCGATCCAGACCTTCAGTTCGCCGGCGCAATTCGTCACGACCGGGTCGGCGGCGCAGACCCGGTCCCGGATCTGGTCATGGGTCAGCGAGGCAAGCCTGCCCAGGCGGAAATCGCGCATCACGATATCCAGCGCGCGTTCCAGCATGACCTGCTTGACCATGTAGAACCCGGCCTCGACCGAAGCCATGAAGATCATCAGCACCACCGGGATGGCTAGGACGAACTCGATCGTGGCGGTTCCGTCCTCGCGTCGCCAGAGGCCCGCAAGGTGCCGGCCGATGCCTGCGAACCGGCGGCTCATTGCGTCAACCTCAACTGGCTCAGGTTCGAGGCGATGGCGTTGAAGGCGGATTCGATCTCAAGCACGCTGACGTCGAAGAAATAATTCGAGCTGGGCGTCGACACGCAGGAGCGGATGGCATTGACGCCGCCGGTGGGCGCCTCGAAGGCGATGCCGTAGACAAGGACGCCGTTGGCCCTGGCTGCGCCGCAGACATCGCTCAGCCGGGTGTCCATGACCGAAGTGTCGGTCAGCGTATAGAAGTTGTCGAGCCAGGTGTTGAAGGTCGAATTCCGCGTGCTGCTGTTGGTGCCTAGTGCCCGGGCGTAAAGCTCCCACGCCACCCACTGCACCCGCACGGCCGCCCAGACCCCCTGCCAGTTCTGCCGGGTCGTGTTCGAGTAGCTGGTCGTCGAGGGCACATAGCAGGCGCTGTTCGACGGAGCGGACCCTGTCCAGGGCCGCGAATGCCAGGCCGACAGATGCGGCACCCAGAAGGGACGGCTGTTGCAGATCGTGGTCGATGTCCTGTTGTCCACCCGGGACTCGTGGAAGATCGAATAGCGCCCGTCATTGGCCAGCCAGATCGGCGACGTGCCGGTCCGATAGGCATCGCCAAAGCGTTCCTGGACGAAATTCTCGCCATCGGTCATCAGGACGATGACCTTCATCGTCTCGGTATCGCTGTAATCGGCCGGGCGGTTGCGGAAATAGGTCGGGACCACGCCGGCGCCGGCCAGTTCGCCATTGATCGAGCGCGACGAGGGGTCGAGCAGGAAGGTGCCCCATTTCATGCCGAGGTCGATCGAGGTGGCGCCGATGGCGACCAGCCCGTCGATCTGGCTTTTCAGCGTGGTGCGGTTGTTGTTGAATGGCCGGACGTAGTTGCCGGCGACCGGGTTGCACCAGACGTTGGAATAAAGGCCGCGGCTGTAGTCGTAGTAGTTCGAAACCGGCGCGGTATAGCTGCTCGATTGCGTGGTGCTTGACCAGCCGTCGTCGAAGGGGGTCTGCGGGAAAGCCGTGGTACGCGACAGCGTGGTGTTCGCGAAGGTCGAGGTCGGCAGGTCGATGCAATAGGAATTGGGGTAGCTGTGCGGGTAGGAGATGTTGAACTTGGCGGCCAGCGCCGGCCCCAGGTTCACCTGGCCGTTGTAGGGTACGATGGCGATCGAGATCTTGTTCTCGGTGTCGCTGTCGAGAACCGTGTCGATGAAATCCTTCGCCGCTTTCTTCAGATTGGTGATGCGGGAGATCTGGTTGTACATCGAGCCGGATACGTCGAGCACGAGCGCGATCTCGACATTGGTGACGCGCTGCTCGGCCTGACTGAGATCCAGGCCTTCCAGATAGTCGATCTCCAGCATGGACATGAAATAGTTCTTCGAGATCACCTCGGCCTCGGCCTGGACATTCTTGAAGTTCACGCCGGTCGTGACCGTGACGGCGCCCAGTTCGGTGTTGAGATCGGCTTTGGTAAACCAGTCGTTCACCACGGTCACGGCGGCGAGGCTCTGCGACATCGAGGCCGCTGCCAGCGTGGCGCGGTCGAGCGTGTTCTGGATCTCGACCCGCCTGTTCTCATAGCGCGCGACATCGACCGCAATACCGCCGACAAGGATCATCAGCACGAAAAGGATCAGGACAAGCGGCGCCATGATGCCCGCTTCGTCACTCCCGAAAGCCCGAAGGCGGGTCCGCACCCGCCGGAGGCCGCTGTTGTGCATGACATTCTGGATCATGACCCATCCCCCGCGCGTCAGCCGATAGGGCGGACGACTGCTCTGACAGAAAAGCAAGCGCGCCGCCTGGGGCGGAATTGTGGCATAGCCGTGCCGACCGCACGGCGCATGCGCCGAATGGAAACGCGCCAGCCGCGCGGGGCCGGATTGTTGCCGGACCGGCGCCGGTCCGGCGCAGCCGTTGCCGGTTGCCCGCCGTGCGGGTTGGCGCAGGTCGAATCATTTTGACGACAACTCCGCCGATCTGGCCGGTATCCATCCGGCAATCCGCAGAAATTGCTGCATCCCCGGGCCGAGGCTGCGCTATACTGCGCCGGCCGCGGGGCGGAGGCCGATCCCCGCCCGGGCATCCATGGGAGGAAATCTGATGACTGCGAAGGACGAGCCCGGGTTCCGCGACTCGGTAGATCTGATGTTCAGCCGGGCGGTGCGCCTGATGGACCTGAGCCCGGGGCTGGAGCAGAAGATCCGGGTCTGCAACTCGACCTATACGGTGCGCTTCGGTGTGCGTCTGCGCGGCAAGATCGAAACCTTCACCGGATATCGCAGCGTCCATTCCGAACATATGGAGCCGGTAAAGGGCGGCATCCGCTATTCGCTGGGCGTCAGCCAGGACGAGGTGGAGGCGCTGGCGGCGCTGATGACCTATAAATGCGCCCTGGTCGAAACGCCCTTCGGTGGCTCGAAAGGCGGGCTCAGCATCAATCCGCGCGACTGGGACGAGCACGAGCTGGAACAGATCACCCGCCGCTTCGCCTATGAGCTGATCAAGCGCGACCTGATCCATCCCGCCCAGAACGTGCCCGCCCCCGACATGGGCACGGGCGAGCGCGAGATGGCCTGGATCGCCGACCAATATGCGCGGATGAACACCACCGACATCAATGCCAAGGCCTGTGTCACCGGCAAGCCCCCCCATGCCGGCGGCATCCAGGGCCGGGTCGAGGCGACAGGCCGCGGCGTTCAGTTCGCATTGCGCGAATTCTTCCGCCATCCCGATGACGTGGCGCGCGCCCGGCTGGCAGGCGGGCTTGAAGGCAAGCGGATCATCGTCCAGGGCCTGGGCAATGTGGGCTACCATGCCGCCAAGTTCCTGTCCGAGGAGGACGGCGCGCTGATCACCGCCATCATCGAACACGACGGCGCGCTGGTCGACCCGCGCGGCCTGAACGTCGAAGAGGTGAAGCAGTGGATCCAGCGCCAGGGCGGCGTGAAGGGCTTCCCCGGCGCGACGTTCGTCGCCGAGGGCGCGCATGTGCTGGAATACGAATGCGACATCCTGATTCCGGCGGCGATGGAGGGCGTCCTGCACAAGGGCAATGCCGCGGCCATCAAGGCGCCGCTGATCATCGAGGCGGCGAACGGGCCGACGACCTTCGGCGCCGATGAAATCCTGCGGCAGAAGGGCATCATCATCATCCCCGACCTCTATGCCAATGCCGGCGGCGTCACGGTCAGCTATTTCGAATGGGTGAAGAACCTCAGCCATATCCGCTTCGGCCGGATGCAGCGCCGCGCCGAAGAGGCGCGTTCGCGCCTTCTGGTCGAGGAACTGGAGCGGCTCTCGGCCGACAAGGGCCTCGGCTGGACGCTGGCGCGCGACTTCAAGGACAAGTTCCTGACCGGTTCGGACGAACTGGCCCTCGTGCGGTCCGGCCTCGACGACACGATGCGGACGGCCTACCAGTCGATGCGCGAAGTCTGGCGCGGCCGCGGCGATGTCGAGGATCTGCGGACCAGCGCCTATATCGTCGCCATCGACCGCGTGGCCAAGACCTACCGCTCGAAAGGTCTGTGACCCGGAGTCGCGCCGCGCCGGTATTCGGGGGCGGCAGGGCCGGAAACGACATTCCCCGTCGCCGCTGGCCAAGGAATTTCGATCCGGCTCTTGAATAACCATTTCTGTCCCGGTTTGATGGCCGGGACAGAAGAAGGTGGGCCATGCGATATTCCGGCTGGAAGGTCTTTGCCGAAGGGCTGCGGGGCAACAGGGGTTGGAAACCGGCCTGGCGCGATCCGGCACCAAAGGCCGAATACGATGCTATCATCATCGGGGGCGGCGGCCATGGACTCGCCACCGCCTACTACTTGGCGCGCAATCACGGCCTGACCAATGTCGCGGTACTGGAAAAGGGCTGGCTCGGCGGCGGCAATGTCGGGCGCAATACCACCATCGTGCGGGCGAACTACTTCCTGCCGGGCAACAGCGAATTCTACAGCCACTCCCTGAAGCTGTGGGAGGGGTTGGAACGCGACCTGAACTACAACGTGATGCATTCGCAGCGCGGGCTGATCAACCTGTTCCACTCCGATGGCCAGCGCGATGCCTTCGCCCGGCGCGGCAATGCGATGATCAACCAGGGCGACGATGCGATCCTCCTCGACCGCGAGGGCGTGCGCGAACATCTGCCCTATCTCGATTTCGACAACACCCGGTTCCCGATCTACGGCGGTCTCCTGCACCCGCGCGGCGGCACGGCGCGGCATGACGCCGTGGCTTGGGGCTATGCCCGCGCCGCCGACCGGCGCGGCGTGGATCTGATCCAGAACTGCGAGGTGACGGGCATCGACATCGAGAACGGCAGGGTCCGGGGGGTGCAGACCACGCGCGGCGCGATCCGCGCAGGCAAGGTCGGAATCGTCGTCGCGGGCCGCTCCGGCCAGGTGGCCGCCATGGCCGGCATGCGCCTGCCCATCGAAAGCCACATCCTTCAGGCCTTCGTGACCGAAGGGTTGAAGCCCGTCATCAACCATGTCGTCAGCTTCGGCATGGGGCATTTCTACATCAGCCAGTCCGACAAGGGCGGCCTCGTCTTCGGCGGCGACCTGGATTTCTACGCCAGCTACGCGCAGCGCGGCAACCTGCCGATGGTCGAGCATGTGATGGAGGCTGGGATGACGCTGATGCCGATGATCGGCCGCGCCCGGGTGCTACGGTCCTGGGGCGGCATCATGGATATGTCGCCCGATGGCAGCCCGATCATCGACAAGACGCATGTGGAGGGGCTTTTCCTCGACTGCGGCTGGAACTACGGCGGCTTCAAGGCGGTGCCGGCCAGTGGCTGGTGCATGGCGCATCTGATGGCGACCGGCGAAAGCCACGAAGTCGCAAAACGCTTCCGCCTCGACCGATTTGCGACCGGACATCTTCTCGACGAGGAAGGTACCGGAAGCCAGCACAACCTGCATTGATCATGGTGCAGATTTTCCTACCCTCGCGCCCCGCCGCGCCTTCGGATGCCTCCGGCGGGGGTATTTCAATCAAGAGGAAGGCCAGATGTGCTTCCTCTTGACCGAAATACCCCGGGGTGAGGCCGAAGGCCGAGGGGCAGCGCCCCTCTACGCCACCAACCGCAAGGAGCCGACATCATGCGCCTGACCTGCCCGCTCTGCGGCCCGCGCGACCGGCGCGAGTTCTACTACTACGGCGCCGAGGAATATCTGAACCGTCCGGCCGTCGGTGCGCCCGGGTCGGCTTGGGACGATTATCTGCACAACCGCGACAATCCGGCGGGGATGACCCGCGATCTGTGGTATCACGAACAGGGCTGTGCCCAGTGGCTGGTCGTCACCCGCAATACCGTGACCCATGCCATCACGGCAGTGGATCTCGTGGCCGGGCGGCAAGGGGCGGCGAGATGAGGATCGACGGCAAGGGCATCATCGACCGCACCCGTCAGGTTCGCTTCCGCTTCGACGGGCGCGACTATCAGGGCTTCAAGGGTGATACGCTGGCCTCGGCGCTGCTGGCGAACGGCGTGCGCCTTGTCGGCCGCAGCTTCAAGTACCACCGCCCCCGCGGCATCCTGACCGCGGGCAGCGAGGAGCCAAATGCGCTGGTCGAGGTCATCGGCAAGGCCAACCGGACCCCCAATGTCCGGGCGACGGTGCAGGAGGTGTTCGACGGGCTGGAAACCCGCAGCCAGAACCGCATGGGCAGCCTGAAGCACGATCTTCTGGCCGTGAACGATCTTTTCGCGCCGTTTCTCAGCGCCGGCTTCTATTACAAGACCTTCATGTGGCCGCGTGCCTTCTGGGAAAAGCTCTACGAGCCGGCGATCCGCCGTGCCGCGGGGCTGGGCAGCCTGTCGGGCCACCATGACGAGGGCGCCTATGAAAAGGCCTGGGCTTATGCCGACCTGCTGGTGATCGGTGCGGGTCCTGCGGGATTGATGGCCGCGCTGGTGGCGGCGCGGGCGGGTGCCGATGTGGTTCTGGCCGACGAAAACCCGATGCTGGGCGGCCGGCTGATCGCGGAGGGCGGCATGATTGGCGGCGAGCCGGGGGCGATCTGGCTTGCCGGGGTCGAGGCCGAGCTGCGCAGCCTGCCCAACGTCCGCATCCTGACCCGTACGACCGTGACCGGCGCCTATGACGACGGCACCTATGGCGCGCTGGAGCGGGTGGGGCTGCACAGGACCGCGCGGCCCGACCTGCCGCGGGAGTGTTTCTGGCGCATCGTGGCGCCCCGCGCGATCCTTGCCGCCGGAGCGCTGGAGCGGCCCATCGTCTTTCCGATGAACGACCGGCCCGGGATCATGATGGCCGGTGCCGTCCGCAGCTATCTGAACCGCTTCGGCGTGGCGGCCGGCAAGCGCGTCACGATCTTTGCCAGCACCGACAGCGCGCGCGCCACCGCCCGCGATCTGGTTGCGGCGGGGGTACAGGTCGCGGCGATCATTGATCCGCGGCCCGAGGCCTCGGTCGTGGAGGATGTGCCGGTCCATCTTGGCGCCGAGGTGGTCCATACCCGCGGCCGCCATGGCCTGCGGTCGATCACGGTGCGCAAGGGGGCCGAGAGTTTCGAGATCGAGACCGACTGCCTTGCCATGTCGGGCGGCTGGAACCCGACGCTGCATCTGACCTGCCACATGAACGCCCGGCCGCGCTGGAGCGAGGAACTTGCCGCCTTCGTGCCGGTCGAGGGGGCGGTGCCGGGGCTTTTCGCGGCGGGTGCCGCCAATGGCACGATGTCGACCCATGGCGCATTGACCGCTGGCAAGGCCGCGGCCGAGGCGGCGCTGTCCGCGCTCGGCCGGACGGCCGCGACGGTGGCCGTGCCTGCTGCGGAGGATGCGCCCTATGGCCATCGCGCGATCTGGTCGGTCACAGGCCGGGGGCGCGCCTGGCTCGACTTTGCCAATGACGTGACGACCAAGGACATCCGCCAGGCCGCGACGGAAAACTACGCCAGCGTCGAGCATATGAAGCGCTATACCACGCAGGGCATGGCGCCGGACCAGGGCAAGAATTCCAACGTGGGCGCGCTGGCGATCCTGGCCGATGCCACCGGCCGCGCCATTCCCGAGACCGGCACCACCACTTTCCGCCCACCCTATACCCCGGTTTCCATCGCGGCGATGGGGGCGGGCGGGCGGGGCGCGGGCTTTGCCCCGCAACGCTTTCTGACCAGCGACCAGGCCAGCCGCGACCGGGGCGCGCCGATGGTCGAGGCCGGGCTCTGGTATCGCCCGGGATATTTCCCGAAGCGTGGCGAGACGACATGGAGGGAGGCCTGCGACCGCGAGGTCGCCATGGTCCGCCAGGAGGTCGGCGTGACCGATGTCTCGACGCTGGGCAAGATCGACATCCAGGGCAAGGACGCCGGGCGCTTTCTCGATTTCGTCTATACCAATACCTTCAGCACGCTGCCCGTGGGCCGTGTCCGCTATGGGTTGATGCTGCGCGAGGACGGGATGGTGCTGGACGACGGCACCTCGGCCCGACTGGGCGAGACGCATTATCTGATGACCACCACCACCGCGGCGGCGGGGCTGGTGATGCGCCATCTCGATTTCGTGCAGCAGGCCTTCTGCGCGGATTGGGATCTGCGCTTCATCTCTGTCACGGAAAGCTGGGCCCAGTTCGCCGTGGCCGGCCCGAAGGCGCGGGCCCTGCTCGATTCCTTCCTTGAGGTGCCGATCGGCGAACTGCCCTTCATGGCCTGCGCGCCGACGCGGGTCGGCGGGGTGGAGGCACGGCTTTTCCGCATTTCCTTCTCGGGCGAGGAGGGGTTCGAGCTCGCGGTCCCCACCCGCTATGGCGAGGCGCTGTTCCGCGATCTTCTGGCGCGGGCCGAGACGATGGGCGGCGGTCCCTACGGGATGGAGGCGCTCAACGTCCTGCGCATCGAGAAGGGCTTCATCACCCATGCCGAGATTCATGGCCGCGTCACGGCTTTCGACATCGGCATGGAACGGATGATTTCCGCCAAGAAGGACTGCATCGGCAAGGAAGCGGCGCAGCGTCCCGGTCTTTGGGGGCCGGAACGCGAGCAGCTTGTCGGGCTGAAGGCCGCCGGTCCGATCAGCGCCGGTGCGCATCTCTTCCGCCCGGGCTTTGCTGTCGAGCGCGAGAACGATCAGGGTTATGTCACCTCGGTCTGCTGGTCGCCGACGCTGGGTGCCTGGCTGGGGCAGGCCTTCCTGCTGGACGGCCGCGCCCGCCATGGCGAGACGATCCGGCTCGTCGACCATCTGCGCGACATCGACATGACCTGCGAGGTCTGCGATCCCGTGTTCTTCGATCCTGAGGGAGGGCGGATGCGTGCCTGAACTGATTGCGAAAGGCCCTTTCGACGGGGTGGAGCCTCTGGTGATGGCCGGCGTGACGCTGGCGCCGGCTGAGGATGGGCCAATCTGGTCGATTGCACTGCGGCCGGGCGGGGCGAAGGCCGCGGCCAAGGCGTTGAAACCCCTGGGGCTGACCTTCCCCGGCCCGGGCAGGATCTCGGAAAAGGCCGGCGTGCGGCTGGTCTGGACCGGGCGCGACCAGGCCTTCCTGTTCGGAGATCTGCCGGCGGGGCTGGAGGGTGCGGCGGCCGTCACCGACCAGTCGGGCGGCTGGGCGGGCGTCACGCTGACCGGCCCCGGGGCAGCGCAGGCGCTGGGGCGCCTGGTTGCGGTGGACCTGCGGCCTGCGGCCTTCCCGGTCGGCGGGACGGTGCGCACCGGGCTGAACCACATGTCCGCGGTGATCCTGCGAACCGGCGAGGATGCCTTCGAGATCCGTGTCTTCCGGTCGATGGCGAGAACCTGCTGGCATGAGCTGGCGGAGGTCCTTCGCCATCTTGCCGCCCGGGCCTCGCTCAACGCCTGACGGGCGGCTCCTTTTGCATCGCTTTTGCCCACAGCAGCGCCCCGCCCTCGGCGGAAAGCGCCGCTGTGCGGAAATTGTCACTGGCAGGTTATCCCCTGCGGGTTTACACACTTCCTGAAAGACGATTTCAGGAAAGCTGAAAATGGCACCCGACGGACAGACCCTCCCCCCCGACCTGCATCAGGCCGAGCCCATTCCCGAAGCGGCGCGGCTGGCCGTCGAGCGGATGCTGCTCTCGGGCGATCTCTTCCGTTACACCGCGCCGAAGGATGCGCCGGTTTCGCTGCTTGAGGCCGAATTTGCCGAATTGCTGGGCGCGCGTTTCGCGCTGGCCGTCTCATCGTGCTCGGCCGCGCTGTTCCTGTCGCTCAAGGCGCTGGATCTGCCGCGGGGCGCGAAGGTGCTGCTCCCGGCCTTCACCTTTGCGGCTGTGCCCTCCTCCGTCATCCATGCCGATTGCGAGCCGGTGCTGGTCGAATGCGGCCGCGACTACCGCATCGATCTGGCCGATTTCGCGGCCAAGCTGCCGGGCGCGGGCGCAGTGATCATCAGCCATATGCGCGGCCATACCAGCGACATGGACGAGATCATGCGCCTTTGCGACGCCGCGGGCATCCCGGTGGTCGAGGATGCGGCCCATTCGCTGGGCACGCTGTGGAACGGGCGCAAGATCGGTACCATCGGCAAGGTCGGCTGTTTCAGCTTCCAGTCCTACAAGATGGTGAATGCCGGCGAGGGCGGGATCCTCGTCACCGACGATCCCGAGATTGCCGCGCGCGCGGTGATCATGTCGGGCGCCTATGAGGAAAACTGGAAGAAGCATCCGGGGTTGCAGAATTCCTACGGGCATTGGCAAAACCGGCTGCCGCTTTACAACCTCAGGATGCAGAATCTGTCCGCCGCGGTGATCCGGCCGCAACTGCCGCTGGTTGCCGAACGGGTGGCGCGCGGGCTGGCGAACCACGATCACGTCGCGGCGCAACTGGCGGGGAACCGCTGGATCGAGGTGCCGCAGCCCCTGCCGCAAGAGGTGCGGGCGCCCGATTCGCTGCAATTCAACCTGACCGGCGACTGGACGGATGACGAGGCCCGCGCCTTCCAGCGCGCGGCCAAGGCGCGCGGCATCGCGGTGCAGGTCTTCGGGCTGAGCGAGGGGAACGCCCGTGCCTACTGGAACTGGCAGTTCGTGGGCGAGGTGCCGGACCTGCCGCTGACCCGTGCCATGCTGATGCGCGCCTGCGACCTGCGTCTGCCGGTGCGGCTGACGCGGCCGGAACTCGATTTCATCGCCGCGGCGGTGCTGGGTGCCGTCGCCGATGTGAAGGACATCTGACGATTGTATTGGCCGCGTCGCCGCCATGCCCTGCCGCAGGAAGATGCGGCGGGGCGCTAGGTCGGCAGATCAGAGCGTGGTCAGATCGCCCTCAAGCCAGGGCCATCTGCTGCAAAGCGGCATGACCACCTCTTCCGCGATCAGTCCGCGCAGCCGCGCGGCGATCAGGGCCGGGATGTCGCGCATCACGCCTGCCCGCGCCGACAGCGACAGCCGGCGTTCGAAAGGCGCGAAGGGCAGGGGGTGGGCATCCACCTCGGTGCGGAAACGCCGGGTCTGATGCAGCGCCAGCGGCGTAAGGATGGCCCAGCCCTCGCCGGCGGCGACCATGGCAAGGATCGCCGGATAACTGTCCAGCTCGAAACGCGATTCGGGCCGCAGGCCCAGCCGCAGCAGATGCGCCGCGATCTGCCGCCCCATCAGCAGCCGGGCGGAATACTGGATCAGCGGCAGATTCTCGGGACCGCGGCCGCGCGGCGTCACGGCAACGAAGGGATCGCGCAGAATCGGATGGATCTCGCGGCCCTCGGCCTCGGCCTCGCCGGGCTGGTCGGCCGCCACCACCACATCCAGCACCCGCGCCTCCAACTGGTCCAAAAGCCGGTGCGAAGGTCCGGTTTCCAGCAGGAAGCGGCAGCCTTTCAGTTCCGGCGCCAGCGCCGACAGCAGGCGCGGGGTTACATCCGCCTCGAAATCCTCGATCATGCCCAGCCGCAGGGTGGTAAGCCCGGCCAGATCGGCGCGCGCCAGTTCGGCCCGCGCCTCCTGCGCGGCATTCAGCATCACCTGCGCATGGCGGCGAAAGATCGTGCCCGCCGGGGTTGCCCGCACCGGCCTTGCGCTGCGATCCAGAAGCTGGGCGCCCAGGGCCGCCTCCAGCCCCGAAAGCTGCTGGCTGACGGCCGAGGGGCTGACCCCCAGTCGCCGCGCCGCAGCAGAGATCGCCCCCTCTTCGGCGGCAGCCAGAAAGACCTCGATCCCCCAGAGCGTCACCCGGCCTTCGGTTTCGGTCATGGATCAGAGCTTCGAGAGCCTGGCCTGAAGTTCGGCAAGCTGCTTCTTGATGTCGGCAATGTCGTCGGGCCGCGTCTCGGTCGGCTCGGGTTCCGGCCCGGAGGTGCCGGACCAGCCGGGAACGGTGCCCATGATGCCTTTCAGGAAGACCTCCTGCTGCTTGCGCATCGCTTCGAACCCGGGCATGGCCGACATCGGGTTTGGAAAATGTGTCAGGTTTTCCACCATCTTGGCCTGACTTTCGCGCAGCATTTCAAAACTGGAGGCCAGAAATTGCGGCATCACCGCCTGCATGTTGGTGGCATAGCTGCGCACCAGGTCGGTCAGGACATTGACCGGCAGCACATTCTCGCCCTTGGCCTCGTGTTCGGCCACGATCTGCAGCAGGTATTGTCGTGTCAGGTCGTCCCCGGTCTTCAGATCGATGATCTGCACCTCGCGGCCCTTGCGGATGAAGCCCGCAATGTCTTCCAGCGTTACGTAGTCCGAGGTTTCGGTGTTGTAGAGGCGACGGCTGGCATAGCGCTTGATCAGCAGCGGCTTGTCGGTGTCGGACATCTGGCGGCCTCCCCTGGCACGTGTGCGCGTGCAGAGAAGCTTAGGACGGCGCCCGTGACAAAAGCAAGGGCGGGCTCCGGAGAGCCCGCCCGATGTCTGCCGTATGACGTCCCGACCGGCCCGGCGATGCTGGGCACCGCCGGCCCCGAAAAGGCCCGCTTACTTCGCGGCGGTCGCGGTGGCTTTCTTGGCGACGGTGGTCACGTCGTTGGTGGCCTTCTTCACGGCAGCGGTGGCGTCTTCCGACACTTCCTTGCCGGCGGCCAGCATCAGCTCGACGGTTTCCATCTGCACTTTCTTGGCGACTTCGGCGAAGGCAGCCATGTGCTCCGAGGCCATTTCAGCCGCGGCCGAAGCGAAATCGGTCATCGCCTTGGTGTAGTCGGTCGGATCGGCCTTGGCTTTGGAGATGTCGCCCAGCTTGACGATCGTGTCCTTCACCCACTTCGACGAGATCTCGGTCGACTTCTCGGCGGCCTCAAGGGCGACTTTCGAGAACTTCTCGCCAAAGGCGGCCTGGGTCTTGAACGAATTCTGGAAGGCGGTCGTGTCGACCGGGAAGGCGGCAACCATATCCTGGAACACTTTGGTGAAATCGGTGGTCTTGGTCATATCTACTCTCCAGCTTCGGGGGGCTACCCGTTTTCTGAGAGAGGATATACATGCTGCAGTGCAGCATTTCAAGTCTTTCTCTGCAATGCAGCAATGTCGGCACGTGCGGGCCGGACCCTTGGTCGCCGCCACGACGGCTGGTTGACGCCAGGTCAGCCGGGCGACCGGCAACTACAGGTAAGCACGCGATTATTGCACCGCAGCATCGGGGACGGGGGCGGCGGCAGGACGGCCCGCAGCGCCGGGGCGCCGGGCGGAAGCCGACCGGGCCGGCGAAAAGCCGCCGATGCAGGCCGATGCGGCGGGCGGCGAATCACACCGCCGGAGTTTCGGCCGTGACATAGGTTCCGGGCGCCGGGCCAAGGACGGGATTGTCCGGCCCGCCGGGCACGCGCGCCGCGACCTTCGCCCCGGAGCGCTGCGCCAGCCATTCGCCCCAGAGCGGCCACCAGCTTCCCGCCGTCCGGGTTGCGCCGGCAAGCCAGTCCTCCGGTAGGCCGGCGACCGGCGCCTCGCTGGTGTAATGGCCGTACTTGCCCTTGGAGGGCGGGTTGACGATCCCGGCGATATGGCCCGACTCGGACAGGATGAAGGTCTTGTCCTTCGATCCCATCTGCTTGATGCCGTTGAAACTGCCCTTCCAATGCGCGATGTGGTCGGTTTCGCAGGCAACGGCACAAAGCGGCACCTGCACCTCGGCCAGCGAGACGGGATGGCCGAAGACCGGGAACTCGCCCTTGGCGAGACGGTCCTGCTGGCAAAGGCCGCGCAGATACTCGATCGCCATGGTTGCGGGCAGGTTGGTCGAATCGCCGTTCCAGAACAGCAGGTCGAAGGCGGGCGGCGCTTCGCCCAGCATGTAGCTCTTGATCGCGGGCGTATAGATCAGGTCGTTCGAGCGCAGGAAGCTGAAGGTCCGCTGCATGAAGACCTTGGACAGGATGCCGTCGCTGGCCGTCTGGCGTTCGATCCCGTCGACGAAATCGTCGTTCAGGAACACGCCCACTTCGCCGGGGTCGGAGAAATCGGTCAGCGTGGTGAAAAAGGTCGCGCTTTTCACCGTCTTGTCGCCGGCCTTGTGCAGATAGGCCAGCGTCAGCGCCAGGGTGGTGCCGGCGATGCAATAGCCCACGGTATTCACCTGCTTCTCGCCGGTGATCCGCCGCGCCTCGGCCATGGCGCGCAGGAAGCCGTCGCGGATATAATCGTCAAGCGCCACGCCGGCATAGTCCGGCCCGGGGTTCACCCAACTGACCACGAACAGGGTGAAACCCTGGTCGACGATCCATTTGATCAGCGAATTCTGCGGCTTGAGATCGAGGATGTAGTATTTGTTGATCCAGGGCGGGAAAATGATCAGCGGCGTCCGGTGCACCTTGTCGGTGGTGGGGGCGTATTGGATCAGCTCCATCATCCGGTTGCGGTAGACGACCGAGCCCGGCGTCGTGGCGATATTGCCGCCCACCTTGAAGGCGTCGCGGTCGGCCAGTGTCACGATCAGTTCGCCGTCGTTGGCCTCGATGTCGCGGACCAGGTTCTCCAGCCCCTGCACCAGGCTTTCGCCATCGGTGGCGACCGCCTTTTCCAGCGCATCGGGGTTGGTGCCAAGGAAATTCGTCGGGCTGAACATGTCGACGATCTGCCGGGTGAAATAGTCCACCCGGCGCCGGTCGTCGGGGGCAAGCGCGTCCATCGCGGCGACGCCGGTGGTGATCGCCTCGGAATTCAACTGGTACTGCTGCTTCAGGAAATTGAAGAACGGATGGGTTTCCCACAGCGGATTGGCAAAGCGGCGGTCCTTGGGGCCGGGGTCGGGCGGGGCCTTGAACTCGCCGCTGGCGAGCACCTGGTTGGCCTCGACATAATGTTTCAGGGTCTTGCCCCAGTAGTTCACCTGATGCTCGACCATGCGGGCGGGGTTCTGCATCATCCCGGCCACCCAGGCGGTGGCGGCCTTCATGTAGACATCGGCCGCCGGCCCGTCGAGCGCCGGGTCGTGCATCCGGCGGCGGGCCAGCGCGGCGGACAGGCGCTGCGACAATTCCTCGATCCGGGCGAGATTCGCGTTCAGCCGGTCCTGGCGGGCGGCGGCGTCATTCTCGGCAGTTGTCATGAACCTGTTTCCCTCTTACTCTTGCTGCTGCGCAGCATCCCGCCGCCGTCCGTCCTGACCGGGCGCTACGGGGTTGAAAACCTTCGGCGCCGCGTGAACGGGAGACATGAATGAAGTATACGGCGACCTATGACGTGATGGAAAGCGTTCGCAACACGAATGAGTGGCTGGGCGCTTCCGCACGATCTTTCGCACGCTATCCGATCTTTGCGCTGTCGATGAACCCGATGCTGCCGCTTCTGGCCGCCTGGGGCGAGGTGACGGAGCGCAGCTTCGGCCGCATGATCGCCAAGCCCGACTGGGGCATCCGCTCGATCGTCGGCCCCGAGGGACAGGACCACCTGGTCGACGAGAAGATCCTCGTCGAACGGCCCTTCGGCAACCTCGTCCAGTTCTTCGTGCGGCGCCGGGCGCCCATGGCGCGGCGCATCCTGGTCGTGGCGCCGATGTCGGGGCATTACGCCACGCTGCTGCGCTCGACCGTCGCCTCGCTTCTGCCCGACGCCGATGTCTTCGTGACCGACTGGCACAACGCCCGCGACATCCCGGTCAGCGCGGGCAAGTTCGATATCGAGGACTATACGCTCTACATCGTCGATTTCCTGCGGGCGCTGGGGCCGGATACCCATGTCGTCGCGGTCTGTCAGCCGGTGCCGCTGGTCCTGGCCGCAACCGCCTATCTCGCGGCCGAGGACCCGGCTGCGCAGCCGCGCAGCCTGACATTGATGGGCGGCCCGGTCGATCCCGATGCGGCCCCGACCGAGGTGACGGACTTCGGCCGCCGGGTCACGATGGGCCAGCTTGAACAACTGGCGATCCAGCGCGTGGGGTTCAATTACAAGGGGGCCGGGCGGCTGGTCTACCCCGGGCTGGCGCAGTTGGCGGGCTTCATCTCGATGAATGCCGAGCGCCATGCCAAGGCCTTTGCGGAGCAGATCTTCCGCGTCGCCCGCGACGAAGCCGGCGACCACGACGCGCATAACCGCTTCTACGACGAATATCTCGCGGTGATGGACATGACCGCCGAATTCTACCTCTCGACCGTCGAGCGGATCTTCAAGAAGCGCGAAATTGCCCTGAACGAATTCACCGTCGCAGGAAAGAAGGTGGATATCGGCGCGATCAGCCGGGTTGCGGTGCTGATCGTCGAGGGCGAGAAGGACGACATTTCCGCGCCGGGGCAATGTCTGGCAGCGCTTGGGCTGCTCACCGGGCTGCCGGAGTCGAAGAAGGCCCAGCATCTGGAGCCGGGCGCCGGCCATTACGGCATCTTCGCCGGCAAGAGCTGGCGGCTGAACATCCGTCCGCTGGTTCTGGCCTTCATCGACGCCAATGCCGCCCCTCCGCGCGCCGATCAGCGCGGGAAGGCGGCGGTACGGCTGGCCAGCGGCTGACACCGCCGGTCGGAGCGACCAGGCTGCGGCTTTCGTGACCGCGGTCCGCAGTATTGCGGATCAGGATTTCTGCGGCGCTCGGTTCAGCAGCATCGGTCCGGCAAGAAAGGCGCGCAGCGCATCGTTCACCTGGTCGGGCGCTTCGATCTGCGGCAGGTGGCCGGCGTCCTCGATGATCTGCAACTGGCCGAAAGGCATCAGCCCGGCCAGGAATTCCTGCCGGCGCAGCGGCACCAGAACGTCGCTCCGCCCGGCCAGGATCAGCGCCGGCACCTTCACGCGATGCAGTGTCTTCTGCTGGTCGGGGCGGCGCTGCAACGCCCGGGTCTGGCGCACATAGTGGTCGAGCCCCAGCATCAGGCCCATCTCCAGCACCAGTGCCAGCACCTCGTCGCGCCAGGGCGTATCGGCCAGCGCGCCGGCGGGGCAATCCTCGGCCAGCGCCTCCGCCAGCCGGCCGGCGCGGGCGACGACCAGCCGCGTCTCGCGCGCGGCGGCCAGCGCCGGCGCCTCGGCCAGCGGATCCGTGGCGATCAGCGCGATCCGGCTGACCCGTTCGGGCGCCCGGCGCAGGATGTCGAGCGCGAGATCACCGCCAAGACCATGGCCAAGCAGCGCGAATCGCTCGGGCAATTGCGCAAGCGCCCGGGCCGACATCTGCTCCACCGTATCGGCGCCGGTGGGCAGGATCAGCAGCACCGGCCGGTCGGTGCCGAATTCCACGATCTGCGGCAGGAAACCGCGGGCATCCGCCATGAAGCCGGGCAGGATGACCAGCGGCTCGGTCATTCCGCGCCGCCGCCGGGAAGTGCGTCGAGCGTGGCGGCCAGCAGCGCCAGATCGGCCGGCATCGAAAAGCGGTGATCGGCGCCCTTGACCAGCGTCAGCCGCAGGTCGGGGCCGGTCGCATGGTCAAGCAGGCGCAGCGCCACCGCCGGCAGCACGTCGACATCCGCGGTTCCCTGCAACAGCCGCACCGGAAACGGCAGTGGCAGCGGGCGGTCGAGGACAAGGTTCCGCGCCCCATCCTCGAACAGCCTGCGGGTAAAGACATAGGGCGCGCCATAGTCAGAGGGCTTCTCGATCCGCCCGGTGGCGGTGATTTCGGCGCGCTCCGCCTCGGTCAACTCGTCCTGCCAGGTGGTCACGGTAAAGTCGGGCGCGGCGGCGATGCCGATCAGGCCCGCCACCCGTTCGGGCAGCGCCCGGGCCAGAAGCAGCGCGATCCAGCCGCCCATCGACGAGCCGATCAGGATCTGCGGCCCCGCGGTCAGCGCATCTACCGCGGCGCGCGCATCGGCGGCCCAGTCGCCGATACAGCCCTCGTCGAACCGGCCGGTGGACTGGCCATGCCCGGAATAGTCGAAGCGCAGGAAGGCCCGGCCCCGCGCCGCGGCCCAGTCCCGAAGGAAGCGCGCCTTCGTCCCCTCCATGTCCGAACCGAAGCCGCCCAGAAACACCACGCCGGGGCCGGCTCCGGGCAGCCGGTGATAGGCCAGATGGCGGCCTGCCGGCGTCGTCAGAAAGTCGGTCATGCAGGCTCCCTTTTTCGCGGTCGCGGCAAGCCTAACAGGCCCCACCGCGCACCGCCAGTCGCTCAAACCGTGTCGATGCTGCGGGCCAGAACGCGCCCGATCTCGTTGAAACTTCGGCCGCTTTCCGCCTGCCAGCGGTTGAAGGCCGCCTGGATCGCCGCCATCGACCGGGCCGAGCCGGCGGCGCCCGCGATCACCCCTTCGGCCTGCAACCGCGCCACCACGCTCGGGGTCAGAACGAAGCTGTCCTTGCCCATGTGACGCATCGCATATTGCCCGGTCGTGCCGCCCAGCCGGCTGCCGTTCCGGCCCAGCCAGGCCAGAAGCCCGGCGAAATCCGACACCGGCCAATCCGCCACGCGGCGGGCGAAACTGCCGCTTTCGGCCGCCACCTCGCGCAGGAAGGCCGCATTGTCGCGGATGGCCAGGATCTTCGGCCCCGAGCGGATGACCCGCGGATCGCTCACCAATGCGTCGATCCGCTCGCCCTCGTACATCGAGACCCGGCCGGGATCGAAGCCTTCGAAGGCTTCCTCGATGCCGGGCCATTTCCGCTCGACCACCTGCCAGCTCAGTCCGGCCTGAAAGATGCCGCGCGCCATGGTCGCAAGCCACCGCGCATCGGGAAGGACCGCCAGCGCGGCGGCATCCAGCGGCACGACCGCGCCCTCCAGCACCGCCTCGACGCTGCCCTTGCGGGCCACCGCCAGTTCGAGGATTTCGCCGAAACTGCGCATCGCCCCCCACCTGCGGCGCCCCCGCCATCCGCCGCAGCCTGCACGCGCCGCCAGCCGCTGACAAGACCCGATGCCCGGATTGACAACCCGTGTCGCAGGCGCGAAAAGCGCCTCGTCCTACCCGCAACCGGGCGCTCCGTGGGCGCCAAACCGACGAGGAACCGGCCATGAGCCAGATCTCCCTGACATTTCCCGATGGCAACATCCGCAGCTATGAGGCCGGCGTGACCCCGGCCGAGGTCGCGGCCTCCATCGCGCCCTCGCTGGCCAAGGCCGCGATCTCGGCGCAGGTCGACGGTCAGCACTGGGATCTGCAATGGCCGATCCCGGCCGATGCCCGCATCTCGATCAACACGATGAAGGACGAAGGTCCGGCGCTGGAACTGATCCGGCACGATCTGGCCCATGTCATGGCCCGTGCCGTGCAGGAGATCTGGCCGGATGTGAAAGTCACCATCGGTCCGGTGCGCGATCAGGGCTGGTTCTACGATTTCGACCGGGCCGAGCCGTTCACGCCCGAGGATCTGGGCCTGATCGAGGCGCGGATGAAGCAGATCATCAACGCGCGCGACCCGATCCGCACCGAGGTCTGGGACCGCGACCGCGCCATCGCCTTCTATGAGGCGAAGAACGAGCCGTTCAAGCTGGAACTGATCGACCGGATCCCCGGGAACGAGCCGATCCGCATGTACTGGCACGGCGACTGGCAGGATCTGTGCCGCGGCCCGCATCTGCAGCACACCGGCCAGTTGCCGGCCGATGCCTTCAAGCTGACGCATGTCGCCGGTGCCTATTGGCTGGGCGACGCCAGCCGCCCGATGCTGCAGCGCATCTACGGGCTGGCCTTCCGCAACCGCGACGACCTGAAGGCGCATCTGACGATGCTGGAAGAGGCGGCGAAGCGCGATCACCGCAAGCTGGGCCGCGAGATGGATCTGTTCCATCTGCAGGACGAGGCGCCGGGCATGGTGTTCTGGCATCCGAACGGCTGGCAGATCTGGCGCAGTCTGGAGGCCTATATGCGCGGCCGGCTGGACCGTGCCGGCTATCGCGAGATCCGCACGCCGCAGGTCGTAGACCGCATCCTGTGGGAGAAGTCGGGCCATTGGGAGGCCTATCGCGAGAACATGTTCATCGTAGAGGTGGACGAGGAGGGCGCCAGGGAAAAGCGCATCAATGCGCTGAAGCCGATGAACTGCCCCTGCCATGTGCAGGTCTACAACCAGGGCCTGAAATCCTATCGCGACCTGCCGCTGCGCCTTGCCGAGTTCGGCGCCTGCCACCGCTACGAACCTTCGGGCTCGATGCACGGGCTGATGCGGGTGCGCGGCTTCACCCAGGACGACGCGCATATCTTCTGCACCGAGGATCAGATCGAGGCGGAATGCGCGGATTTCATCGCGCTTCTGTCCTCGGTCTACAAGGATCTGGGATTCGAGACGTTCGACATCAAGCTCTCTACCCGCCCAGATGTGCGCGTGGGCAGCGATGAGGTCTGGGACAAGGCCGAAAGTGCCCTTCAGGCCGCCATCGAGCGCCTTGACCTGCCCTATGAGATCAACCCCGGAGACGGGGCGTTCTATGGGCCGAAGCTCGACTTCAAGCTGACCGACGCCATCGGGCGCGAATGGCAGTGCGGCACCTTCCAGTGCGACTTCAACCTGCCGAACCGGCTGGATGCGGAATATGTCGGCGAGGACGGGGCCAAGCATCGCCCGGTCATGCTGCACCGCGCCATCCTCGGGTCGTTCGAGCGGTTCATCGGCATCCTGATCGAGAACTATGCCGGCAAGCTGCCGTTCTGGCTGGCGCCGCGTCAGGTAGTGGTGGCCTCGATCGTTTCGGATGCCGATCCCTATGTGCGCGAAGTGACCGAAGCGCTGCGCAGGGCGGGTGTTCGCGCCGAGGCCGATACGCGCAACGAGAAGATCAACTACAAGGTTCGCGAACATTCTCTGGGCAAGGTGCCGGTCATCCTCGCCATCGGCATGAAAGAGGTCGAGGAGCGCAGCGTCTCTGTCCGCCGCCTGGGCGAGACGCGGACCGAGTCCCTTGGATTCGATGCGGCGGTGACGGCGCTGGCCTTCGACGCGCTGCCCCCGGGCGGCGAGGGATGACGGCGCCTGAAGATGCATCCGAACCGGCGCATTTTCCGCAGGTTGCGGCAGAATATCGTCATCCGGCTTGATTTTCGGGATTTGCGTGGCATCCTTCCGACGAGTAACGACAGACTTTCCGACTGCCTCGCTCTCTGGACGAAGGGCTGAAAGACCTGGCCGCTACGCCCGGTGCAATTCCGCCCCGGGGAGTTCTGAAGGGGAGAAGCGGGTATGCCCACCGGCACCGTGAAATGGTTCAACGCCACCAAAGGCTATGGCTTCATTGCGCCCGATGATGGCGGCAAGGATGTCTTCGTGCATATCTCGGCGGTAGAGCGCGCCGGTCTGAAAGGTCTGAACGACAACCAGAAGATCGCCTACGAACTGCTCTCGGGGCGTGACGGCCGCTCGTCGGCGGGGGATCTCCGGCTGCTCTGACGCAGCCCGCGACCCCATCTGGGCCGCAATGTCTTTCGGTGCCGGGCAGGCTGCCTGCCCGGCGCGCCCCAGAAAGGGGGCATTGGCCGGGCGAACCCGGTCCCGGGCCGGGTGGCTCAAGCCGTCAGTGCGGCCTCAATCTCCGAATCCCAACCCAGAAACCAGCGGTCGCCGTCGCGGATGACCGGGCGTTTCATGACCGTCGGCTGTGCGGCGATCTGCGCCTCGGGGTCCGAGGCGCGCAGGAAGTCATTGAAGCTGCGATAGCTGGTCGACTGGCGGTTGACCGCCCGCTCGCCGAATTCGCCGACGATGGCGGCAATCTCGGCCTCGCCCAGTGGTTCCGCCCGGATGTCGCGAAAGGTGACGTCGCGGCCGGCGGCCTTCAGTGCCCGAAGCGCCTTCTTGCAGGTGTCGCAGGTGGGTATTCCATAGAGAATCATCGCAGACCTCAGTTGCAGGCGACCTGATAGCCCTGCTGCACGCTGGGCACGCCATCCTCGAACACCAGTTCCACCGGCGCCATGATGCCCAGGCCCTGCGCCACCTTGCCCTTGGCCGCGCAGAGCGGCTGGATCGCCCGGATCGCCCCCTTGCGGTCGATGAAGCCCGGGCGGAACAGCACGGCATAGCGGTTGGCCGCCAGCTTCAGGATATGGGTCTGATAGCGTTTCCACGGCCCGCCGAACTGTGCGACCTCGGCATCGGGGGCGAAGGGTTCGACGACGATCTGCGCCGGAACCGCGGTTGCGGCCGACAGGGCAAGGGCGAGGGACAGGGCAATGGGGCGCAACGGCATCGGGAGACTCCTTGTCGGTTGTGCGAAGGCTAGCCCGTGCCGCCCCGCCGGGCAAGCGGGCGCAAGCGGGCGCAAGCGCCTTGGCCTATCCCTCAGTCGTTCACCGCCTCGCGCCAGTGGCGGCGGCACAGGCTCTGATAGGTTTCGTTGCCACCGATCACCACCTGCGCTCCGTCCGTCAATGCGCGCCCGTCAGGCCCCTTGCGCACCACCATCGTCGCCTTCTTGCCGCAATGGCAGATGGTGCGCACCTCGCGCATTTCGTCGGCCCAGGCCAGCAGGGCGGCCGAGCCGGGGAACAGCTCGCCCCGGAAATCGACGCGCAGGCCGTAGCACATCACCGGCACCTTTAGATCGTCGACCACGCGGGCCAGTTGCCAGACCTGCGCCTTGGTCAGGAACTGCGCCTCATCGACAAAGACGCAGGCGACCGGTCCCTGCGCAAGCCGGTCGCGGATGCGCGCGAACATGTCGTCGGCGGCATCGAAGGTCTCGGCCTCGGCCCCGATGCCGATGCGGCTGGCGATCCGGTGCGCCCCGGCCCGGTCGTCCAGCCGGGCCGTCAGCAGATAGGTCTGCATCCCGCTTTCGCGGTAGTTGTGCGAGGCCTGCAACAGCAGCGTCGACTTGCCGGCATTCATGGTCGAGTAGTGGAAATAGAGCTTGGCCATTGTCGCGGCGTAGCGATCCGGCACCGATCTGGCAAGAGCGGCCTGCGCGGCGATCACGGCTGCCCGCCGCAACCCCGGGGCCGGCGGCATGGCAAGACCCGCCATGCGGCAGGCCGGGGCGTCGGACCGATACAAAGCTGGGCGGGGGTCCGCCCGTCGTGGCGGACCGGACAACGTCGTCCCGAACCGGCCTGGCCTTCGTCGCACTCGATACGGGCGGGCGAAAATGCCCGCGTTCCTCGTCAAGACCGACGGGCCCGCCGCAAGCGAAGGCAACATGCCTCCGCATGGGTTTTCGGAGCGAACCCTGTACGGCGGACCCCCACCCGAGACCGATGCTGGGGACACCGGCCACTCGTTACACGTCCCGGTCCCCCGGGACACCTTTATCCATGACAAATCCTTGTGATCGCATTAATGGGAAATGAGAAAGCGATTTCCCCGCACCGGCTTGCGGCGGGGGGAAGGTACGGTCATGACGAAGACGAGTTACTTGAAGAAACATACCGAGGCGCTGGTGAAGGATGTCGGAATCGAGGCGGCCTGCGCGCTCACCGGCAAATCCAAGGCGACCCTCGGACGCTATTATTCCGACAGCGACGAGCATGACGACAGGTTCATGCCGATCGATGTCGTGGCCGAACTTGAGGCGGCGGCGCGCTTTCCGCATGTGACCGCCGCGCTGGCCGACCTGCGCGGGATCACCCTGTCCTACGATGGCGAGAAGCACGAAGGTGCGACGACCGGCGTCAATCAGGATGTCGTGGCGCTGGCACAGCGGTTCGCCCAGTTGATGAGCGAATACAACCAGGCCATCAGCGACGGCAGGATCAGCGTGAACGAAGCCAAGCGCATGCTGCGCGAAACGCTCGCGATCCAGCAGGTGCTGATCCAGATGAAGCTCAACCTCGAGGACGAAGTCAGCTAGGCCGCCGCCGCGGGGCGCCGGCACCGCCCGGCGGCCGTGGCCGTGCGGAGGGTTTTGCCGCCTTGCCGGGATTGGGCGTTCCGGGCTTGCCGCCGGTGTGGCGCGGCCCGGCCGAAGCCGCCGGTTTTGCGCCGCCCGGTTTCGTTCCGGGCCTGCGGCTGGGTTTCGGGCCGGGCCGGGGTGCCGCCGCAACGATATCGGCCGCCCAGGGCGCGCCGCCCAGGACCGGCAGCGTCTTTTTCAGCAGCTTCTCGATCGCCTGCAATTCGCCCATTTCGGCCGGCGCGCAGAAACTGATCGACGCGCCCTCGGCCCCCGCCCGGGCGGTGCGGCCGATGCGGTGGACATAGTTTTCGGGCACGTTCGGCATGTCGTGGTTGTAGACATGGCGCACGGTCGGAATGTCGATGCCGCGGGCGGCTACATCGGTTGCGACCAGAACGTCCAGTTCGCCCGCCTTGAACTCGGTCAGGATGCGGTCGCGCTGGTTCTGGCTGCGGTTGCCATGGATCGCGCCGACCTTGAATCCCCAGCCCGCCAGCACCTTGGCCAGCTTGTCGGCACCGTGTTTCGTGCGGGAAAAGACCAGCGCCTGCTCGCCCGGATGCTTTTGCAGATAGCTTTCCAGCAGCCGTGCCTTGTCGCCGTTGGGGATGAAATGCACCCCCTGGCTGACCTTTTCGGCCGGCTTGCCCGGCGGCGCGACCTGCACGCGGACGGGATCGCGCAGGTAGGTGGCGGCGATCTCGTCGATGTCCTTCGGCATGGTGGCCGAAAACATCAGCGTCTGCCGGCGCAGCGGAATATGCTTGGCGATCCGCCGCAGCGCGTGGATGAAGCCCATGTCGAGCATGTGGTCGGCTTCGTCCAGCACCAGATAGGCGCATTTCTCCAGCGAGACGTCGCCCCGCTCGATCAGGTCGATCAGGCGGCCGGGGGTGGCGACCAGCACGTCGGCGCCCTTGACCAGGCTAAGCGCCTGCCGGTTCACCGAGGCGCCGCCGACCACCATCACCACCTTGACGGCGGTTCCCTGCGTGAAGGTCAGGAAGTTGTCGCGGATCTGGGTGGCCAGTTCGCGCGTCGGCACCAGGATCAGCGCACGGATGTTCTTCGGCCCCGGCGGGTGGCCGATGTCGAGCAGCCGGTGCAGCAGCGGCAGGCCGAAGGCCGCGGTCTTGCCGGTGCCGGTCTGTGCAAGACCCATCAGATCCTTGCCGGCCATGATCGGCGGAATGGCCTGCGCCTGAATCGGCGTGGGTGTCTTGAGCTGGGTCTTTTCCAGCGCTTTCAGGATCTTGGGCGAAAGGCCCAGGGCTTCAAAGGTGGTCATCATCATCCGGGGGGAAAGGAATCCGGGCGAAACGCCCGGCGTTGCCCCTCCCGATGCTCCCGAACGGATGCGATGTCAACCTTTGCCTTCCGGCGGCAGGGCCGAATTTCCAGCCCGGATCCTGCCTGTTCTGGTGGGAAACCCGCGTCCGGGGTGCCTCACAGATGATCGGTATCCATGACGATCGTCACAGGGCCGTCGTTCACCAGGCTGACCGCCATGTCGGCGCCGAAGACGCCGGTTTCTACGGCAATCCCCTCGGCCGAGAGCGCGGCGGCGAAGGCGGTGTAGAGACGCCTGCCCTCCTCCGGGCCGCAGGCAGTGGAAAAGCCCGGGCGGTTGCCGCGCAGATCGGCGGCCAGCGTGAACTGGCTGATCACCAGCGCCTGCCCGCCGATATCGCGGATCGAGAGGTTCATCTTGTCCTGTGCATCGCGAAAGATCCGCAGCTTGGCCACCTTGGCGGCCAGCCGTGCGGCGGTCGCATCGTCGTCGCCCTGCATGGCGCAGACCAGGATCAGCAGCCCCCGCCCGCAACGCCCGACCGTCTGGCCGTCGACGGCCACCTCCGCCCGTTGCACGCGCTGGAGGACCGCCCTCACAATTCATGCTCCCAGGGCGGGTTGGCGCCGGGGCGCGAGACGGTGATGGCCGCCGCGCGCACGCCCAGGTCGAGACAGGCGTCGAGGATCTGCTCCGGCAGGGCGGCCACGGCGGATTTGGTCAGCCGGCCGGCGCGGTGCAGCGCGGCCAACACGCCGGCGTTGAACGTGTCGCCGGCGCCGACGGTATCGGCCACGGTCACGGGGCGGGCGGGGCAGAAACGGTCCGCCGTTGCCGTGATCGCGCGGGCGCCCCGGGCGCCTTCGGTGATGAAGACCGCCTTCGGTCCGCGTGCGATGATCCCGCGGGCCAGCGCCAGGGCATCGCCGGTACCCTCCAGCCAGTGCAGATCCTCGTCCGACAGCTTGACCAGATCGGCGCGCGCGATCATCCGGGTGATGCGCGCACGGTAGCTGTCCTCCTGTCCGGCGATGAAACCGGGGCGGATGTTCGGGTCGATCATGATGACCCGGGTCGGCGCCTCCCGTGTCAAAAGCGCCTCATAGGTGCTGGCGGCCGGATCGTTCACCAGCGAGATGCCGCCAAAGAACAATGCGGCGATCCGCGCGGGCAGCACCGGCAGGTCGGCGGTGGAGAGGAGGCGGCCGGCAGTGCCCTCGTCGTAGAAGGCATAGGTCGCCTGGCCATTCACCAGTTTCACGAAGGCGACCGTCGTCGGCCGCCCCGACCGGGCAAGATACGAGATATCGACCTTCGACGCCGTCAGCCCATCGGCAAGGATTTCGCCCAGCATGTCGGTCGAGACACCCGAGAAGAAGGCCGCAGGCGCGCCAAGCCGGCCAAGCGCGATGGCGGTGTTGAACAGCGCCCCGCCAGCATAGGGCGCGAAACAGGCCTCCCCCTCGGTCGAGACGCGGGGCAGCATGTCGATCAGCGCCTCGCCACAGCTGAGAATCATCGGTCGTCCCCCCGAATTGCAGGCATCGGCCTGTCGTCGCGCCGTTGTTAGCCAAACGGCGGCATCAACGGAAGTAGGGCGCCAGATGGGCGCGGATGCGGGCCAGCGGCGTTATGCCCGACATGTCCGGCACGAAGGTCTCGCCGGTGATCGCCTCATAGGCCTCGATATAGACGGCAGAGGTACGGGCGATCATCTCGGGCGGGATCTCGGGCACGGGATCGCGGTAGGGATCGCAGCGGGCAACGACCCAGGCCCGGATCACATCCTTGTCGAAGCTGGGCGGGCGGGTGCCTTCGGCCAGCGCCCGCTCGTAACCCGAGGCGATCCAGTAACGACTGGAATCGGGGGTATGGATCTCGTCGGCCAGAAGGATGCGGCCGGTATGGTCGAGGCCGAATTCGTATTTGGTGTCGACAAGGATCAGACCGCGGTCGGCCGCGATCTTCTGGCCGCGGGCAAAGAGGGCAAGCGCCCTGGCCGAAATCTCATCCCATTGCGCGGGGGTCAGCAGGCCCTGTTCGATGATCTGGGCCGGGGTCAGCGGCGCGTCATGGCCGCCGTCGAAGGCCTTGGACGTGGGGGTGAGGATCGGCGCGGGCAGGGCCTCGTTGTCGCGCAGGCCGTCGGGCAGGCTATGGCCGTAGGTCTGGCGCAGGCCCGCCTTGTACTGCGTCAGGATCGAGGTCGAGGTGGTGCCGGCCAGATAGCCGCGCACGACGATCTCGACCGGAAGGATGGCAACCCTGCGTCCGATCACCACATTCGGATCGGGATAGGCCAGGATATGGTTGGGGCAGAGATCGGCGGTCCGGTCGAACCACCAGCGCGCGGTCTGCGTCAGGACCTGGCCCTTCCAGGGGATCGCGGCCAGGATGCGGTCGAAGGCGGAGATCCGGTCGGACGAGATCAGAATCCGGCGGCCCTGCGGATGGTCGGCATCCGGCGGCAGGTCGTAGCAGTCGCGCACCTTGCCGAAATAGGGGTTTGGCAGTTCGGGGATGCGGGCCTCGGGCAGGACGCGGGTCAGGTCGATCATCGGGCGGCTCCGGCAGACTGCGCCCCTCTTGGAACCGGGCGCGCGGCGTGTCAACGGCGGAAAGGCGCGCGCGGGTCCCGGCTGCGGGCGACGATTGGGTGATGGCGCAAACCGTTTGCACGAACGTGTCCGGCATGCCGGCGCGTTTGCCGCCGCCATGACGGAGAACGGCGCGTCCTGATCCTCATGAAGTGGCCGGCTTCGGAGAGCCGGTTTTCGCCGGGATTGAAGGGGGGCGCCGATCGACCGTCCGGCCATCTTCCTTTCACCACGCCAGACGCGTCGCATATCGGAGATATCCTGGTAGGACACAGTGTCTTCAGGCCGTGGCCCAAGGTGCAGAGTTGCAGATCCGGCCGTGACGCAGGCGCCCGGGCGGTGCGGACCATCCTGGCGGTCAAGGCGGCGACATTGGCGCGCGCGAGGACCAGAAGCGCGCGCGACCAGGCGCCGTTGCTGCGCGCGCGGCTCCATGTCATGCCGGCCAGCACCGAGGCGGCGGTCACGCTTTCGACGACCAGCATCTGCGTCTCGCCCTGGGTCGCGGCGCG
>JBDHSO010000031.1:0-30563 GCA_039808125.1 Rhodobacter sp. | reverse complement strand
GCCGGGAAAGCCGAGATAGACCGGCACCGTCACCGCCCGGTCGCCGATCATCAGCGTCTGCACCCGCAGCGCCCCGACCTCGGCCTGCCGCGCGACGATGCGGCCGATGAAGGCATCGTCGAGATGGGTAGACGTATAACGCATGCAGATCGGCCATCGAGGCCGGCGAGATCACGACTTGTCAGCCGCGCGCCGAGGGCGAGACCCCTCTTTCTCGATCATCCACCGCGGCCTCGCGCACCGGGGTACCGTTGAGCATAGTATCCGTTTTAATCAAGCGCCTTTTTCGTCCCATTTCCGTCCATCGCGGAGCAGCGCGTTCGCGAGGATCAGCAGCTTTCGCATGATCGTGGTGATGGCGGCCTTTGATGGCTTTCCCACACCCTTGAGAGTCTGATATTTTCGGGCGAGATCATCGTTAAAACGCGATGCGACCAGTGCTGGGATATAGAGCGCGCGGCGCAGACGGCGCGGCTGCCACGAATGCGGACACGGCCGGTCCATGTGCCGAATTGGCGTGTTATCGGGGCAAGGCCGGCCAGGCTCACTGCGTGCTTTCTGTTCAACTGGCCCAGTTCCGGCATTTCGGTCAGGTCGCCATGACCGTGACCGGCCCGATGCCGGGAATGGAAGTGAGAATCTCCCGGCGGCGCGACAGTTCGGGATCGCCGACGGTCAGCGCTGCGATCATTGCATCGATCTCTTTCAACCGTGCGCCGGCCTGTTTCAGGCGGACCCGCAGTTGGCGCCGGATCACCGGGTTAACGGTGATCTGCTCGCGGTTGGCCGCGGCGGTGCGGTCCTTGACAAGTGCTTGTCGCGCGATGCTCAACTCCCTGAGATCGTGCAGGGTTTCCGATTTCGTAGGACGCCCTTCAAGATTGAGAACCGCACCCATCCGTGCGAGGATGGCCGCGTCGATCCGGTCGGTCGCGGCGAGCCGTCCGGCTGCCTCGGCGAAACGGCGTGCGGCGCAGGGATTGACCTTGACGGCCTGGATCCCGGTCGCGACCAGCGAGGCTTCGGAGATCCGGTGACAGGCGCCGGTCGGCCGAACGTGACCTTGGCCGCAGATTTGCCGATCCAGCGGATCAAGGCCGCACGTCCGGCGCGGTCATTGGCGAACTGGCGATGCGCGGGCGGGTTCAGCCGAAGCATCAAGGATGGGTTTCGAGATCTCGACGCCGATGATATCTCGCATTGTCTCTTGGTCTTCCCTTGCCTGTCATCCGGTCCCAGGAACCGGGCATCCGTTCAGGACAGATGAAAAGACCGGGGCGATCACACTACGCCGCCGTGTTGCAGCACCCGGTTTCCCTCGATCCGGCCCCCGCCGTTGCCCCGGCATAAATGCCGTGCCACGCAGCGGCTTCCTTATCTCAAAGAAGCCGTAAGAAGTCATAAGACTGAGTTTCCCGGAGATCTTCATCTGGAAGCGCCGCGCACCGGGCCGGTACATCCCGGCAAGGATTGCGCCGCAGACTTTTTTTCATTGGCGTCGTGCGGGCGCGCAGTACAGGCGTCCTCCTTCGTCCCGGCGGTGCCGGTCGGGCGGCGACATTGCTGGCATTGTTGGTCATGGCGGATCCGTCGTGGCGGGTTTGGCATCGGAATGGAGAATACGTATCCCATGCGGCATATCCGGGAAACACAACCGCATGCATGTTTCGCATGGCCTTCGGACGACATCACGGCTATCCGGGGAGCTAGCGCCGGGAGATCGGCCTGATCGGCCGCGGATCAAGGGCAATCGAACCCTTCGGCGCGGCACCTTGCGAGGCGGCGGCGGCATCATGTATCCATCGTCGCATCGGAAGGTTTGAAGACAGGACAGGCCCATGTCGCCGCCGCTCTCCCCGACACCCGCCCGCGCGCAGGCCGCAAGGCCGGCCACCGACCAGACCGACGGGCACCGCCGGGTCATGCATTGCAGCCATTGGGGTGCCTATCGGGTGGTGCTGGACGGCGACCGTATTGCCGGGATCGAGCCGTTCGAGGCCGATCCCATGCCCTCGCCCATTCTCGGCTCGGTGCCCGACTGGATCGGCTCGCCCCTGCGCACAACGCAGCCTGTCGTCCGCGAGGGCTGGCTCACGGCCTGGCGGGCGGGGCGGGTGCCCGACGGCCGGGGGCGCGGGGCGGAGCCCTTTGTGCCGGTATCCTGGGACGAGGCGCTGGACATCGTGGCCGCGGAGATCGACCGCATCCGGCACCGGCACGGCAATGCCTCGATCTTCGCCGGATCCTACGGCTGGGCAAGCTGCGGCAGGTTCCATCATGCGGCGGGGCAGATGAAGCGGCTCCTGAACCTCGTCGGCGGCCATACCGGCCATGTGGACACCTATTCCGTGGGCGCCGGGCAGGCGATCCTGCGCCTTGTGGTCGGCGATACGGCGATGAGCGAGGGGCAGGCCACCACCCTGGACGATCTTGCCGCGCATTGCGACCTGCTGCTCGTCCTTGGCGCGATGTCGCCCCGCACGGCGCAGAATGAATCGGGCGGCATCGGCCGGCACATGCTGGGCGAGCATCTGAAGGCAATCGCCGCACGCGGCACCCGCATCGTCCATGTCTCGCCCTGCCGCGACGACATGCCCGAAGGTCTGGGCGTGGAATGGCTGCCGATCCGGCCCAACACCGATACCGCCCTGCTGCTTGCGCTTGCACGCGAAGTGGTCCGCGCAGATGTGCATGACCGCGATTTTCTCGCCCGCTGCACCAGCGGCGCCGAGGATTACCTCGACCATCTGGCCGGCCGCGACGACGGGGTGGAAAAGACCGCCGACTGGGCCGCCGGCATCACCGGCCTTCCCGCCACGGCGATCCGCGCCCTGGCGCGGGCACTGGCGCAAGGCCGCAGTTTCGTTGCCGCAAGCTGGAGCCTGCAACGTGCCCATCACGGCGAACAGCCCTATTGGGCGGCCATCGGGCTTGCCGCGATGCTGGGCCAGATCGGCCTGCCCGGCGGCGGGGTGGGCTTCGGCATCGGCTCGCTCGGCGGCGTGGGCGCGCCCTTCGCGCTGACCCTCGCCCCGGCGATACCGCAGGGGCGCAACCCGACCGGGCGCTTCATCCCCGTCGCGCGCATCGCCGACCTGCTGACCCGCCCGGGCGAGACCTTCACCTACGAGGGCCGGAGCCACTGCTACCCCGACATCCGCATGGTCTACTGGGCCGGGGGCAACCCCTTCCATCACCATCAGGATCTCAATCGCCTGGCCGAAGCCTGGACCCGGCCCGAAACCATTGTGGTGCAGGATCCGATGTGGACGGCAACGGCGCTGCGCGCAGATATCGTCCTGCCCGCCTCGACCTCGCTCGAACGCAACGATATCGCGGCCAGCCGGCGCAGCGACCTTCTGGTGGCGATGCAGCAGGCGGTGCCGCCGCAGGCGGACGCGCGTTCGGATCACCTGATCTGCGCCGGCCTGGCACAGCGGCTCGGCGTCGGCGAGGCCTTTACCGAGGGGCGCGACGAGATGGGCTGGCTGCGCCACCTCTACGAGATCGCCCGCCAGGACGCGGCCAGCCGCTTCGGCCGGGCGATGCCCGATTTCGACAGTTTCTGGCGGCGGGGCCATGCCGAGGTTCCGGTCTGCACGGGGAACGTGCATCTGGCCGGTTTCCGCGCCGATCCGGCGAGCAATCCGCTGCCGACCGAAACCGGTCGCATCGTGCTGTCCAGTCCCAGGCTGGGCGCCCTCGATCTGGAGGATTGCCCGCCCCGCCCAAGCTGGCTGCCGCCGGCGGAATGGCTCGGCAATGCCGGCCCGGACGAATTGCACCTGATCTCGCGCCAGCCGCAGGGGCGCCTGCACAGCCAGCTGGAACAGGGCCGCGCCAGCCTTGCGCTGAACAAGCGCGCCGGTCGCGAGACGGTGATGCTGAACCCCGACGATGCCGCCGCGCGCGGGATCGCCGAGGGACAGCGCGTCCGGCTGTGGAATGCGCGCGGCGCCTGCCTTGCCACCGCGACGCTGAGCGATGCGCTGCGCCCCGGCGTGGCCGTCCTGCCGACCGGCGCCTGGTATGCGCCCGTCGCCGCGGGGGGCACCGACCTCTCGGGCAATCCCAATGTCCTGACGGCAGACATCCCCTCCTCTGCCTATGGCCAGGGCTGCGCGGCGCACAGTTGTCTTGTCCGGGTGGCGCCCTGGCGGGGCAACGAACCCGAGGCGGCGGAAGCCTATCTTGCAGCCCTGAAGGAACGCCTGCCGGCGCCGTGAGCCAGATGGCGGCTTGCGCCATGGCGCCGCAGGCCGGACAATGGGCCGGCGCCGGGCATTTCCCGGCAAAGGCCAGGAAGAGGGCGCGATGACCTTCCGCAGCAAGCGTTGGGGCCTGAGGCACCTGCACTATCTGGTGACGGCCGCCGAACAGGGCACCATCTCGAACGCGGCCGCCCTGCTTGGCGTATCCGAGGCGGCCATTGGCGCGGCGATCAACAAGATCGAGGACGAATTCCGCATCAGCGTGCTGATCCGCCAGCCCGGACGGGGCCTGACCCTCACGCCCGCGGGGCGCGAATTCCTGACGCTGGCGCAAAAGCTGCTGCGGGATGCCGAGCATCTGGAGACCCGCGCCTCGCAGCTCAGCCAGCATCTGGCCGGGCCGATCGACGTGGCCTGCTTCTTCCCCGCCGCGCCCTATGTGATGCCCCAGCTTATCGCCGACATGGCGCAGCGCTATCCCGCGATCTCGATCAACCTGTTCGAGGGCGACCTCTACGAGGTGATCCAGCGCCTGGACGAGGGGTCGGCCGATATTGCGCTGACCTACAATCTGGTGTCGCACGAGCGGATCGCCTTCGAGCCGCTGTTCACGGTGCCGCTGCGCGCCGTAGTTTCCGCGACCGATCCGATTGCAGCGGAACCCGATGCCAGCCTTGTCGCGCTGGCGCGGAAACCTTTCATCATGCTCGACCTGCCGGGATCGCGGGAATGGTTCCTGTCGCATTTCGCCCGCTACGGGATCGAGACCAAGATCCGCTTCCGCACCCGCTCGGCCGAGATGGTGCGCAGCCTTGTCGCCCAGGGCCAGGGCTATTCGCTGCTGGGGTTCCGCACCCAGGACGAAGGCCCGCCCGACGGCCCGCGCGTCAGCTATCTGCCGCTGCGCGAACCCCTGCCCGTGGCCGAATTCGGCCTTGCCTCGCCCGGCCATTCCCAGCGCACCCGCGCCGTCGACATGTTCGCGCGCCGCGCCCGGGTGGTGCTGGAGCCGCTGGCGCGGGCGCTGATGCAGGACCAGACCTGAGGCGCGGAATATCCTCAGCTTTTCCAACTATGTCCAGAAACCGTTTGCCTGCGGGAGCTGCGCTCCGCACCCTTTGCACAGGGGCAACCGGGGGGGTGAACCGATCATGCAGGGGCCGCAACACGCAGAGCCGACGCCGATGTCGCCGGCGGTGATCTGGGGCGGGGGCGCCATCGGCGCCTCGCTGGCGGGCATGCTGGCGCGGGCCGGCCATCCGGTGCTGCTGGTGGATCTCGACCACGCCCATGTCGCGGCGATCAACCGCGCCGGGCTGGCGGTCACGGGGCGGGGCGATCCCTTTACCGTGCAGCCGCAGGCCTGCCTGCCCGACGCGGTTCAGGGCCGCCACGAGACGGTGTTTCTTTGCGTCAAGGCGCATCAGACCGAAGCCGCGATGCGCGACATCACCGGAATCCTGTCGGAAACCGGCGCCGTGATCTCGATGCAGAACGGATTGTGCGAGGAGATGATCGCCCGTGCGGCAGGCCCCGCGCGCACCATCGGCGCCATGATCAACGTCGGCGCCTACCGCACCGAGCCCGGCGCGGTGCTGATCGGCAACCCCGGCCGCATCGTCGTGGGCGAGATGGATGGCCGCCTTACCCCGCGGGTCGAGGGGATCGCGGCGATGCTGCGGCAGCTTGATCCGGCCGCCGCGGCCACCGGCAATGTCCGCGGCTTTCTCTGGGGCAAGCTGGCCTACAGCGTGCTGATCAAGGCCTCTGCACTGGACGATGCGGCGGTGTCGGCCTTCCTGTCCGATCCGCGCCGCCTTGCGCTGCAACGCGCCCTGGTGCGGGAGGTGCTGGCGGTCGCCGCGGCCGAAGGCATCGCGGTCGAGCCGCTGGACGGGTTCGACCCCGCGGCCTTTGCCGCGGCCGACGCGGCAGAGACCCGGCGCAGCCTTGACCATATGGCCGGGTTCTTCAGCCAGTCGGCCAAACCGCAAAGCACGATCTGGCAGGACCTGCGGATTCTGCGGCGCAAGACCGATGCCGCGGCGCAGTTGCAGCCGATGTTCGATATCGCCCGGGATCGCGGTCTGCCGGTGCCGCTGTGCCACCACCTGATCGACCGGATCGCCGCCATCGAAGCCGGCAGCGCAACCACAGGGCCGCAGCTTCTGGACACATTTGAAGACCTGCGGACCGGAAGGATCTGAACCCATCATGCTGAAAACCAGACGAATCGTCATCTCCGGCGCCGGATCGGGCATTGGCGAGGCCATCGCCCGGCTGTTTCACGCCCGGGGCGCCCGGGTCGCGCTGATCGACCTGAACGGCCCCGCCGTCGAACGGCTGGCCGCGGATCTGCCCGGCGCGCTGGCCCTGCCCTGCGATGTCTCGGATGCCGAGGGCGTCGGCGCCGCCATCGACCGCTGCGTCGGGACGATGGCGGGGCTGGATGGCGTGGTGAACGTGGCCGGCGTCGACCTGATCCGCGATTTCACCGCGACGACGCAGGACGACTGGCGGCGGGTGATGGATGTGAACCTGGGCGGGCCGGTCAACATCTGCCGCGCCGCCCTGCCCGCGCTTGGCGCCGCAGAGGGGGCCACCATCGTCAACATCGCCTCGGCGGCGGGGCTGCGGCCGCTGGCCCAGCGCACCGCCTATTGCACCTCGAAGGCCGCACTCATCATGTTCACCAAGGCGCTGGCGCTGGAGGTGGCGCGCAACGGGCCGCGCGTCAACGTGATCTGCCCGGGGATCATCGACACGCCGATGCTGCGCGTAAGCTACGAGCACGCCGCGGATCCGGCCGCCGCCTATCGCGAAATCGTCGCCCGCCCCGCCATGGGCCGCGCCGGCGATCCCGCCGACATCGCCGAGGCGGCGCTGTATCTGACCGGGCCAGGGTCGAGCTTTGTCACCGGCACCGTCCTTACGGTCGATGGTGGCCGGGCCTTCCACTGACGGGCGATGGCGCGGCCGGCGCCACATCCTCAGCTTTCCTGAGGAGTCCGGTCAGCACTTGCACTTTACCGGGCAGCGCGATTGCCCGGATTTTCCCGCGGGCCTAGGCTGGTTTCCACAATGCGGGACTGCGTTCCGAAATACGCAACAACAGGACAAGAGGGAGGCTTGACCATGACAAAGTCCAGAGAACCGGGCGCGATCCGGCGCCGCGAACTTCTGGCGGGGGTGGCCGCCGGTGCGCTGGTCACGCTGGCGCCGCCGCGGATCTCGTTCGCGCAGGAAACCCCGCGCCGCGGCGGCACCCTTGTCGTCGGGCACGATTCCCTGCGGCACCTGAACTCCGCGATCCAGACCGGCAACTCGACCGGCGTTCCCGCCGCGCAGCTTTTCGCCGGCCTGGTCGAGATCGACGGCGATTTCAACGCCCAGCCCTATCTGGCGGAAAGCTGGACCATCGCCGAGGACGGCCTGAGCGCGACCTTCCACCTGGTCGAGGGCGCCACCTTCCACGACGGAGTGCCGATCACGTCGGAGGATGTCGCCTTCTCGATCGCGACGGTCAAGGCGAACTCACCGCTGGGCCCGACCATGTACGGCTCGCTCAGCACGGTCGAGACGCCGGATCCTCAGACGGTGGTGATCCGGCTGAGCCATCCGGTACCGTTCCTGCTGCAGGCGCTTGCCCCCGCGCTGACCCCGATCATCCCCAAGCACATCTTCGGCGGCGATGAGGACATCAAGGTCAACCCGGCCAACTCTGCCCCCGTCGGTTCCGGCCCGTTCAAATTCGTCGAATGGGAAAAGGGCCAGCACATCATACTGGAGCGGAACGAGAATTTCTTCCGCAAGGATCTGCCCCATCTGGACCGGATCATCTTCCTGACCTTCGACGACCCGACCAAGCGGCGGCTGGCCATCACCAACGGCACGACGCATTACACCGCCTTCTCGGGCATCAAGTTCGCCGATATCGCGAAACTGAAGGAAGACCCGGGCCTTGTCGTCACGACAGAGGGCTATGCCGCCCTGGGTCCGACCAACTTCATCGAGTTCAACGTCCGCCGTCCGCCGCTGGACGACGTGCGGGTCCGCCGCGCGGTGGCCCATGCGGTGGACCGCGAATTCATCACCCAGGAGCTGCACCACGGCGTCTCGACGCCGCTCGAGGGGCCGTTCCACCATGCGAACAAGTATTTCGCCCCCGACAGCCTGATGCGCTACGACTACGACCTCGACAAGGCGAATGCGCTGCTTGACGAGGCGGGGCTGGCGCCCGATGCCGATGGAATCCGGGCAAGGTTCACGCTGGACGTGCCGACGTTCCACCCCGACAGCATGCGCACCGTGGCCGAATACCTGCGCCCGCAACTGCGCAAGATCGGCCTTGAGATCGAGGTGCGGATCAGCCCGGACTATGCCACCTGGGGCAACCGGGTCGGGCAATGGGATTTCGACATATCCATGAACGGCACCTGGAACAACCCGGACCCGGTGATCGGCGTGAACCGCAGCTTCCTGTGCGATGCGCCGCGCAAGGGGGTGCTGTTCGCGAACATGGGCGGCTATTGCAATCCCGCCGTCGACGAGGTGCTGAACAAGGCCGCGACCGAGCTGGACGAGGTGGAGCGCCACCGGCTTTACGCCGAATTGCAGGCCCTGGTGACGGCCGACGTGCCATTGGTCTGGACCAACGAAGAGCCTTACATGACCATCTACCGCCGCGATGCGGTGCAGAATCCGCCGCTTGGAATCTGGGGCGCGATGGGGCCGATGGACAAGGTCTGGCTGGTCGAATAGCGCCGCCCGACCCGACCTGATCGCATGATGCGGCCCATGCCGGGCCGCATCCCTCCGGTTCCCCCGGCGATGCCGTCGCGGGGCCGCGCAGGCATCGCCGCGCGGCCGCAGAGGCGGCTTGCCCGGCGGGGCCGCATCTCGTCCGGCCGATGGCGGCGACCGGACCATCTGGAGCGAAGACCGATGCCCGAAGGCAGCTATACTGACATGTCCGCAACCGCGCTGGCCAGCGGCATCCATCGGGGAGAGATCTCGCCCGAACGGGTGATGGCCGATCATCTCGCGCGGATCGAACGGCTGAACCCCGGGCTGAATGCCATCGTGGCGCTGAACCCCCGCGCCATGGACGAGGCCAGGGCCGCCGGCCGCGCCGTGGCCGAGGGCCGGCCCCTCGGCCCGCTGCACGGCATTCCGGTGACGATCAAGGATTGCATCGACGTGGCCGGCCTGCCCGCGACCCGCGGCTCGCGCGTCTTTGCCGACCGCATCCCGGACGAGGATGCCACGGCCGTCCGCCGGCTGAAGGCGGCCGGTGCGATCATCCTCGGCAAGACCAATGCCGCCGAATTCGGCCTGTGGTGGGAAACCGACACGCTGGTCTATGGCCGGACGCTCAACCCCTGGAACCCCGACCGTATCGCGGGCGGGTCGAGCGGCGGCGATGCCGCGGCCGTGGCGGCGGGGCTGGCGCCGCTGGGCATCGGCAGCGATCTGGCCGGCTCGATCCGGGTGCCGGCGCATTTCTGCGGCGCGGCCGGGCTGAAGGCAACCCATGGCGCGATCTCGACCCATGGCCACTGGCCGCTGCATGCCCCGCGCTACTGGCATGTCGGCCCGATCGCCCGGCATGTCGAGGATCTGGCGCTGGCCTATGGTGCGCTGGCGGGGCACGATCCGCTCGACCCCTATTCCCTGCCGGCCGTGTCGCCGCGGACCGGGCCGCTGCCCGCCCTGGGGGCGCTGCGCATCGGCCTTGTCGTCGACGGCGGCTCGGCGCCCGTCGCCCCCGAGATCCACGCCGCCGTGACCGAGGCCGCAGCCGCCCTGCGCGCCCTGGGCTGCCGGGTCGAGGAGGTGCGGATCCCCACGGTCAGCGACCAGAACTGGAACGAGCTTGCCAAGATCCTGATGGGCATCGAAGGGTCGATGATCGTCGGGCAGGCCGTCCGCGGCCGCGAGGGCGAGTTGCACCCCTTCATCCGCCAGCGCCTGCAGGTGCGCGAGGTGCCGCTGACCGATTATATCGGGGCGCTGGAACTCTCCGAGACCTTCCGGCGCGAGATGGCGGCGTTCTTCCTTGACCATGACCTGTTGCTGATGCCGGTCTGCGCGACCACGGCCTTTGAACATGGCGCGACCGAACTGACCATCGACGGCCAGGCGATGGAACCGCGCCATGCCCTGCGCGCGGCCATCCCCTGGGACATCTCGGGCCACCCCGCATTGGCGGTGCCCTTCACGCTCGACCGCGAGGGGATGCCGGTCGGGGTGCAACTCGTCGGGCGCAAGATGCAGGAAGACCTGCTGTTTCTGGCCGGCACGGCGCTGGAGGCGGCGGCCCCGGTCCGCGGCCGGTCGCCCCGCGTCGGATCGCGGCCGGCGCTGGCGGGGGCGGCGTCATGACGCGGATCGGGGTCGAAGCCGGCGGAACCTTCACCGATCTGGTGCAATACGACGGCCGCCGCGTCACCATCTCCAAGGTGCCAAGCGTGCCCTCCAGCCCCGATGTCGGCGTGACCGATGCGCTGGCCGCCGCCCGCGCCGATCTGGCCGGGCTGCAGGAACTGACCCACGGGTCGACGGTCGCGGTCAATGCCATTCTCGAACGCAAGGGCGCGCGGCTGGGCTTTGTCACCACCCGCGGCTTTCGCGACATCCTGCTGCTGCAACGCCATGACCGGCAGCGGATGTTCGACCTCTTCTATCGCAAGCCCGAGCCGGTGGTGTCCCGCACTGACGTGCTTGAAATCGACGAGCGGATGCTGGCGGACGGCACGGTGCTCGACCCGCTCGACCCCGTTGCATCGCGGGCGGCAATCGAGAGGTTCCTCGCCGGGCGAGCCCTCGATGCCGTGGCGATCTGCCTGCTCAATTCCTACGCCAATCCGACCCATGAACTGGCGCTGCGCGACCAGTTCCTTGCCGTCGCGCCGGAGCTTTTCGTGACCTGCTCGGTCGAGGTCGGGCGCGAGTTCCGCGAATATGAACGCGCATCGACCGCGACGCTTGCGGCCTATGTGCAGCCGACGGTCGGGCGCTATCTGAACCGGCTGGAACAGCGGTTGCAACAGGGCGGGTTCGCCGGCCGGCTGACCATCATGCAGTCGAGCGGCGGGCGCCTGCCGGTCGAAGGCATCCGGCAGAACGCATTGGCCACGCTGTTTTCCGGGCCGTCGGCCGGCGTGACCGGCGCCATCCGGCAGGTGGTGTCCGACCAACACCGCAACCTCATCACGCTCGACGTCGGCGGCACCAGCGCCGATGTCTGCCTGGTGACGGACGGCCGCCCCGACATGATCGGCGAAACCGCCATCGACGGCCTGCCGGTGCATGTGCCGGTGGTCGACATCGTTTCGGTCGGGGCGGGCGGCGGCAGCCTGCTCTGGGCCGACGAGGGCGGCATGCTGCGCGTCGGCCCCGACAGCGCCGGCGCCGATCCCGGGCCGGTCTGCTATGGCAAGGGCGGCGAACGCCCGACGCTGACCGACGCCCAGGTGGTGCGCGGCGCCCTGCCGGCCGATACGCTGCTGGCCGGCTACATGCCGCTGGCCGCCGACCGGGCGCGGGCGCGGATCGCCGAACTGGCCGCGCCGTTCGGGCTGGATGCCGAAACCTTCAGCGCCAGCGCGATCCGGATCGCCAATGCCGGCATGATCTCGGCCATCAAGGCGGTCTCGACCGAGCGCGGCAAGGATCCGCGCGACTATGCGCTGGTGGCCTTCGGCGGCGCGGGGCCGCTGCACGCGACCGATCTGGCCGACGAACTGGGCATCCGCACCGTGATCGTGCCGCCCTACCCCGGGGTACTGTCGGCCTATGGCCTGCTGGTTGCCGATTTCACCATGGCCGATGCCCTGACGCGGCCGACCCCGCTGGACGAGGCCGCCGCCGATCAGGTGCGCGCGGTCCATGACGAACTGGCGGGCCGCACCCGCGACCGGCTGCGCGCCCTGGGCGTCGAGGGGCCGGTCGAGACGGTGCTGACCCTCGACATGCGCTATGTGGGCCAGGCGTTCGAGCTTTCGGTGACGATCGACACCACGGATCTGGCGGGGCTGACGCCCGCGGGCCTGCGCGAGTTGTTCGCCGCGCGCCATCTGCAGCTTTACCAGCATGGCGGCGCCGGCAAGGAAAAGCCGATACTGATCGTCGCCTACCGGATCGAGATGCGGAAAGTGCTGGAGGATGCGCCCCACCTTGCGTTGCCCCCGGCCGAAGGGGCTGCCGTGCGGCAGGGCCGGGTCTTTTCCGCCGGCGCCTGGCACGACTGCCCGATCCTGCCGCGCGAGGGGTTGCGCGACAGGCTGCGCGGCGGCCAGGCCCGCGAAGGGCTTTGCATCGTCGAGGACCAGACCTCGACCACGCTTGTCGGCGCGGGCTGGCGGATCGAGATCGACGACCGCGACAACATGGTCCTGAGGAAAGCGAAATGAGCAGCACCGATCCGGCAAGCCTTGCCATCATCAGCCAGTCGCTTCTTGCCGCCGCACGCGAGATGGGAACAAAGCTCTGCCGCTCGGCCTATTCCAGCATCGTGCGCGAGGTGAAGGACGCCTCGGCCGGCATTCTGGACGCCGGGGGCCGGGCCGTGGCGCAAAGCGACCATCTGACGCCGATGCTGGTCGGCGCGCTGTCGCATACCCTGCGCGCCTGCACCGACCTTTATCCCGTGGCCGACCTGCAGGAGGGCGATTTCTACATCAACAGCCATCCCTATGCCGGCGGCCATCACGCCAATGACATCTTCATCTTCATGCCGATCTGGCATGACGGCCGGCTGATCGGCTTCAGCGCCTCGGTCGCGCATCATGTCGATATCGGCGGCGGCGCGGTGGGAATCAACAATTCGGCAACCGACTACTATCAGGAGGGGCTGGTGCTGCCGCCGGCGCGCTACAATCTTGCGCGCGACTGGAACGTGGGGCCGCTGCAACAACTGATCCGTGCCAATGTCCGGGTGCCCGACCAGACGCTGGGCGACCTGAATGCGCAATTCGCCGCCAGCAGCATCGGCATCCGCCGGGTGGGCGAACTTTGCGCGAAATACGGGGCCGAGGCCGTGGTCGATGCCATGGCCGATTTCATCGCCTATTCCGAACGCCGGATGCGCAGCGCCATCGCCGCCATCCCCGACGGCATCTATCACGGCGAGGATTGGGTCGACGACGACGGCCGCAGCGACAAACCCCTGGTGGTCAAGGTCACGCTGCGCGTCAAGGGCAGTTCGCTGGAGGTGGATTACGCCGGAACCTGCGATCAGGTGACAAGCAACCTGAATTCGCCTTGGTGTTCCACGCTGTCGGCCACCTATGCCTGCCTGAAGACGGTCCTGACCGAAGCCGATGTGCCCTTCAACGAGGGGGCGCTGGCGCCGGTCACGATCCGCGCGCCCCTGGGCACGCTCCTCAATCCGCGCCCGCCCGCCCCGGTGCGCGCACGGATGGAGGCGGTCTACCGCGCCTATGATTCGATCCTGAAGGCGCTGGCGCCGGTGCTGCCCGACCGGGTCGGCGCCTGCGGCTTCGACACCTCGTTCTCCTTCGCGCTGTCGCGGCTGCACGATGGCCGCTATCAGGTCCATCAGGAAGTGTATTACGGCGGCTACGGCGCATCGGCGAAGGGCGATGGCTGCGATTCCGTCGCCTCGCCGCTGTCGAACTGCACGAATGTTCCGGTCGAGGCGCTGGATCTGACCTGCAGCTACTTTCGCGTGATCGAATATGCGCTGCGGCCGGATTCGGGTGGCGACGGGCAGTTCCGCGGCGGTCTCGGGTTCCGGCGGCGCTACGAGATTCTTGACGACGGCGTGCGGCTGTCGATCTATGCCGACCATTTCCGCTTTGCCGCCAGCGGCATGTCGGGCGGCCGGGATGCGGCCACCGCCTCCTGTACCGTGCAGCGCGGCAACGAGCGGATCGCATTGCGCTCGAAGGACGAACGGGTGCTCTGCCGGGGCGATATCGTGACGGTCGAGACCGGCGGCGGCGGCGGGTTCGGCGATCCTGCGGCCCGCGATCCCGCGGCCCGGCAGCGCGATGTCGATCTGGGCTATGTCACCGCGACGGCGGCGGCCTGACGCGGCCGGAAGGCAGAAAAGGAGACGACCATGCAGCTACTGGCGAATCTGGGCGGACGGCTGCTTTCGGCGCTGGTGCTGATCGGCTGCGTGATCGTCTTCAACTTCCTGTTGATCAACATCGCCCCCGGCGACCCCGCGACCGTGATCGCGGGCGAGATGGGCGGGGCCAGCCAGGAGGTGCTGGCCCAGATCCGCGCGGCCTATGGCCTCGATCAGCCCATGCTGGTGCGGCTGGGCACCTATGTCATGCGCATCGCGACCGGCGATCTGGGCTATTCCTACTATTACAACGATCCGGTGGCGGATCTGATCCTGAGCCGGCTCGGGCCGACGCTCCTGTTGCTGACGACGGGGCTTGGCATCGCCATCCTCCTTGGCGTCTGGCTGGGCGTGCTTTCGGCGCTGCGCCCGAACAGCCCGTTCAGCCATCTGGTCACCGTCTTCTCGCTGATCGGCTATTCCGCGCCGGTCTTCTGGACCGGGCTGCTGCTGATCATCCTGTTCGGCTCGGCCTGGCCGATCTTTCCCATCGGTGGCATCCGCGACGTGACGCAATCGGGCGGCCCGCTGTTTCATGTGTTCGACGTGGCGCATCATCTGGTGCTGCCGGCGCTGACGCTCGGGGCGGTCTATACGGCGCAATATGCGCGGCTGTGCCGGGCCAGCATGCTGGAGGTGCTGAAATCCGACTATGTGCGCACCGCACGCGCCAAGGGCCTGCGGACGCGCGTCATCGTCGGAAAGCATGCCCTGCGCAACGCCATCCTGCCGGTCGTCACCATCATCGGGCTGCAGATCGGACAGATGCTGTCGGGCGCGGTCCTGGTCGAGACGGTGTTCAACTGGCCCGGCCTTGGTACGCTGGCCTTCGAATCCGTCCTGCGGCGGGACTATCCCACACTGCTGGGCATCCTTGTCTGCTCCACCGTTCTGGTCGTCGTCGTCAACATGCTGACCGAACTTGCCTATCGGCTGATCGACCCGCGCATCCGCGCGGCAGGAGGTGCAGGATGAGCGACAGCCGCAGTCCCGAGGTCCCCTCGCCCCTGCGCGAGGCATGGGCCGCCTTCCTGCGCAACCGCGCCGGCGTCTTCGGGCTGGCGATCATCGCCGCGCTGATCTTTCTGGCGCTGTTCGGTCCGCTGATCTACCCGGTCGACCCGTTCGAGATCGTGGCCGCCCCGCTGACCCCGCCGGCCGAAAACGCCAGGGTGCCGTTCGGCAGCGATTATCTCGGCCGCGACATCCTGTCGGGCATCGTCCATGGCGCGCGGGTGACGCTGTTCGTCGGCGGCGCGGCCGCGGCGATGACGGTCGTCATCGGCGTGCTGGTCGGCGCGGCGGCCGGCTACTGGGGCGGGCGGACCGACCGCTTCCTGATGCGGATGACCGAATTCTTCCAGGTTCTGCCGGCCCTGCTTTTCGCCATGGCGCTGGTCACGCTGCTGTCGCCCTCGATCCCGATCATCGCGACGGCGATCGGTGTGGTCAGCTGGCCCGCGATGGCCCGGCTGACCCGGGCCGAGTTCCTGCGGATCAAGTCGCAGAACTATGTCACCGCCGCGCGGTCCAGCGGGGCGGGCGACCTTTACCTGATCACCCGGGTGATCCTGCCCAATGCCGCGGCGCCGCTGATCGTGTCGACGGCGCTGGTCGTCGGCATGGCGATCCTGTTCGAGGCCGGGCTGAGCTTTCTTGGCCTGGGTGATGCCAATGTGATGAGCTGGGGGCTGATCATCGGCTCGAACCGCGACTACGTCATCGACGCCTGGTGGACCGTCACCATTCCGGGGCTGGCGATCTTCTTCACCGTCCTCGGCCTCAGCCTGATCGGCGACGGGCTGAACGATGCGCTGAACCCCAATCTGAGGGAGCGCTAGATGCAGGATCCGGTTCTGAAGGTCGACGGCCTGAGCGTGACCTTCCGCAGCAGCCTGGCCATTCTCGATGACGTCAGCCTGGAGGTGCGCCGCGGCCAGACGCTGGGCATCGTCGGGGAATCGGGCTGCGGCAAGAGCATGACCGCGCTTGCCATCATGCGCCTGATGCCCTCGGCCGCGCTGAAGGTGTCCGGCGGCGACATCCGGCTGAACGGAGAGAACCTTCTCGCGCTCGACGAGGAGGCGATGCGCGCGATCCGCGGCAGCCGGGCGGCGATGATCTTTCAGGATCCGATGACCTCGCTCAATCCGCTGTTCACCGTGGGCAACCAGGTCGGCGAAAGTATCCGCAAGAACCGCCAGATCGACCGGGCCGAGGCGCGGCAGATCACCGTGGACCTGCTGAAGGCCGTGGGCCTGCCCGATCCGGAACGGCATCTGGATTATTATCCCCACCAGCTTTCGGGCGGCAAGCGGCAGCGGGTGATGATCGCCATGGCCATCGCCGGCAATCCCGACGTGCTGATCGCCGACGAGCCGACCACGGCGCTGGACGTGACCGTGCAGGCCCAGATCTTCCAGGTGCTGCGCGACATGCAGGCGGCATCGGGAACCGCCATCGTGCTGATCACCCATGACATGGGCGCCATCTCCGAAATGGCCGACCGAGTGGCGGTGATGTATGCCGGCCGCGTGGTCGAGGAAGGCCCGGCCGACGAGATCCTGGCCGCGCCGCGCCATCCCTATACGCGGGGCCTCGTCTCCTGCATTCCCCGCGTCTCGGACGAGGCCTTCGACGGCTGGCCGGAACTGCCGGTGATTCCGGGCACGGTGCCCGACCTGGACAAGCGCGGCGCGGGTTGCCATTTCGCGCCGCGCTGCCCCCTGGCCGACGACCGCTGCGCCGCGCGGCGTCCGCCTGTCCTGCAAGATGGCGAACGGCGCTGTGCCTGCTGGTACGGCATGGCAGGAGGCCCCGCGGCATGACCGGTTCCGAAATCGCCACGCCATCGCTGCCAAAGATCGAGGTGTGCGACCTGCGGGTCGAGTTTCCGCTGCGGCGCCGGTCGTTTCTCGACAAGCCGGCCGTGGTCCATGCCGTCGATGGCGTCAGCTTTGCCATACGCCGCAACACCGTCTTCGGCATCGTCGGCGAAAGCGGGTCGGGCAAGACGACCACCGCGCTTGCGATCATGCGGCTTCAGGCGGCAACGGGCGGGCGCGTCCTGCTTGACGGCGCCGACATCACCGATCTGACCGGCGATGCCCTGCGCGCGGTGCGCCGGCGGATGCAGATCATCTTTCAGGATCCCTATTCCTCGCTCAATCCCCGCCGGCGGGTCGGTGCGGCAGTGCGCGAACCGCTGGACCTGATGGGGATCGGCACGTCGGCCGAGCGCGAGGAAACGGTCGCCCGGCTCTTTGCCCGTGTGGGGCTGAGCCCGGCCCAGCGGGCGCTGTTCCCGCACCAGTTCTCGGGCGGGCAGCGGCAGCGGATCGGCATTGCGCGGGCGCTCGCCTCGCAACCCGAGGTCGTGGTCTGCGACGAGCCGGTGTCGGCGCTGGATGTGGCGGTGCAGGCGCAGATCCTGAATCTGATGCGGGAGATCCGCGATGATTTCGGGCTGACCTATGTCTTCGTGTCGCACAATCTCGGCGTGGTGCAGCGGGTCTGCGACGAGATCGCGGTGATGTATCTTGGCCGCATCGTCGAACGCGCCGACCGCAACGCGCTGTTCACCCGGCCGCAGCATCCCTATACCCGCGCGCTTCTGGCCGCCGTTCCCGGCCGGCAGGAGGCCGGGCACCGCGCCGAACTGCCCGCCACTCTGGCCGGCGATCCGCCAAGCCCGGTCGACCTGCCGCCCGGCTGCCGCTTCGCCTCGCGCTGCCCCTATGCCATGCCGCGCTGCCTGAGCGAGGAGCCGGCGCTGCGGGAAGGCGCGCCGCAGCATTTCGTGGCCTGCCATCTGGTCAATCCCTGACGCGGGAACGGGCCGCGCCGCACGACGGAAAGGAAAATCGCAATGACACTGGTGAACGTGCGCAAACGCGCGCTGATGATCGAGACCACACTGCATGAACTAGGCCCCGCGCCGGCGGTGCCGCTGCACATGGCGGCGGCGATGGCCGTGGTGGCAAACCCCTATGCCGGGCGCTACGAGCCCGATCTGCTGCCTTTCATGGCAGAGCTGCGCGGTCTGGGCCAGTCTCTGGCCGAGGAACTGGTGGCCGCGCTGGGCGGGGCCGAAGCGGTGGAGGTCTACAGCAAGGCGGCCATCGTCGGCCTTGACGGCGAGATGGAGCATGGCGCCGTCTGGCACGAGGCCGGCGGCTGGGCGATGCGCGAGGTGCTGGGCCAGCCCAAGGCCATCGTCCCTGCCAACAAGGCCGTCGCGGGCGCCGGCTATCGGCTGATGGTCCCGGTCCACAACATCCGAGCCGCCTATGTCCGCAGCCATTTCAACAGCATGGAAATCGGCCTGCAGGATGCCCCGCGCGCGAATGAAATCCTGTTTGCCCTGATCATGGGGACGGGCGGACGGCTCAATCCGCGCCTTGGCGGGTTGCAACTGACGGATGTGAAGGGCGAAGACGGGCAGCGCTAGGCGCCCCGCCCCGGCCGGGCGCCATGGCAGGCGGGCATCCGCCTGCCCGTCCGGCACCGGGCCCCCGGGAGGTCAGTCCTCTGTGACGGCGATCGGCAGCACGGTCGTCGCCTTCATCCGCTCCATCGAGAATTTCGAGGTGACGTCCCGGCAGGGCACCTGCCGGGTCAGATCGAGATAGAAGGCGTCATAGGCCGCCATGTCGCGCACCACCACCTTCAGCAGATAGTCTGTCTCGCCAGCCATCCGGTGCACCTCGATCACCTCCGCCAGGCCTGACACATGGGCCGCAAAGGCCTGGCGCCAGCCGGGGGTGTGATCGGCGGCCTTGACCTCGACGAAGACCGTGAGGCCCAGGCCGACCTGCCCCGGATCGACCAGCGCCACGCGGCCGGTGATGATCCCGGCCGCCTCCAGCTTCTGGATGCGCTTCCAGCACGGGGTCTGCGACAGGCCGACCCGCTCGGCCAGTTGCGCGATGGGCAGGGTGGCATCCTGCATCAGTTCGCGCAGGATCCTTCGGTCGATCCGGTCGAGTCCGTGCGCCCCGCTCATGCCGCGATGAATTCCCGCACGAAGGGGGTGGCGGGACGGGCACGGATATCGGCCGGCTTGCCGATCTGTTCGATCCGCCCCATCGACATCACGACCACCAGGTCGGCAAGCTCCATCGCCTCGTCCTGGTCATGGGTGACGAAAAGCGTGGTCAGCCCGGTCGTGTCGTGGATATCGCGCAGACCCTGCCGCAACTCCTTGCGCACCTTGGCATCCAGCGCGCCGAAAGGTTCGTCCAGCAGCAGCATCCTCGGCTCGATCGCCAGCGCGCGGGCCAGCGCGACGCGCTGGCGCTGGCCGCCGGAAAGCTGGCTGGGATAGCGCGTGCCGATATCGGGCAACTGGATCAGCGCCAGCAGGTTCGTCACCCGGCGGGCGATCTCGGCCCTTGGCGGGCGGCTGGCGCGGGGGCGCGCCTTCAGGCCATAGGCGATGTTGTCGAAGACGGTCATGTGCCGGAACAGGGCATAGGACTGGAAGACGAAGCCCGCGCGCCGCTGCTGGACGGTCAGGTTGGTGGCGTCCTGCCCGTCGAACATCACCCGGCCGGCCGTCGGGAACTCCAGCCCGCCGAGGATGCGCAGAAGCGTGGTCTTGCCCGAGCCCGAGGGGCCGAGCAGCGCCACCAGCGCCCCCGACGGAACCGAAAGCGAAACCGGATGCAGCGCGGCCGTGGCGCCGAATTCCTTGGAGAGCTCGTCGATGTCGATATGCATGATGATCCTCAATGGCGCCGGGCCGCGGCAAGCGCATCGGCGTGGCGAAGTTCGAGCAGGGTCTTCAGGCCAAGTGTCACCAGCGCCAGCAGCGCCAGGACGGCAGCCAGGGCGAAGGCGGCGGTCGAGAGATATTCGTTGTAAAGCATCTCGATGGTGATCGGCATGGTCGCCGTCACGCCGCGGATCTTGCCCGACACGACCGCGACGGCGCCGAACTCGCCCATGGCGCGGGCATTGGACAGCAGGACCCCGTAAAGCAGCGCCCAGCGGATATTGGGCAGCGTCACGCTGCGAAAGACCCGCCAGCCCGAAGCGCCCAGCGTCAGCGCCGCCTCCTCCTCGGCCCGGCCCTGTTCGACCATCACCGGAATCAGTTCCCGCGCAACGAAGGGAAAGGTGACGAACATCGAGGCCAGGACGATGCCGGGAAAGGCAAAGATGATCGGATGGCCCTGCGCCACCAGCCAGCCGCCCAGCGCACTATGCGCCCCGAAAGTCAGGACGAGGCAGAGCCCCGCCACCACCGGCGACACGCTGAAGGGAATGTCGATCAGCGTCAGGAGCAGCGTCTTGCCGCGGAAATCGTACTTGGCCACCAGCCAGGCGGCGGCGATGCCGAAGGCGGCGTTGAGCGGGACAGAGATCGCCGCGACCATCAGCGTCAGCCGGATCGCCGAGCGCGCCTCGGGCACGCCCAGGCTTGCGACAGCGGCCCCTGGGCCGCCGCGCAGCGCCTCGGCGAAGACGGTGATCAGCGGCGCGAACAGAAGGACGCCCAGAACCGCGATCACCAGGCCGATCAGCAGCCAGCGGGTCAGCGGCCGCTCGGTCGTGACGGGGTGGGGCAAGGCAGGCGCCGCATCAGACATGGCCGATCCTCCGGCGGCTCCAGATCTGGACCGCGTTGAGCGTGAAAAGAAGCGCGAAGGATATCAGCAGCATGGCTATGCCGATGGCCGTGGCGCCGTCATAGTTGAACTCTTCAAGCTTGATCACGATCAGCAAGGGCGCGATCTCTGATTTCATCGGCAGGTTGCCGGCGATGAAGATGACGCTGCCGTATTCCCCCACCGCCCGCGCCAGCGACAGGGCAAAGCCGGTCAGGGCCGCCGGGGCAAGCATCGGAAGGACCACATGGCGCAAGGTGTGGCCGCGCGAAGCGCCGAGCGTGGCCGAGGCTTCCTCGACCTCGCGGTCGATCTCGTCGATCACCGGCTGGACGGTGCGGGTGACGAAGGGCAGCCCGACAAAGACCAGCGCGATGAAGATGCCCAGGGGCGTATAGGCGATCTTGATGCCGAAATCGCGGGCAAAGGCGCCGAAAACGCCGTTCGGGGCGTAAAGCGTGGTCAGCGCGGTGCCGGCGACGGCGGTCGGCAAGGCGAAGGGCAGATCCACCGCCGCATCGAGCAGCCGGCGCCCCGGAAAGCGATAGCGCGCCAGGACCCAGGCCAGGATGACGCCGAACACCAGATTGAACAGCGCTGCCAGGACGGACAGCCGGAACGACAGCCAGAGCGCCGCCCAGACCCGCGGCGTGTTCACCTGCTGCCACAGCAGCGCCGGCCCGGCCGAGACGCCCTTCAGGAGAAGGGCGCCGATGGGCAGCAGGACCACGATGGAAAGAAGGCTGAGCGTGATGCCGGCACTGAGCCCCAGGCCGGGGATCGGGGATCGCTGGATGAGGGGTCTGCCCATCGCCACGGCCCCTATTGCGCCTGATAGATCTGGTCGAAGATACCGCCGTCGGCGAAATGCCGGGCCTGCGTCTCGGCCCAGCCGCCAAGATCGGCGATGGTCACGAGGTCGAGCTTGGGCAGACGGGCCACATCCTCGGGCGCCGCCAGGGACTCGTCCCAGCCGCGATAGAAATCCCTGAAGATGATCGCCTGCGCCTCGGGCGTATAGAGGAAGTCCAGATAGGCCTCGGCCAGCTGGCGCTGCGCTTCGGAATGGATATTGGCCTCGACCAGCGCCACCGGCGGTTCGGCCAGGATCGAGACCGAGGGCACCACGATGTCGAACTGATCCTCGCCCAGTTCCTTTTGCGCCAGATAGGCCTCGTTTTCCCAGGCCAGCAGGACATCACCGATGCCGCGCTGCGCGAAGGTGGTCGTGGCGTCGCGGGCGCCCTTGTCCAGGACCGGCACATGTTCGTAGAGCGCCTTGACGAAGGCCTGCGGATCCTGGCCGTTCTTGTCCGCCCAGGCCCAGGCGGCGAGATAGTTCCAGCGCGCGCCGCCCGAGGTCTTGGGATTCGGCGTGATCACCTCCACCCCGTCCTGCACCAGATCGCCCCAGTCGGCGATCCCCCTCGGATTGCCCTCGCGGACCAGAAAGACGATGGTCGACGTATAGGGCGCGGAATTATGCGGCAGTTTCGACTGCCAGTCGGTCGGCAGCTTGCCGGTCTCGGCGATCTTGTCGATGTCGGCGGCCAGCGCCAGCGTCACCACCTGCGCATCCAGCCCCTCGATCACCGCACGGGCCTGCGACCCCGAACCGCCATGGCTGGAATCGATGACCGGCGCGGGGTTTCCGGCCGCGGTCCAGGCGGCGATGAAGGCCGCGTTGATATCCCGGTAAAGTTCGCGCGTCGGGTCGTAGCTGACGTTGAGCAGGCTTTCGGCCTGCACCGGCAGGGGCACCATGGCAAGGCTGGCAAGGCCGATGAAGAGCGCCGACAGCCCGCGCCGGGCCGTACTGCCAAGCGGCCAGCCGACATGGCGCCCCGTGCCGGTGGCCACCGTGACGCGTCCGTCACGGTGGCGTTCGACAACGGGTCCCTGTGCGGCCACGGTGCTGGCGATCGCGATGGTGGCAAACATGGTGTTCTCCTTCGGTGCCGTGCGATGCGCGGTGAATGCGGAGGAAGGGTTCCACAGCGTCCCTTGCGACGGCGCGGCGCTCCGGTCGTCGTCGCGGCGGCCGCGGCCGGGAAGATCGGGCATTGTACCGGTCTGCGGGCGGTGGGGCATCTCGTTCTCCTGTCGATCAAGGAAGGTTTCGCCTAATGTCTATAATTACGACAGAATTTATCGTGAAAAGCAACGAAATAAACACGTCAAAGTTTGTCGTGAAAAGAGTGGATTATTCTCCGCGCCCGGCCGCCGGCGTCGGCCAGCGGGCGCGGCGACCGAACCCCGTCGGGTTGCGGGCGGGATCAACGATTCTGCCGGGCCATCGACCGGCCCCCTGGCGCACCCCGGCCCCGAGAGCGGCGAAAAACTCCGCTGCGGTTGCCGGGTGGGTGGCCAGGCATCGCCGCGACGGCGGCGGCGGCGGGATTTGCCGCCGACGGCAGGCCAGGCCCGAGGCACGGGCCGGCTACCCCTGCCCCCCGGGGATCACGACCGCATCCGCCGGCCCGGCCTTCCGTCCCGATAGCTGCGGCCGGTCGCGGTCAGGCGGGATCGACCAGCCGGCCGAGGATGCGGCCGCCCAGGATGTGCAGGTGGTAATGCGGCACCTCCTGCATCCCCGACACCCCGGAATTGGTGATCGCGCGATAACCTTCGGACCCGGACAGGCCCAGATCGGCGATCACCCGCGCCACGGTGCGGTGAAAATCGACGATCTCTTCGGTGCTGGCCTCGGCCGCGAAATGATCGAAGCTTACATAGGGTCCCCGCGGGATCGCCAGCACATGCACCGGCGCATGCGGTCTTATGTCGTGAAAGACCAGCGTATGCTTCGTTTCGGCCACGGTCTTGTTCGGGATTTCGCCGCGCAGGATGCGGGCGAAGATGTTCTGCGGGTCGTAGATCCAGGGCATGTGTCAGTCCGCGAAAAGATGAAGGGGTGCGGCGATCTCGCGCGCCTGCACCACCGGGATATCAAGAAACCCGGCCAGCGCCACGCTGTTTTCCGCAAGGCTGGCGCTCTGGCGGATCCGGGTGAAGCCGGGAAATCCCGCCCCGGACAGGCGGTCGCTTTCAAAGCGTATGTCGTGGCGCAGCGTGGGAAGCAGGCGGTCCAGCGTCGCGATGGGGGTCCGCGCGCTGACCAGGCCCATACGGCGGGCATGGCCGACAAGATAGGCGTCGGTAAAGTCGCAGTCGATTTCAAGCAGCCGGACGCGCGCCTTCTCGGCATGAAGGTCGCGGATCAGATCCAGTTCCGCCGGGTCGATGCAGAACAGCAGCCGGTCCGTCCGCCAGGTGTCGAACAGCAGCCGCAGGACGGCGCGGCGGTGACGCAGGCGCTTTTCCAGCGTCGACTGCACGCCCCCCAGATCGGGCAGTTCGGTCGATTCCTCATCGAAAAGGTAATCGACGGCCGGAATGCCGGTCCGGCTGCGCACCCGATCCGCCAGCCGCTTGGCCACGTGCCATTTCTTGCAGGCCACCATCAGCAGGCTGCGCCCGGGGCCAAGACCGCATTCGCTGTCCCAGGCCGGAGAGGCGAACCGCCGGCCAACCCGCCCGCGCGCGATGACGAAGCGCAGCAGGCCGCGCCCCTCGTCCGAGATCGGAAAGTCGCGCCCGGTCTCGGCATAAAGCATGCCGAGACGGCGGCGCAGGTCGGCGGCCCCGGGGCTGATCTTGCGGGCGAACAGATAGTCCTGGCTGACGAGAAGGTCGTAGTGGTCGTTGTAGAACGTCACCGGCATGCCGTAGTCGGTGAACATCAGGAAGGTCAGCGGACGGGTGCGGATCTCGGCCTCGGGCACCAGATGGCGGACAAGGGTCTGGAAGAAGGTCTCGTCCGGGATCCAGGTGGTGCGAAAGAAGCGCAGGACATCGCGACGGCGCGCGATGAAGGCCAGCGCCGCCTCGACCGTGCGGCGGCGCAGGCACCACCACTGGCTGCCGATCTGGATCGCCAGATCGGCCGGCGGGCTGCGGTGCAGGCCTAGCCGCCTTTGCCAGTCCAGCGTGCGATAGAACCAGCCCTTCTGGCGCCTTTCGTTGAAAAAGTGGCGGTAGATCAGGCGTTCTTCCTTGATTCCGGTCTTGATCCAGTCGGAATTGTGAAAGTCGAAACTCTCGATCCAGTCGACGTCATCGCCGTCGAGCACGGCATGGGCATAGGCCGCCGTCTTGATCGGCATGCAATCGCCCGACAGCATGTAGAAATGCGTGGCGTGCGGAAAAGCCGTGATCGCAGCCCGCAGTGCAAGCAGCGTCGCCTCGACCAGCGACCATTCCCCCCAGCCGCATTTCACCCGCCGGGCGGCGAAGACCACGCCCGGATGATCGGCCAGCGCGCTGCGGATCGCCTCATATTCGTCCCGCGGCGAGCGCCCGTCGAAATGGATGGCGACGACATCCCCCGCCGCGGTCAGCCGCCGGGCCTGGGCGACGATCCCCTCGGGATCCTTGTGGCTGAGCAGGATATAGGCAATCTTCGCCATCTTCGGGCCGGCCGGTTCCGTCTCGTTCCTATCCTGCCTCCATAATGCCTTTCATCCTTCCTTGAAAGGACCGGATTTCTTTGCTCTTTTCGGGAAATCGGTTCCGGCGCGCAACGGCCGCGCGGACAGGGCAAAGGATCGAGAGATGGGGTTTCCCGGCACCTGGATGACGGAAAGCGAAAGCGTGGTCTATCGCGTCGTGCCGAAATGCGCCTGCTCGACCATCGGCCAGATCATGTATTATTCCGATCATGGCGCCTTTTTCGACGGCGATATCCACGATTCCACCTCGGGCCTGCACAAATGGGCGCAGGAGGCCAGCCAGCCGCTGATCGAGGCCAATGCCAAGGCGCACCGCTCCTATGCCTTCACCTGCGTGAGAAACCCCTACACCCGCATCCTTTCCAGCTTTTTCGACAAGATCTGCGGCATTCAGCGCAACGGCCGGCGCTATCGCGGCAATCTGGTTCCGCTGCTGGTGCAGAAATATGGCATCGAGGTCGGCGGCGAGGACGGGCGCGAGGAATTCGACCAGATCCGCTCGTTCCGGCGCTTCCTGCTCTTTGCCCGCGACACCATCCGCTGGAAGAAGCCGATGGAGCCCGACATCCACTGGTCCGCGATGTCGGGCCATGTCTCGACCTTCATCGTGAACGGCGGGCGCTACGACCACATCCTCTTCACCGAGGATTTCAACCGGGGCATGCAGGTCGTCCTCGACCATATCGAGACGCCGCATCCCGTCGACCTGGCCGCGATTCCGCGCTTCAACGAAAGCGAGGGCCACGGGCCAAGGCGCGCGCATCCGGTCGAGGCCTATTTCGACGACCTGTCGATGCATCTGATGTGGGAAATCTACAAGCGCGACTTCCAGTTGTTCCGCTACGATTTCGACAATCCCGCCAACAAGATGCCGAAGGGCGAGGTCGATATCGACGAGGTGCATGCCAAGCTGGGCGACTGAGGGGCCGCACCGGGCGACCGGCCGATTATTCGCCTGCGTTTGAAAGTGATCCGGCATTTGCAGGCATTTCGTGGAAAGCCCGGCGCGGTATACCTGTGTGGAGGCAAGCGGAGGGCGCGCGATGTACGACTGGGTGGTGATGGGCGAATGGGTCGAGATTGCGGCCCGCTGGCTGCATGTGATCACCGGCATCGCCTGGATCGGGTCGAGTTTCTATTTCATCGCCCTCGACCTTGGCCTGCGCAAGACGCCAAGCCTGCCGCCCCTCGCCCATGGCGAGGAATGGCAGGTGCATGGCGGCGGTTTCTACCACATCCAGAAATACCTTGTCGCCCCCGAGTTCCTGCCCGAGCACCTGACCTGGTTCAAATGGGAAAGCTATGCGACCTGGCTGTCCGGCTTCGCCATGCTGGTCCTCGTCTATTACATGGGCGCAGATCTCTTCCTGATCGACCCGACGGTGCTGGAACTGACCCATTGGCAGGCGATCCTGATCTCGCTCGCCTCGCTGGCCTTCGGCTGGCTGGCCTATGACCGGATCTGCAAGACCTTCGTGAACGCCAACCAGACTGCCGTGATGGTCGCGCTGTTCGTGGTGCTGGTCGGGATGTCGTGGTTTTATACCAGCGTGTTCTCGGGTCGCGCCGCGCTGCTGCATCTCGGCGCCTTCACCGCCACGATCATGAGCGCGAACGTCTTCATGATCATCATTCCGAACCAGAAGATCGTGGTCGCCGATCTGAAGGCCGGGCGCACGCCCGATCCGAAATACGGCAAGATCGCCAAGCAACGCAGCCTGCACAACAACTATCTGACGCTGCCGGTGGTGTTCCTGATGCTGTCGAACCACTATCCGCTGGTTTTTGCCACGCCCTACAACTGGATCATCGCCTGCCTGGTCTTCCTGATGGGCGTGACGATCCGGCACTGGTTCAACACCCGCCATGCCCGGTTGGGCAGCCCGCACTGGACCTGGGCGGCGACCGCGCTGCTGTTCCTGGTCTCGGCCTGGCTCTCGACCGCTCCGATGAAGCACTGGCCGGATGAGGCGCGGCTCGACGGCGCGGCGCTGACCCTGGCCGCCGCCCCGGGGTTCGAGGATGTCGTCTCGATCGTGCAGACCCGGTGCAGCATGTGCCACGCCGCCGAACCGGTGTGGGAGGGTCTTGCCTGGCCGCCGAAGGATGTGGTGCTGGAGACCGAGGCGCAGATCGCGCATGAGGCGCGGCGGATCTTCCTCCAGGCCGGCGTCAGCCATGCGATGCCCCCCGGCAACCTGAGCTATATGGAACCCGCAGAGCGCGCAGCCATCGTCGACTGGTTCCGCAGCGCCGGCATGCAGGATCCGATCTGACGCCCGCGCCGGCCGGCGGCCCGTCAGTCCTGCGGCTGCCGCGACCGGCGGAGCCCCGCCAGCCCCCGCGGCAGCAGGATCACGAACAGCGCCAGCATCAGGCCAAGCCCGAGATCGCGGTAGTCGCCGAATTCGCGCATCGTCTCGTCCGCCAGCGTCAGCAGCGCGGCGCCCAGCAACGGACCCCAGATCGTGCCAATGCCGCCGACCACGATCATCGCCAGCAGGAACAGTAGCGTCGAGACCGAAAAGACGATCGGCCCCACCACCCCGAACTGCACCGCATAGAAGGCGCCCGCCAGCCCGGTGAAAAAGGCCGAAAGCCCGAACACCCAAAGCTGGTACTTGAGCCGCCCCACCCCCCGCGCGATCGCATAGCCCGGATTGTCGCGCAGCGCCCGGAAGGCAAGGCCCAGCGGCCCGTGAAAGATCACGATGGTAAAGGCGACGGCAAGCGCCAGCAGGGCAAGGCCGAGGTAGTAATGCCCGACATACCATTTCGAGCCGAGCAGATCGCGGAACCCCAGATCGCCAAAGCGGGAAAAGCCGCGGACGCCGCCGAAGAACGGCATGCAGCCCGACGGCGGGTTGGTGAAGCAGGCGGTGTCGTTCACCACCAGGAGATACAGCATCTGGGCGATGGCAAGGGTCAGAAGCGCGACATAGGGCCCCGCCAGCCGCAGGCAGGCAAGGCCGACGACCAGGCTGACCAGAACCGTCGCCAGGGCTGCGATCAGCATGGCCGGCGGCATGGCCATGCCGGCATAATAGCCCAGCATCGCCGTGCCATAGGCCCCGACGGCGAACAGCGCCATCTGCGCCAGCGAGAAGATTCCCGCAACGCCGAGCACAAGGTTCCACTGCGTCACCACGATGGTCCAGATGAAGAACAGCGTCAGCGTGGTGATGATGTAGCGCGTGCCGACGAAGGCGGGCACCGTGGCCATGGCCGCCACCAGCACCAGAAGAACCAGCAGATCGCGTTTTCCCGCCGTCATAGCCGCACCACCTGTCTGCGTCCGAATATTCCGAAAGGCCGCCAGATCAGCACGCCGATGACGAGCATCAGCAGAATGGCGAAGGCATATTGCACCCCGAACAGATACTGGATCACGGCCTCCAGAAGGCCCAGCGCCAGGGCGGCGATCGCCGCGCCCTGCACCTGACCCAGCCCCGCCACCACGCAGATGACGAAGGCCTTCAGCATCGGATCGTTGCCCATCGTCGGCAAAAGCCCCGAGATCGACGACAGCAGGATGCCAGACAGCCCCGCCAGCGCCCCCGACAGCGCCAGAACCTGGGCATAGACCCGGCCGATGCGCACCCCCATGAGCTGGGCCGCATCGCGGTTCTGCGCCGTGGCCCGGATCGCGCGGCCGGTGCGGGTGCGGGCCAGAAGCCAGGCCATCGCCACCATCATGACCAGGGCGACGGCCAGGATCAGCAGGTTCTGGTAGGGAACCGCCACCCCGCCGATGTTCAGCGCGCCCGACAAGACCAGCGGCTGCGGTTTGGGCTGGGGGCCGAAGGCGCGCAGGATCAGATCCTGCAAGATGGCGCCGATGCCGATCGTGGCGATGAAGATCTGCGTCTCGAAATTCTGCGAGCGGAGCATCGGCCGCGCGGCAAGATGATAGATCAGCACGCCCACCGCGCCGCAGACGATCATCGCGGCCAGAACGCCCAAGGGGGCCGGCAGGCCCATCGCCGCCATGACCTGATAGCAGACATAGCCCCCCAGGGCGAGGATCGCCCCATGCGCCATGTTCAGCATGTTCAGCGCGCCATAGACCAGCGCCAGCCCGACAGTCGAAATCGCATACATCGCGCCCAGGGTCAGGCCGGATGCGACGATCTGAATGGCGACATCCATGTTCAGCCTCCGAGATAGGTCGCAAGGATTTCCGGCTGGGCCAGAAACTCGGCGCCGCCGCCCGACCAGACGAAGGTCCCGTTGTCCAGCAGATGCAGCCGGTCGGCATATTCGGCGATGCGGCTGGCATTCTCCTCGACCACCAGCACGCTGCGGCCGGAGTCGCGCAGGCGGGCGATTACCGCATAGATCTGGTCGATGACGATGGGGGCAAGGCCCAGCGACGGCTCGTCCAGCATCAGAAGGCCGCCGCCCGCCATCAATCCGCGGCCGATGCCGACCATCCGCCGCTCGCCCCCCGAAAGGGTGCTGGCGATCTGATGGCGCCGGTCGCGCAGCTTTGGCAGCAGCGCATAGACCTCTTCAAGGCGCGCGGCCTCTTCCGCGGCGGCGGCGGGCAGATAGGCGCCCATCCGCAGGTTGTCGAGCACGGTCATCTCGGAAAACAGCAGGTCGCCCTGCGGCACATGGACGATCCCCGCCGCGACGATCTGGTCCGGCCGCTTTGCCGCGATGTCCTGTCCCTGATAGCGCATCTCGCCGGCACGCGCGCGCACCAGCCCCGAAATGGTGCGCAGCAGCGTCGTCTTGCCATGGCCGTTCGGGCCGATCAGCGCGGCGAATTCGCCCTGCGCCATTTCCAGCGACAGGCCGCGCAGCACCATCTGCGCCCCGTAGCCGGCCTGAATCCCGCGCAGATCGAGCAAGCTCATCCCGCCCCCCCTTCCAGCAGGACGGCAAGCCGCTGCGAGGCGCCCTCGCCCAGATAGACATCGACGACCTTGCGGTCGCGCACCAGGCCCCCGGGCGGGCCGTCGAATATCTTCTCGCCGTGATGCAGGATCATCACCCGGTCCGACAGCGCGACCAGAAAGCGCATCACATGCTCGATCAGGATGATGGTCACGCCCTGCGCGGCAACCGCGCGCACGGCATCCATCATCCGGTCGATCTCGCCCGCGTTCAGCCCGCCGACGGGTTC
>JBDHSO010000030.1:0-30790 GCA_039808125.1 Rhodobacter sp. | reverse complement strand
CGCGGTAAAGCTCGGTATGGCCCTTCTGGCGGCCGAAGCCCTTGACCTCGGTGACGGACAGGCCCTGGATGCCGGCCTCCTGCAGGGCTTCCTTCACCTCGTCGAGCTTGAAGGGCTTGATGATCGCCTCGATCTTCTTCATCGGCCGGTCCTCCCGTAGTCGTTGCGCCTCTCTGACCACTTCCCGCGGGGCGGGACAATGTGACAGGGTTTGCGCAAGCGGTTTCCGGCGGCGATTCCGGTGCTGTCGCACAATATTTGTGCAAATTGGCGCAAAAATGGGCGATCCGCGAAGATCGAGGGTGAAGGAATGACCGAACTCCTGACCGCCGCGCAGATGCGGGTCATCGAACAGGCGGCCATCGCCTCCGGCGAAGTGACCGGGCTGGAACTGATGGAGCGCGCCGGGCAGGGCGTGGTCGAGGCGGTGTTCGAGGAATGGCCGGAATTGCGGGCGGGCGGGCGCCGCGCCGTGGCGCTGTGCGGGCCGGGCAACAATGGCGGCGACGGGTTTGTCGTCGCGCGACTGCTGAAGGGGCTGAACTGGGAGGTCGAGGTCTATCTCTACGGCGACCCGGAACGGATGCCGCAGGATGCGCGGGTGAACTATGAGCGGTGGCGGGGGATGGGGGAGGTGAGGGATTTCTCTGATCTCACGAACCCGCCCAGTTCTTTTGGTTTCGCCCTTGTCGTCGATGCGCTGTTCGGGATCGGCTTGTCGCGGCCCATTGACCCCCCGGTGGATGCGGTCTTCCCAGAAGGCGATCTGCGAGGTGCACCCGGCCTCGCCAAGGTTGTCAGCATCGACGTGCCCTCCGGATTATGCGCCGACAGCGGAACTGATCTTGGCGGACGAGCCGTCCTTGCTGACCTGACGGTCACCTTCCATCGGTTGAAGGTGGGTCACACTATTGGTGCTGGCCCGTCTCTCTGCTCGCGGCTTGTCGTGAAAGACATTGGCCTTGAACCGCGTCGAATTATGCGTCTTGACGGTATCGGTGAAAGTGGCTGGATTCTGTACCCTCCCGGAGCTGTGCCGGTCGGCCATACCCCCAAGTGCCGGCTTCTGACGAAGGCAGGTGGCCTTGGCAAGCATAGCCCCGCTCACAAATACTCCCACGGCCACGCCCTGATCATCTCCGGCCCTTCCGGTCGCGGCGGCGCGGCGCGGTTGGCGGCCCGCGGAACCTTGCGGATCGGGGCGGGGGCGGTGACGGTGGGGTGTCCGCCCGACGCGATCCCCGAGAACGCCGCGCGGCTGGACGCGGTGATGCTGCGGGGCGTGGCGGATGGCGCGGCGCTGACGCGGGTGCTGGCGGACCGGCGCATCAATGCGCTCTGCCTCGGGCCGGGATTGGGAACGGGGCGACGGCAGGCGGGGCTGGCGGCGGCGGCGCTGGACGGTCTGCGCGCGACGGTGCTGGATGCCGACGCCCTGACGCTCCTGTCCCGCGACGCCACGCTGTTCGCCGCCCTGCATGAGGCCTGCGTCCTCACCCCGCATGGCGGCGAGTTCGCCCGCCTGTTTCCCGACATTGCTGAAAGGCTGGGCACTCCGGCGACGAAAGGCCCCGCCTTCTCGAAGGTCGATGCCACGCGGGAGGCGGCGGCGCGGGCGGGCTGCGTGGTGCTTTACAAGGGGCCGGATACGGTGATCGCCGACCCTTCGGGGCGCGCTGCTGTCAATTCGGCGAACTATGACCATGCGGCGCCCTGGCTGGCGACCGCCGGATCGGGCGATGTTCTGGCGGGGTTCATCGCCGGGCTCATGGCGCGGGGCTTCCAGCCCTTCGATGCCGCCTGCACCGGCGCATGGCTGCATGTCGAATGCGCCCGCAGCTTCGGCCCCGGCCTGATCGCCGAGGATCTGCCGGAGGAACTGCCGAAGGTGTTCCGCGCGCTGGGGGTGTGAGGGCCGTCAGGGCAGGGTGGTCCGGTCGCGGCGGCGCCCCTCAGCCCTCCTGCCCGGAAAGGGGGCAAAGGAGTTCCACCCCCGCGGCATAGACCACCTGTTCCTCTGCGAAATGCAGCCGGAAGACGCGCACCTCTGCCACCCGTTCGGTGCAGATGAGGTCCCGGCCGACAAGGGTTTCGGCGGCGACCATACAGCCCGGCGCGGCCGGGGTGCGCCCCGAGGCCTGTGGCAGCGCCAGCGGCTGGGCGGGCGACAGGAACAGTTCGCAATCCGGCCGGCCGTGGTCCAGCGCCGCGGTGGCGATCCGCACCATCTGCGCGGCGTAAAGCACATCGACCTCGATCGCGACGATCTCGGTCGCGCCCGCCCGCGTCACCACCCGGTCGCCGGGGGCGAGGTATTGCACCGGAAGTTCGCCATCCAGCGTGAGAACCGGCGTCCCCGCCACCAGGCTGCCGATGGCGGGAAGCCGGGCGGGCGCGGTCTGGTCGGCGGTTCGCATGGCTGCGGGGGGCGTCTCTGCATAGGCCATCTGGGTCACTCCGTCCTGCCGTTTTACCTGCATCAGGGGCAATCTGGCATGCAACTGTGGCGGCATTACGGCCATGCCCGGCCGGGCCGGCGGCATCCGCGCCCTCCTGGCGGAAATTCGGCCCGAGGCGGGCCAACTTTTCCTCTCGCATCCGCCCGGCGGCTTTGTTAGAAGGCGCGCGATTGCCGGGCCTTCGGGGGACCGGTTCCTTGGCCGTGCGCCCGGGAACCTTGGCCCCTGCGCAGAGTTCGGGATGTACGAGATGCGGGTGTGGCGGAACTGGCAGACGCACCGGATTTAGGTTCCGGCGCCGCAAGGCGTGGGGGTTCAAGTCCCTTCACCCGCACCAGTTGAGGATTGGGAAGGACGACAGATGCAGGTCAGCGAGACCCTGAAAGACGGCCTGAAGCGCGGCTACACGATCACCGTGACGGCGGCCGAGCTTGAGGCGGAGGTCCAGAAGAAACTGCTCGAGGCGCAGCCCGAGATCGAGATCAAGGGCTTCCGCAAGGGCAAGGTGCCGCTCGCGATCCTGAAAAAGCAGTTCGGCGCCCGCCTGCTGGGCGATGCCATGCAAAGCTCGATCGACGATGCGATGAAGGGCCATTTCGAGGCGACCGGCGACCGCCCGGCGTTGCAGCCCGATGTCAAGATGGTCGGCGGCGAGGACTGGAAGGAAGGCGAGGATGTCGTGGTCGAGATGACCTACGAAACCCTGCCTGAGATCCCCGAGTTCGACGCCTCGAAGCTGGCGCTGGAAAAGCTGGTGGTGAAGGCCGAGGATGCCGCCATCGACGAGGCGCTGGAGAACCTGGCCAAGAACGCCCAGAATTTCGAGGACCGCCGCAAGGGCTCCAAGGCCAAGGACGGCGATCAGGTGACGATCGACTTCAAGGGCTCGGTCGATGGTGAGCTGTTCGAGGGCGGCTCGGCCGAGGATTATCCGCTGGTCCTGGGGTCGGGGTCGTTCATCCCGGGCTTTGAAGAGCAACTGGTCGGCGCCAAGGTCGGCGAAGAGGTCGAGGTCAAGGTCAAGTTCCCCGAGGACTACGGCGCCAAGAACCTGGCCGGCAAGGATGCGGTCTTCGCCTGCACCATCAAGGCGGTGAAGGAAGCAAAGCCCGCCGTCATCGACGACGAACTGGCCAAGAAGTTCGGCGCCGAGGATCTGGCCGCGCTGAAAACCCAGGTGGCCGAGCGGCTGGAGGCCGAGTATCAGGGCGCGGCGCGTGCCGTGCTCAAGCGCGGCCTGCTCGACCAGCTTGACGATATGGTCAAGTTCGAATTGCCCTCGAAACTGGTCGAGGCCGAGGCGGCGCAGATCGCCCACCAGCTCTGGCACGAGGATCATCCCGACGACCATGGCCACCATCACGGCCAGATCGACCCCACCGACGAGCACAAGAAGCTGGCAGAACGCCGTGTGCGGCTGGGGCTGCTTCTGGCCGAGGTCGGCCGCAAGGCCGAGGTGACGGTGTCCGATGCCGAGATGACCCAGGCCGTGATCGCCGCCGCCCGGCAATATCCGGGCCAGGAGCGCGCCTATTTCGAATTCGTGCAGAAGAATCCGCAGATGCAGCAGCAACTGCGCGCGCCGATCTTCGAGGACAAGGTGGTCGACCATATCGTCGGCCAGGCGAATGTCACCGAAAAGGACGTCGGCAAGGACGATCTGCAAAAGGCCGTCGAGGCGCTGGACGAGATCTGATCCGCTCCCGCGCGCGCCGCGCGGCCCGTGTACGCGCCCCGGGCAGCGCATCGCAGGGCAGACAAAAGGCCACGCCGCAGGGCGTGGCCTTTTGCTTGGGCCGCCGGTTCAGGCGAGAAGGTCGTAGTCCACCCCGGCCACCCGCAGGGTGATCTGGTCCTGCGCCGCGCCATCGACCAGCACCCAGAGGATCTGGCCGGTGGGGCGGTAGATGACGAAGGCCTCGTTCACCCCGGCATCGCCCGCGTCCCCTCCGGCCGCGGCGACGGTCACATGGAAATCCGCGCCGGTGGCCGAAGTGATGCCGAAGGTCAGCCGGTCGCCCTCGGCGGCGGAATAATCCATCACCCGGTCGGCGCCATGCCCGGCCACGCCGAGGTGAAAGAAGAAATCGGCCGCCATGCCGCCCTGCACGGTGTCGTAGCCCCAGCCGCCGTTCAGCGTGTCCGCACCCTCGCCGCCCTGGAGCGTATCGGCCCCCTGGCCGCCGCTCAGGATGTTGCGGCCGGATTCGTCGCTTACCAGATCGTTGCCATGGTCGCCCGAGAGGGTGTCGTTGCCCCAGCCGCCCGAGATCTGGTCATTGCCGGCCCCGGTCGAGATCAGGTCGTTCCCGCCGCCGCCGATCACGGTATCCTCGCTTGCGCCAAGGGTGATCGTGCCGCCTGAATCGGTGCCGTAGATGAAGAACCGCTCGATGTCGATGGCGGTCAGCACGCCGGCGAGGCGGATATTGCCGGCCGGCCCCGCGGCGAAGCGTTCGACATCGACGAAGGACATGTCGAAGACCAGAGTGTCGGTGCCGCTACCGCCCTCGACGGTATCGGCGCCGGCAGGGCCGGGGAGCGACAGGTCGAAACGGTCGTCGCCGCCGCCGCCGAACAGAAGGTTGGCGCCATCGCTGGCCCAGATCATGTCGTTCCCGTCGCCGCCCTGCACGGTGCTGCCGGAACCGACCCAGGCCTCGAGAATTTCAAACCCGTCGAAGCTGACGACGCGGTTCTCGTCAAGATCCGCCGTGCCCTCCGGCAGAGAGATCCGGGCCAGCTCGCCAGACCAGAGCAGCGACAGCGTATCGGTTCCGTCCTGGCCATGGGCGGCGACATGTCCGTCGAAACTGTAGATCTGCACGGAATCGTCGCCGGTGCCGGCCTCGATCAGTCCGGCCGAAGTATCGGACATGGATGAATATTCGATGTAATCGTTGCCCGCGCCGCCATAGACCGAACTGTTGTCGGACAGGACGAGAAAACCGTCATTGCCGTCGCCGCCATAAAGCGCATCCGCGCCGGCATTGCTTTCGATCGTGTCGTCGCCGGCGCCGGCCTCGATCACGTCGTCTCCCTCGGTGTCGGTGATGCTGTCGTTGGCGGCGGTCCCAGAAATCGGCATGTCCTACCTTCTACCCTGCTCACCCCGCGCGGAGGGCACCTTGCCATGCCGCCTGGTGGTGGCGGAACGTTAAGGGCGATCCGGGCGGAAACAAGGTGGAACGCGACCGGCGATCCGGCCCTGGCTCCGGATCGCGCGAAGGTTGTTGCGGGCCGGCAACAAGGGCCACGGCCGCGGGCGCCCTTGCGTGCAAGCGCTGCGGCAGGGTCCTCAGGCGGCGGTGCGGTGGTCAGGCCGTCAGGCCAGCAGGTCGACGATCTCGTCCCCGATGCGCAGCCAGACATGCTCATTGGCCGCGCCATCGACCAGCACCCAGAGGATTTGCCCGGTGGCGCGGTTGATGACGAAGGCCTCGTCCACCCCCGCCACGCCCGAATTCATCGGGTCGGCGCTGGCGCTGGCGGTGAAGATCACGCCGAAATCGTCGAAATTCGCCGCCGGATTGCCGTAGAGCAGGCGGTCGCCCTCGGCCGAGTTGTAATCCTGCACCCAGTCGATGCCATGGCCGCGGTGGCCGAGGTGGTAGAAGCTGTCCGCGCCCAGCCCGCCCGTCAGCCGGTCGCGGCTGCCCCAGCCGCCGTTCAGGAAGTCGCGGCCCGCGCCGCCGGTCAGCCCGTCCGCCCCGGCGCCGCCGGTCAACGCATCGTCGCCGCCGCCGCCGGCCAGCAGATCGGCGCCGCCCGCGCCCAGGATCGTGTCCTGGCCCTCGCCCGTGGTGAAGGTGTCGTCGCCGTTGCCGCCGTAGATCGCGTTGTTGCCGGTGCCGAGCAGGCTGACGATGGCGCCATTGGCGGTTCCGACCACCTCGAAGGATTCCACCCCGTCGATCAGCGGCGTGCCGCCCCGGCCGTCAGACCTGCCATCGGCATCGAGGCGCAGCGTGTCCCATTCGCCCTCGGCCATGTAGATGAGGAGATGATCCTCGCCGGCGCCGCCATGGACCTCGCTCTGGCGGAGATCGGCCGCGGTGGAGGCGTCCGTCGCCATCGTGATCGTGAGGCGGTCGTCGCCCGCGCCGCCGAAGATCTGGTTCGCACCCGCCCCCGCGGCGATATCGTCGTCGAGATCGCCGCCGGTGACGGTATCGTCGCCGGCGCCAAGCTGGGTGCGCAGCCGCTCGAACCCGTCGAAATCGAGCGCATGGCCGCCGGTCGAGGTGGCGATGCCGGCATTCAGGTCGATGGTGGCGTGATCCATGGCCGGGCCGAGCGCCCAGATGATATCGACCAGATCAATGCCGTCATCGCCGTGCAGCGTGGTGGTATCGGTGTCGAAGACGCGCAGCCAGTCATCGCCGGCGCCGCCATGCCCCTCGCCGGTGCTGCCCGAGAGAATCTCGCCGAAGGTGATGAAATCGTTGCCGTCATCGCCGCGGATCGTGTCGACCATGCTGTCGCTGAACAGCCTGTCGTCGCCGGCGCCGCCCTCGATCAGGTCGTTGTGGTCGCCGCCATGGATCGTGTCGTTGCCCTCGCCGCCGCGGATCGTGTCCTCGCCGCTGCCGGCCGCGATATCGTCATGACCGGCGCCGCCGGCGATGTCGTCATTGCCGTTGCCGCCATACAACAGGTCATCGCCGTCATGCCCCTCGATCGTGTCGTTGCCGGCGTTGCCGCTGACATTATCGTCGTCATTGCCGGTGGCGATGATGTCATTGCCGGCGCCGCCCCGAACGTCATAGGTCTCGAATCCGGTGATCAGCGACAACTGGCCGTCGTCGGCATCGCCTTCATAGGTGTCGGCGATGAAATAGATGCCGTTCTGATGCCCCACGACAGTGAGGCGGTCCTCGCCCTCGCCGCCGGAAAGGGTGCTGGCCGCGCCGATGGTGTAGGTGATGCTGTCATCGCCCTCGCCGCCGTCGATGTTCCCGGCCCCGACGCCGCTATCGAGGCTGTCGTCGCCCGCGCCGCCGGACAGCCAGTCGTCACCGTCGCCGCCGGTCAGCACGTCATTGCCGCCAAGGCCGAGGATGGTGTCGTTGCCAGCGAGCCCGTCGATGACATCCGGGCCGGCGGTGCCGGTGATCGAATCGTCGCCGGCTGTGGGGAAATCGGCCATCTCGGGTGCTCCATGAAATGGGCTGGGGGAAATCTGGCAGAAAGAACGGATGTGCGGCGATGCTAGCACCGGTCCCGCAATCTGGCAACGAACTGGCGCGTGCCGGGGCGCGGCGGGGCGGGGGGCGGTCGGGGTCAGCCGGCGGCGGCGCGGGCCTCGGCGCGCAGCAGATGCAGGCCCGCGCCGATGATGACGGCGATGCCGAGCCAGGCCAGCGGATCGGGCAGGTCGCCCCAGAACAGCCAGCCCCAGAGCAGCGACCAGAACATGAAGCTGTATTCGAAGGGCGCCACCACGGCCGCGGGCGCGATGCGATAGGCCTGGGTCAGCAGCGTCAGCGCCGCCGCGGCAATGGCGCCGCAGGCCGCCATGGCCAGAAAATCCATCGGTTCCGGCCAGATCCACGGCAGCATCAGGAAGCGCAGCGCCTCGGGCGCGGCGGCGGCCCAGCGGCCGTGGCCAAGCGCCGCCGACAGGATCAGCGCGCAGAAGAGAAAGCCCAGATTGCCCCAGAACGCCATCGCCCCGGCCGTTTCGGTCCGGCCAAGGGGGCGCGCGGCGATCATCGACAGCGCATAGCCCAGGGCCCCGACGACCGGCAGAAGGGCGGCAAGGCCAAGCCCGCCCTGACCCGGCTGCACGATGAGCAGGACGCCCACGAACCCCGCCGCCACCGCTGCCGTCGCCGCCGGAACGGCGCGTTCGCCGAGAAGAAGGGGGGCGAGCAAGCTGATGAACAGCGGCGCGGCAAAGAACAGCGCCGTGGTCGTGGCCAGCGGCAGCACCGCCAGCCCGAGGTAATAGGCGGTATAGGCAAGAAAGTTCAGCAACCCGCGCAGGATCGCCCGCCGCGTGCCGGGGGTGAACAGCGTGGCCAGCGTGCCGTCCGACAGCCGCACGATCACCAGCATCAGCGGCAGGGCCACCACGCTGCGGATCGTCATCGCCTGGGACAGCGGATAGCGGTCCGACAGCTCCTTCAGGATCACGTCCTGAATGGAGAAGATCGCGATTCCCGCGATGAGGGCGAGAATGCCGGTGGGGGCCGAATTTGCCTGCATCCGGGCAGGCTAGCCCGCCGCGGGGCCGGCGCTTTGCCGTTCCCGACACCGCGCTGTCGCGCCGTGGACAGCGGCGCGCGCCGGCCAAACGGCAGGGGCCGCGCCCGGTGTCCCGGACGCGGCCCCCGAAGGTCCCCTGCGGGACCGTTCATGCGATCATCGGATCAATCGTCAGAGGCGGCGGCGCCGACTTCGTCGAAGAGTTCGGCGATTTCGAACTCGGCCTGGGCCTCGGCCTCGGCGGCCAGTTCCTGGATCGACTTGCCCGAAGCCTGGAGCACGGCCTCTTCGGGCGAGCGGGCGACGTTCAGGCGAATCTTCACAGAAACCTCGGGGTGCAGCACGACCGAGACGGTGTGCAGGCCCAGATCCTTGATCGGATGATCGAGGACAACCTGCGCGCGCGCCACGGTGAAGCCCGCGTCGGTGGCCGAATCGGCGGCGTCGCGCGCCGAGACCGAGCCGTAGAGCGCGCCGGATTCGGAGGCCGAGCGGATGACCACGAAGGTCTGGCCGTCAAGCCGGGCGCCGACGGATTCGGCTTCCTTGCGGGTTTCGAGGTTGGTGAGTTCGAGCTGCGCCTTGCGCGCCTCGAAGGATTTCACGTTGTTCTCGGAGGCGCGCAGGGCCTTGCCTTGCGGCAGCAGGTAGTTGCGGGCGTAACCGTCCTTGACGTTCACGACCTCGCCCATCTGGCCAAGCTTGGCGACACGCTGGAGAAGGATGACTTGCATACTGGTCGCTCCTTACTTCACGGCATAGGGCAGCAGGGCCAGGAAGCGGGCGCGCTTGATGGCCTGGGCCAGTTCGCGCTGCTTCTTGGCCGAGACGGCGGTGATCCGCGAAGGCACGATCTTGCCGCGCTCGCTGATATAGCGCTGCAGCAGGCGGGTGTCCTTGTAGTCGATGGCCGGTGCGTTGTCGCCCGAGAAGGGGCAAACCTTGCGGCGGCGGAAAAACGGCTTGTTCGCCATGGTTTATGGACCTTTCTTCAAGCGTTGGATCAGCGACGGTCGCGGCGGTCGAAGCCGCCCCGGTCCTCGCGGTCGCCCCGGTCTCCCCGGTCGCCGCGATCACCCCGGTCTCCGCGGTCGCCACGATCACCCCGGTCGCCGCGATCCCCGCGATCACCCCGGTCGCCGCGCTCGCGCTCGTCGCGCTTCTGCATCTGGACCGAGGGGCCCTCGCCGTGCTTGTCGACCTTGATCGTCAGCACGCGCATCACGTCGTCGTGCAGGCGCATCAGGCGCTCCATCTCCTGCACGGCTGCCGCAGGGGCGTCCGAACGCAGGAAGGCATAGTGGCCCTTGCGGTTCTTGTTGATCTTGTAGGCCATGGTCTTCACGCCCCAGTACTCGTGCTCGACGACCTTGCCGCCGTTGTCCGCGAGAACCGTGGAGAAATGTTCGATGAGACCTTCGGTCTGCGCGTTGGACAGATCCTGGCGCGAGATGAAGACATGCTCGTAAAGCGGCATGCGGTGTCCTTCACTCTGGGCGGCTTCAAAGGACGGGCAAAGATCTTTCCGCGGCCCGTCCACGAGAGGCATCGCCGGTTCATGGAATTGCGGAAAGCTGCGCGCTTATAGCGGGACTGGCCGGGAAGGCAAGGGCCGGCTGCGCCGGGCCGCGCGCCGGTGGGGGGTCGCGCGCCGGGGCGGCGGCGCTGGAAGGGGACAGGCGGCGGGCCCTGATCGGGCCGCCATGGGCGCGCGCCGGGGGAGCCGGAAGGGGCGCCGTGTCGCGAAGAGCCGGGTGGTCTGCACAATTCCGGCACAATTCCCTTGCCGCGCGTTCCGGCCTGTGGATTGCTCGACCCGTCCCCGAAGGAGGAACAGGATGTCTTTTGAACAATGGCTTGCCTTTGCCGCGGCCTCTGCCGTCTTGCTGGCAATTCCCGGCCCGACAATATTGCTGGTGATCTCATATGCGCTTGGCCATGGAAGGAAGGCCGCCGGCGCGACTGTGGGCGGCGTCGCCCTTGGCGATTTCACCGCCATGACCGCCTCCATGCTTGGTCTGGGCGCGCTGCTTGCCGCCTCGGCCACGCTGTTCACGGTGCTGAAATGGGTCGGCGCGGCCTATCTGATCTATCTTGGCGTCAAGCTCTGGCGCGCGCCGGTGGCCGCGGGTTCCGCCGGCGCGGCGGCGGAACCCGCGCCGAAGGAGCGGCCGATGCGGATTTTCCTGCATACCTATGTGGTGACGGCGCTCAACCCCAAGAGCATCATCTTCTTCGTGGCCTTCCTGCCCCAGTTCCTGAACCCCGCGCAGCCGGTCCTGCCGCAGATGATCGTCTTCGAGATCACATTCCTTGCGCTGGCGATCCTGAACGCCGGTTTCTATGCCCTGATGGCGTCGATGGCGCGCCAGTCGATCCGCAGGCCCGGTGTGCAGCGGGTTGTCAACCGCGTCGGCGGCACCCTGATGATCGGCGCCGGCGCCCTGGCCGCGGGCTGGAAACGGGCCGCCTGACCGCCGCGCCGGCCCGCGCGCGCCCCGGCGATAGCCGGAACGATTGCAGGGGCGGCGGCGAACGGGTAAGCCCGGGGCAAGGGGTGCAAGGAGGACCGGCATGAGCCGCGCATTCGTATTTCCGGGACAGGGGGCGCAGACCATCGGAATGGGCCGCGCCCTGGCCGAGGCCTATCCCGCGGCGCAGGCCGTGTTCGAGGAGGTGGACGAGGCCCTGGGCGAAAAGCTGTCGGCGGTGATCTGGGACGGCGACATCGAGACGCTGACGCTGACCCAGAACGCCCAGCCGGCGCTGATGGCGACCTCGATCGCGGCGGTGCGCGCGCTGGAGGCCGAGGGTTTCCCGCTGGTCGGCACCGCCGATTTCGTGGCCGGCCATTCGCTGGGCGAATATTCGGCGCTTTGCGCGGCGGGCTCGCTCGGCCTTTCGGATACCGCGCGGCTGCTGCGCATCCGCGGCGAGGCGATGCAGGAGGCGGTGCCGGTCGGAGAGGGCGCGATGGCGGCGCTGCTCGGCCTTGACTTCGAGGCGGCGGTGGCGGTGGCGGCCGAGGCCGCAGAGGGCGAGGTTTGCCAGGCCGCCAATGACAACGATCCCGCGCAGGTGGTGGTCTCGGGCCATCGCGGCGCGGTGGAGCGGGCGGTGGAGATCGCCCGGGCGCGCGGCGCGCGGCGCGCGCTGCTGCTGCCGGTCAGCGCCCCCTTCCATTGCGTGCTGATGCAGCCGGCCGCGGCCCGGATGGCCGAGGCCCTGGCCGCGGTGGTGATCCAGGATCCGGCGGTGCCGGTGGTGGTGAACGTGCGCGCCGAGGCGGTGACCGGTGCGAACCGGATCGCCGACCTGCTGGTGGCGCAGGTCACGGGCGTGGTCCGCTGGCGGGAATCGGTGCTGTGGATGGAACGCGCCGGCGTCACGGATTACTGGGAGGTCGGTGCCGGCAAGGCGCTGTCGGGGATGATCCGGCGGATCGTCAGGGGCGCGGAGACGAGAAGCATCGGCACGCCCGAGGACATCGCGGCGCTGAAGGGTTGAGGCCGGGGTCGGGGGGCGGGCCGGGCGCGCGGGTGGGCCGGCGCGGCCGGGGGCGCTTCGCCCCCCGGACCCCCAGAGGATATTTGGCAGAGAAGAAGGCCGGACCGGCCTCGGCTTCGGGAGACAGGGATGTTCGATCTGACGGGAAAGACCGCGCTGGTGACGGGCGCTTCGGGTGGGATCGGGGCGGCGATCGCCCGGGTGCTGCATGCGCAAGGGGCGGTGGTCGGGCTTTCGGGCACGCGGGTGGCGCCTCTCGAGGCGCTGGCCGCGGATCTGGGCGGGCGGGTGCAGGTATTGCCCTGCGACCTTGCCGTGGCCGATGAGGTCGAGGGGCTGGTCAAGCGCGCGGCGCAGGCGATGGGCGGGGTGGAGATCCTGGTGAACAATGCGGGGATCACGCGGGATGGCCTGGCGATGCGGATGCCGGATGCCGACTGGCAGGCGGTGATCGACGTGAACCTGACCGCCACCTTCCGGCTGTGCCGCGCCGCGATCCGCGGCATGATGAAGGCTCGCTGGGGGCGGATCGTCAACATCTCGTCGGTGGTGGGCACGACCGGCAATGCCGGCCAGGCGAATTATGCCGCCGCGAAGGCGGGGATGGTCGGCCTGTCGAAATCGCTGGCGGCCGAGGTGGCCAGCCGCGGCATCACGGTGAACTGCGTGGCGCCCGGCTTCATCGAGATGGCGATGACCGACAAACTGACGGAGGCGCAGCGCACCGGGATTCTGGGCGCGGTTCCGGCGGGCCGCATGGGCACGCCCGAGGAGATCGCGGCCGCCGTCCTGTATCTTGCCGCGACAGAGGCGGGTTATGTCACCGGGGCCACGCTGCATGTGAACGGTGGCATGGCCATGGTCTGAGGAGCCGTGGCGGGGCCGGGGGGAGGCGAAAGCGTTTGCCATCCCCGGCGGGTGTGTTATAGCGCCGGCCAGATTCCCCGGGCATCTGGCCCGGCACAGGACTCTCCGCGCCGGTCGGGTGGCGGGGGTGGAAACCGAAGTCGGGGGCAGGACCCCGCGAACGGAGTAGAGGACGGAACATGAGCGACATCGCCGAGCGCGTGAAGAAGATCGTGGTCGAGCACCTGGGCGTGGACGAGGACAAGGTGACGGAAAACGCCTCGTTCATCGACGACCTCGGCGCGGACTCGCTGGACACGGTCGAACTGGTCATGGCCTTCGAGGAAGAATTCGGCATCGAGATTCCCGATGATGCCGCCGAAACCATCCAGACCTTCGGCGACGCGGTTTCCTTCATCTCGAAAGCCGCCTGAGCGAATCCGTCCCCTTCGGGACGACAAGGGGCGCCCCCGAAGGGCGCCCCTTGGTTTTTTCGCCGATTTTTCGCTTTCCTTCGGTGGCGCGGCCGGCGTTGCTGGGCCGGGAAAGCCGCGATGGAGGGCGAGGGATGGCGAGTCTGGGCGAGATGTTCGGCGCGGGGGCCGGCGGCACCTTCATGGGGTTGCCGCGCTGCGACGATCTGGCCGGGCTGGAGGCGCGGATCGCGCTGATCGGGGCGGACGGGTGCACGCCTATCCTTCGGTCGGGTCTTATTGCGCCGGCGGGCCGGCGGCGATCCGGGCCGGCGGTGCGGCTATACCGCGAATCTGACGCATATGAATTTCGATCTGGGCGGGCCGGTCTTTACTGGGGCGTCAGCTTCGTGCCGGCGGGCGAGGTGGCGCGCGACGGATCGGCCGGGCGCTGTCGTTGATCCCCGAGGGGGCGGAGGTGGTGGTCTGCTTCGACCGCGACGCGCTGGATCCAGGGGTGATGCCGGCGGTGATCGGCCGGACGGCCGGGGGCCTGGGCTATTGGCAGGCGCTGGATCTGATCGCCGGCGCGGCGGCGAAGGCGCGGATCGCGGCCTTCGACCTGGTGGAATTCATGCCCGGGCGCGACATCGACGGCCAGGGCGCGCTGGTTGCCGCGCAGATGGTGGCGGCGGTGATGGGGCTGATCGCGCGGCAGGGCTGATTGCCGGGCCAGCGGCGGGGGCTGCACCGAGCCAGGCGCGGAGAGGTCCCGTCGCCCCCTCCCGCCCGGACGGGAAACCGTGGCGGGGCGGGGAGATCCGGCGCCGGCGGTTGCGCCGGGGGGGCGGCCCTGCTGCCGCCATCCCGCCAGAGTTGCGCCGGAGGGGGGCGGCGTGTATCACCCTCGCGAAGATGCTTTGCCTGACGGGGGGAAATATGCGCCGGGTTGTCATCACGGGTCTGGGGATGGTCACGCCGCTGGCCTGCGGGGTCGAAGAGACCTGGAAGCGCCTGCTTGCCGGGCAGTCCGGGGCAGGGCCGATCACGCGCTTCGATGCCTCCAATGTGGTGACGCAATATGCCTGCGAGATCCCCTTGGGCGACGGATCGGACGGAACCTTCAACCCCGACGACTGGATGGAGCCGAAAGAGCGCCGCAAGGTCGACGATTTCATCCTTTACGGCATGGCGGCGGCCACCCAGGCGGTGCGGGACGCCGGGATCGGCGAGCTGAGCGAGGCGGAAAAGCTGCGCACCGGCGTGATGATCGGCTCTGGCATCGGCGGGCTGACGGCCATCGCCGATACGGCGGTGCTGATCAAGGAAAAGGGGCCGAAGCGGGTGAGCCCGTTCTTCATCCCCTCGGCGCTGATCAACCTGGTGTCGGGGCAGGTGTCGATCCGCTTTGGTTTCAAGGGGCCGAACCATGCCGTCGTGACCGCCTGTTCCACCGGCGCCCATGCCATCGGCGATGCGGCCCGGCTGATCCAGTGGGGCGATGCCGACATCATGGTGGCGGGCGGCGCCGAGGCGCCGATCAGCGAGATCGGCATCGCCGGTTTCAACGCCTGCCGGGCGCTGTCGACCAAGCGCGCCGATGCGCCCGAGACGGCGAGCCGGCCCTATGACGCCGACCGCGACGGTTTCGTCATGGGCGAGGGCGCGGGGATCGTGGTTCTGGAAGAATACGAGCACGCGGTGGCGCGCGGCGCGAAAATCTATGCCGAAGTGCTGGGCTACGGCCTGTCGGGCGACGCCTATCACATCACCGCCCCCTCCGAGGATGGCGACGGCGGCTATCGCAGCATGCAGGCGGCGCTGAAGCGGGCCGGGATCACGCCGGACCAGGTGGATTACATCAACGCCCATGGCACCAGTACCATGGCCGATACCATCGAACTCGGCGCGGTCGAGCGGCTGCTGGGCGATGCCGCGGCAAAGGCCACGATGTCGTCGACCAAATCCTCGATCGGCCATCTTCTCGGCGCGGCCGGTGCGGTGGAGGCGATCTTCTGCGTACTGGCGATCCGCGACCAGATCGCGCCGCCGACGATCAACCTCGACACGCCGGCGGTGACGCCGAAGCTGGATCTGGCGCCGAACCGGGCGGTGCCGCGCCGGATCGACGTGGCGCTGTCCAACAGCTTTGGCTTCGGCGGCACGAATGCGAGCCTCGTCCTGGGCAAGGTGTCCTGATCCATGTGGAAAGCCGTCGCCTCCAACGCGCTGACGCTGTTCATCGTGCTGCTGGTTGCCGCCGCCGCCCTGGTGGCCTGGGGGCGCAATGAATTCGTCAAGCCCGGGCCGCTGGCCGAGGCGATCTGCGTGCAGGTCGAGCGGGGAGCGAGCCTCGCTTCGGTCAGCCGCAACCTGGAAACCCGCGGCGCGGTCAGCGATGCACGGATCTTTCGCATCGGCGCGGATTATTCGGGGCTGGCGAAAAACCTGAAATTCGGCTCCTACCTGATCGCGCCGGGGGCCTCGATGGCCGAGGTCCTGGCGGCGGTGACGGCGGGCGGGCAGTCGACCTGCGGCCAGGAGGCGAATTTCCGCATCGGCATCGCCACGGCCGAGGTGATCCTGCGCGAGCTTGACCCCGCCACCAACCGCTTCGTCGAGGTGGCGGCCTTCGATCCGGCCGCGGGTGCGGCGCCGGCGGAATATGTCGAGGCGACGGCGCAGCCGGACCTGCGCTATCGCGTAACCCTGGCCGAGGGCGTGACGAGCTGGCAGGTAGCCGAAGCGCTGAAACGCGCCGATTTTCTGGAGGGCGCGGTGGCGGAGGTTCCGCCGGAAGGCTCGCTGGCACCGGGGTCCTACGAGGTCGAGCGGGGATCGGCGCGGGCCGATCTGATCCGCCGGATGGCCGAGGAGCAGACGCAGACCCTGGCCGAGCTTTGGCCGACGCGGGCCGAGGGGCTGCCCTATGCCACCCCGGAGGAGGCGCTGATCATGGCTTCGATCATCGAGAAGGAGACCGGACTTGCCGACGAACGCCCGCAGGTGGCCAGCGTCTTCGTCAACCGGCTGGAGCGCGGGATGCGGTTGCAGACCGACCCGACGGTGATCTATGGCATCACCAAGGGCGAGGGCGTGCTGGGCCGCGGCCTGCGGGCGAGCGAATTGCGCCGCGAGACCCCCTACAACACCTATGTCATCGACGGCCTGCCGCCGACGCCGATCGCCAACCCCGGGCGGCTGTCGATCGCGGCGGCGCTGGATCCGGCGCAGACCGATTACCTCTATTTCGTGGCCGACGGCTCTGGCGGCCACGCCTTTGCCGCCACGCTGGAGGACCACAACCGCAACGTCGAGGCCTGGCGCGCGCTGGAGGCCAAACAGAAGGCCGCGGGCGAAGACGGTGCGGTGACGGGCGTCCAGGGCGATTGAGGTTAACGGAGCCTTAACGCGCCGCTCGCATAACAGATTGATATGGCTTATTTTTTAGCTTGACCCCGCGCACGGTTCAAGCTATACCTTCAGACATGCTGGTAGAGGTGTCAAAGGCGGCCGGGGGCAACCCCGTGCCGCCTTTTCGCTTCGCTCGTGCGGGGGGCGCAGGGCAGCAGGCAGAGAACAGATGACGATCAGGTTTACCGAAGGCGACGACGTTCCGCGGGACGTTCTCGAATTCACCGAAAAGCTGTTCCTGGTCGCGGTCGAGGATCTGAACGGAATCCTCGAGGCGATCCGGGACGGCAGGCTGGATCTGGCCAAGGACGGCAAGCGCGCGGTCCGCGATCTGGCCGAAATGGGCAAGCAGGTTCTTCAGGAGCGCAACAATGTCGACCAACTTCGCAAGCGTATTGCCGGGTCTGTCGGAGCCGGAGGCGGGCTGGACCTCGGGGCGGCGCGGGATGAAATCGGGCGCCGCCTGGCTTGCCTCCGCCACGCAAGAGGAGATTGACGGCTTTCTGGGCGGTCTGGGCGAGAATGCGCTGCTGTCCTTGCCGTGGATTTTCGATTTCTGGGCCCTGCCGCACCAGTTGCCGCCGGAAGGCGCCTGGAAGACCTGGGTGATCATGGGCGGGCGCGGCGCGGGCAAGACCCGGGCCGGCGCGGAATGGGTACGCGCCATGGTCGAGGGGCCGACGGCGGGTGCGCCGGGCCGGGCGCGGCGGGTGGCGCTGGTGGCGGGCACGCTGGAACAGGCGCGGGAGGTGATGGTGCTGGGCGAAAGCGGGATCCTCGCCTGTTCACCCCCGGACCGGCGGCCGAAATGGATTGCCAGCCGCAACATGCTGGAATGGGAAAACGGTGCGGTGGCGCAGTTGTTCAGCGCCCATGACCCCGAGCGGCTGCGCGGGCCGCAGTTCGATGCCGCCTGGACCGACGAACTGGCGAAATGGCCGAAGGCGCAGGAGACCTGGGACCAGTTGCAGTTCGCGCTGCGGCTGGGGGCGCATCCCCAGCAGGTGGTGACGACGACGCCGCGCAATGTCGAGGCGCTGAAGGCGATCCTGCGCAACCCCTCGACCGTGGTGACGCATGCGCCGACCGAGGCCAACCGCGCCTATCTGGCCGAGAGCTTCCTGGCCGAGGTGGAGGCGCGGTTTGCCGGTACCTGGAAGGGAGCGCAGGAATTGCAGGGCCTGCTGGTCGACGAGGTGGAGGGCGCGCTCTGGACGCCGGCCATGATCGCGGCGGCGCAGGCCGCGCCGGAGCCCGCCGAGATGCGGGTCGTCGTGGCGGTCGACCCGCCGGTGACGGGGACCAAGACCTCGGACGAATGCGGGATCGTGGTGGTCGGCGCCGATACCAGGGGGCCGGCGGGAAGCTGGCGGGCGATGGTGCTGGCCGACCGCACGGTCCGGGGCGCCACGCCCGACGGCTGGGCCCGGGCGGCGCTGGCCACGATGGAGGAATTCGCCGCCGAGCGGATGGTGGTGGAGGTGAACCAGGGTGGCGATCTGGTGGCGCAGGTGGTGCGCCAGGTCGATCTGCTGGTGCCGATCCGCGAGGTGCGGGCGATGCAGGGCAAGCGGCTGCGCGCCGAGCCGGTGGCGGCGCTATACGAACAGGGGCGCGTGGGGCACCGGCGCGGGCTGGTGAAGCTGGAGGCGCAGATGGCGCAGATGGCGCACACCGGCTGGCAGGGGCAGGGCAGCCCCGACCGGCTGGACGCACTGGTCTGGGCGCTGACCGAGCTGATGATCGCGCCCTCGGGGCGGATCGGCCGGCCGGGGGTGCGCACGATCTGACGGCGCGGGGGGGCCGTGCCCGAAGGGGCCTCGCGGAGGTCGTTGCCGGCTGTGAGGGAATGCGGCCCCCGGGGCGCTTCGCCCCCCGGACCCCCCGAGGATATTTTTGCAGAGAAGAAGGCCGCGGAGCGCGGGGCGCGTGGGGGCCGGAGGTGGCGCCGGCGGCGTTCGCATGCGGCAGAAAGGGAGCTGAGGCGTGTTCGATTTCCTGAAGAAGGCGGGGGCGCCGGCGCCGGTGCCGCCGGAGAAGAAGGCCAGCGCCACGGGGCGGGTGATCGCCTGGGCCAGTTCGGGCCGGGTGGTCTGGAGCCCGAGGGATGCCGTCTCGCTGGCGCGGGCGGGGTTTCAGGGCAATCCGGTGGGGTTTCGCGCCGTCAGGCTGATCGCCGAGGCGGCGGCGGCGCTGCCGGTGATCGCGGCGGATGCCGAACGGCGGTTCGAGACGCATCCGGTGCTGGCGCTGCTGGCGCGGCCGAATGCGGCGCAGGGCCGGGCGGAACTGCTGGAATCGGTCTATGGCCATCTGCTTCTGTCGGGCAATGCCTATGTCGAGGCGGTGGGGACCGGGGGCCTGCCCGGCGAATTGCATGTGCTGCGGTCGGACCGGATGGCGCTGGTGCCGGGCGCGGACGGCTGGCCCGTGGCCTATGACTATTCGGTGGGCGGGCGGACCCATCGCTTTCCGGTCGCGGAGGGGCTGAGCCCGATCTGCCATATCCGCAGTTTCCACCCGACCGACGATCACTATGGCCTGTCGCCCTTGCAGGCGGCGGCGGTGGCGATCGACGTGCACAATGCCGCCAGCGCCTGGTCGAAGGCGCTGCTGGACAATGCCGCCCGGCCCTCGGGCGCGATCGTCTACCGGGGGACGGACGGCTCCTCGGTCCTGACGGCGGAGCAATACGACCGGCTGGTGGCCGAGATGGAGAGCCATCATCAGGGCGCGCGCAATGCCGGGAGGCCGATGCTGCTGGAGGGCGGGCTCGACTGGAAACCGATGGGATTTTCGCCCTCGGACATGGAGTTTCACGAGACGAAGCTGGCGGCCGCGCGCGAGATCGCCATCGCCTTCGGCGTGCCGCCGATGCTGATGGGCATTCCGGGCGATGCGACCTATGCCAATTATCAGGAGGCGAACCGTGCCTTCTATCGCCTGACCGTGCTGCCCCTGGCGCAGCGGGTGCTGGCGGCGCTGTCGCACTGGCTGGCGCAATGGACCGGCGAGACGGTCGAGTTGCGGCCCGATCTGGACCAGATCCCGGCGCTGGCCGGAGAGCGCGACCAGCAATGGGCGCGGGTCGGCACGGCCGATTTTCTGACCGAGGCGGAGAAACGGGCGCTTCTGGGGCTGCCGCGCATCGCGGAGGACGAATGACCACGCGGCGGGAAGGCGCCGGATCCCGCTTTCTTTTTGACAGTTTCGATGCCGCCCAGGCGCGGATCGAGGCGCATGAGCGGGTGATGGAGGAGCGCTGGATCGCGCTCGACCACCGGTTGACCCAGATCGACGCCGGTTTGGACCGGCTGGAAAAGCGCATCTGGGTGGGAGTTTACGGCGTTGCGGCCTTTCTGCTGGCGCAGGGGGCCGAGGCGCTGGTTTCGGCGGCAATCAAGTGAGGTGAGGCGATGATCGAGGCAACCGGCGGTGCGCCGGAACGCAAGTACCACCGGCCGGAGACCGGGCTGGTGGTCACGGAGGGCCATGTCGTGGCGGGCTATGCCTCGCTGTTCGGCCGGGTCGACCAGGGCGGCGATGTGGTCGAGAAGGGGGCCTATGCCGGCTCGCTGTCGCGGATGGCGCGGGCGGGCGGGCGGGTGCGGATGCTGTGGCAGCACGACCCGGCCCAGCCCATCGGCATCTGGGACGAGGTGCGCGAGGACGAGCGCGGCCTCTGGGTCAAGGGGCGGCTGCTGACGGGGGTTGGCCGTGGCCGCGAGGCGGCGGCGCTCCTGGAGGCGGGGGCCATCGACGGGCTGTCGATCGGCTATCGCACGGTCAGGGCGGCGCGCGACGGCAAGGGGCTGCGGCATCTGACGGAGCTGGAGCTGTGGGAAGTGTCGCTCGTGACCTTTCCGATGCTTCCCGAGGCGCGGGTGGCGGCCAAATCCGACGATCTGTCGGCCGCCTTGCGTGAACTGGCCGGCGTCTTCGACGAGGCACGGCGGAGCCTGGCCGGGCGCTGAGCCGCGGCCTTCATCCTGACACGAGGGTTAGAGTGATGACCGAGAGAGAGGCCCGGGCCGGGGAAGATCTGTCCCCGACCCTGTCGCCGGCTGCGGAGGTGAAATCCGCCGTTGCCGGGTTCCTGAAGGAGTTCGACGTCTTTCAGGCGGAAGTGAAACAATCGCTGCAACATCAGGAAGAGCGACTGACCATGCTGGATCGGAAAACCATGACTTTCGGACGTCCCGCCCTTTCGGCCCATGCCGATCTGGAAGTGCCGCACAGGAAGGCGTTCAACGCCTATCTGCGGTCGGGAGACGACGACGGGCTGCGCGGCCTTGTGCCGGAAGGCAAGGCGATGTCGACGGCGGTGGCGGCGGATGGCGGCTATCTGGTCGATCCGCAGACGGCCGACACCATCCGCTCGATGCTGACCTCGACCGCCTCGCTGCGGGCGGTTTCCAATGTGGTGCAGGTGGAAGCCAGTTCCTTCGACGTGCTGATCGACCGCAGCGAGATCGGCTCGGGCTGGGCGACCGAGACGGCGGCGACGGCGGAAACCGCGACGCCGGCGATCGAGCGGATTTCGATCAAGCTGCATGAACTCAGCGCCATGCCCAAGGCGAGCCAGCGGCTGCTGGACGACAGCGCCTTCGATGTCGAGGGCTGGCTGGCCGGCAAGATTGCCACCCGCTTCATGCGGGCCGAGGCGGCGGCCTTCATCGGCGGCGACGGGGTGGACAAGCCGAAGGGCATCCTGCTGCCGGCCAAGGTGGCGAATGCCGCCTGGACCTGGGGCAGCCTCGGCTATGTGCCGACCGGCGCTGCGGCCGATTTCGCCACGGCGAATGCCAGCGACTGCGTGGTCAACCTGGTCTATGCGCTGGGCGCGGATTATCGGGCGAATGCCACCTTCCTGATGAATTCGAAAACCGCGGGCGCCGTGCGCAAGATGAAGGATGCGGACGGCCGCTTCATGTGGGGCGACAGCCTTCAGGCGGGGGAACCGGCGCGGCTGATGGGCTATCCGGTGCTGATCTGCGAGGACATGCCGGATGTGGGCGCGAACAGCTATCCCGTCGCCTTCGGCGACTTCCGTGCCGGCTATACGATTGCCGAGCGTCCGGATCTGCGCATCCTGCGCGACCCGTTCTCGGCCAAGCCGCATGTGCTGTTCTATGCCTCCAAGCGGGTGGGCGGCGATATCACCGATTACGCGGCGATCAAGCTGCTGAAGGTTGCCGTCTCGTAACGCGCGAGATCCCGGGCCGGTATCGGCCCGGGTCCGGGCGCGCGCGGCCCCGTGCCGTCTGGCAGCTCCCCCTTCCGTACGAGCGGTACGGGAGCGGCGCCCGGTTCCATTGCAAGCGCAACCGAGGGGAATTTCCGACCATGTTGTTGACCGAAGTGACGGCAGTGCCGCAGGCGGCGCTGCCGCTACAGGCGCTGAAGGATCATCTGCGCCTGGGCAGCGGCTTTGCCCTGGCGCCGGACCAGGATGCGCTGCTGGAAAGCCATCTGCGCGCGGCCATGGCCGCGATCGAGGGCCGGATCGCCAAGGCGCTGATCGAGCGGCGGTTCCGGCTGGTGCTGGAGGACTGGCGCGGGGGTGCGGCCGAGGCGCTGCCGGTGGCGCCGGTTTCCGCGGTGGAAAGCGTGACGCTGGTCGATGCGGCGGGGGGCGAGACTCCGGTTTCCGCGGCGCTTTACCGGCTAGTGGCCGATCTGCACCGGCCAAGGCTGGCCGGGACAGGGCTGGCCCTGCCGCAGGTGCCGGCCGGTGGCCGGGTGGAGATCGAGTTCGATGCCGGGTTCGGGCCGGACTGGGCGCATGTGCCGGCCGATCTGCGGCAGGCGGTGCTGCTGCTGGCGGCCGAGTTCTACTAGCACCGGCACAACGACGGCGCCAGCGGCCCCGCGATCCCGGCGCGGGTGGCCGGGTTGATCGAGCGCTGGCGGCAGGTCCGCGTCCTTGGCGGCAGGGGGCGGTGATGGCGGTGCCTGAGCTGAACCGCGCGCTGGTGCTGGAGGCGCCGCAGACCCCGGGCGACGGGGCCGGCGGCTTCACGCTTGGCTGGGGCGCGCTGGGCACGCTCTGGGCCGAGGTGGTGGCGGGGGCGGGGCGCGATCCGGCGGGCGAGGAGGTGGTGCTCAGCTCGCTTGCGCTGCGGATCACGGTGCGGGCGGCACCGCCGGGTACGGCGGCGCGGCCCGTTCCGGGGCAGCGTTTTCGCGAGGGGGCACGGCGTTTCGCCATCCTCGCCGTGGCCGAGCGCGACCGCGACGGCCGTTTCCTGCTGTGTACCTGCCGCGAGGAGGGTCCGATATGAGCTATGCCGCCACCGCCGCCTTGCAGGCTGCGGTCTACCAGCATCTCTCAGCCGCGCCGGCGCTGTCGGGCGTGGCGATCTACGACGCGGTGCCGCCGCAGCCGGCGGCCAGCTTCGTCCTGATCGGCGCCGAGGAGGCGCGCGATGCCTCGGACGGCAGCGGAGCGGGGGCCGAGCATCTGTTGCAGATCTCGATCCTGACCGACGGCACCGGATTTCTGGCGGCAAAGACCATTGCCGCCGATATCTCCGACGCGCTGGCCGGGGCCGCGCTGGCGCTGGACCGGGGAACGCTGGTCAGCCTGCTTTTCCTGCGCGCGCGGGCGCAACGCATCGACGCGGGCGAGGTGCGACGCATCGACATGACGTTCCGCGCCCGTATCGCACTGTAACCAACCCTTTGAAGGAGCGAGAAAATGGCGGTTCAGGCCGGCAAGGACCTTCTGATCAAGATCGACCAGACCGGGGACGGTCAGTTCGAGACCATCGCGGGGCTGCGCGCCACGCGGGCAAGCTTCAACGCCGAGACGGTGGATGTGACCAGCCTGGAAAGCGCGGGCGGGTGGCGCGAACTGCTGGCCGGCGCGGGGGTGAAATCGGCGACGATCTCCGGCTCGGGCGTGTTTCGCGATGCGAATACAGACGAGCGCGCACGGCAGATCTTCTTCGACGGCGAGATCCCGGCCTTTCAGGTGGTGATCCCGGATTTCGGCGTGGTCGAGGGGCCGTTCATGATCTCGGCGCTGGAATATGCCGGCAGCCACAACGGCGAGGCGACCTATGAGGTGACGCTCGCCTCGGCGGGGCTGCTGGCCTTTACGGCGCTGTGATGGCCAACCCCTGGGCCGGAGAGGTGGAGGTCGTGCTCGACGGCGTGCCGCAGGTGGCGAAGCTGACGCTGGGGGCGCTGGCCGAACTGGAGGCGGGTCTGGGCGAGGGATCGCTGGTCGCCCTGGCCGAGCGGTTCGAGAGCGGGCGGTTTTCGGGGCGCGACGTGCTGGCGGTGGTGGTTGCGGGGCTGCGCGGCGGCGGCTGGAAGGGCCGGGCCGAGGACCTGCTGGCGGTCGAGATCGGCGGCGGGCCGATGGGTGCGGCGCGGGTGGCGGCCGCGCTTCTGGCCCGGGCCTTCGCGCTGCCGGGCGAGGGATGACCGCCCGCGATGACAACCGGAATCGACTGGGCCGGGCTGATGCGGGCGGGGCTGCACGGCCTTGGTCTGGAGCCGGCGGCGTTCTGGCGGCTGACGCCGGCTGAACTGCGGATCATGCTGGGGGTGGAGCGGGCTGCTCCACCCCTGACGCGGGCGCGGCTGGAGGAACTGGCCGCGGCCTTTCCCGATGTGACGAAGGGGACTGAGGATGGCGGATGCCGGAGAACTGAACGAGGCGCTGGCGGCGCTGGAGGAACGGCTGGGCGGCACGGCCCAGATGGTGGCGGCCTTTGACGACGAGCTTGCGCGGATGCGCGAGACCGCGCTTTACACCGGGCGCGAGGTGAACAGCCTGGCATCGGGGATGTCGGGCGGCCTGCGGCGGGCCTTCGACGGGCTGCTCTTCGACGGGGCCAGGCTGTCGGATGCGCTGAAGGGCGTGGCCAAGGCCGTTGCCGACACGATCTATGCGACGGCGATGAAGCCCGTGACCGGCGCCGCGGGCGGGCTGCTGGCCGGCGGCATCAATGCGGTGATGAGCGCCTTTCTGCCCTTTGCCAAGGGCGGCGCCTTCACCCAGGGCCGGGTGATGCCCTTTGCGGCGGGCGGGGTCGTCTCCTCTCCGGTCAGCTTCCCGATGCGGGGAGGGACCGGGTTGATGGGCGAGGCCGGGCCAGAGGCGATCCTGCCGCTGGCACGCGGTGCGGACGGGCGGCTCGGCGTTGCCGCGCAGGGCGGCGGGCGGCCGGTCACGGTGGTGATGAACGTGACCACGCCGGACGTCCAGGGCTTTCGCAGCAGCCAGAGCCAGATCGCCGCGCAGATGAGCCGGGCGCTGGCGCGTGGCCAAAGGAACAGGTGAGACATGGCCTTTCACGAGGTGAGATTTCCCGCGAACCTGTCGTTCGGATCGGTCGGCGGCCCCGAGCGGCGGACCGAGATCGTGACGCTGGCGAACGGGTTCGAGGAACGCAACACCCCCTGGGCGCATTCGCGCCGGCGATACGATGCCGGCGTGGGGCTGCGGTCGCTGACCGATCTGGAGGCGCTGATCGCATTCTTCGAGGCGCGGCGGGGCCGGCTGCACGGTTTTCGCTGGAAGGACTGGACCGATTTCCGCTCTTGCCCGGCCAATGCGAAGCCGGGGCCGCTGGACCAGATCATCGGTACCGGCGATGCGCATCGGACGGTGTTCCAGTTGCAGAAGACCTATCTGTCGGGGGCGGAAAGCTATGTCCGCCCGATCGGCAAGGTGGTTCTCGGCACGGTGACGGTGGCGGTCTCGGAGGATCCGAAGGTCGAAGGCGTGGAGTTCACGGTCGATCCGGCGACCGGGCAGGTCAGCTTTGCGGTGCCGCCGCCGCTGGGCACGCGCGTCAGCGCGGGATTCGAGTTCGATGTGCCGGTCCGGTTCGATACCGATGGCATCCAGATCTCCGTCGCCTCGTTCCAGGCCGGCGAGGTCCCCAGTGTTCCGGTGGTGGAGATCCGGCAATGAGCGCGGCGGATCTACAGACCCATCTTGCCGGCGGTGCGACGACGGTCTGCCGGCTCTGGACGGTGACGCGCAAGGATGGGCTTGTCCTCGGCTTTACCGACCATGATCGCGATCTGGTCCTCGAAGGCGTGGTCTGCCGGGCAAGTTCCGGCCTGACGGCAAGCGCGCTGGTGCAGGCCACGGGACTGTCGGTCGACAATACCGAAGCCGTCGGCGCGCTGTCGGGCGGTGCGATCGGCGAGGCCGATCTGGCCGCGGGGCGCTTCGATGGGGCCGAGGTGCGGATCTGGCTGGCGAACTGGGCGGATATTGCGGCACGGCGCGAGATCTTTCGCGGCACGCTGGGCGAGGTGACGATGAAGGGGGCGGAGTTCCGGGCGGAGCTGCGCGGGCTGGCCGAACCGCTGAACCAGCCGGCGGGGCTGGCCTATACCAGGACCTGCCAGGCCGTGCTGGGCGATCGCCGGTGCGGTTTTGACCTGACCCAGCCGGGCTATCATGCCGAACGCGAGGTCGAAGCGGTGGAGGACGGCGGGCGGGTGCTGCGCTTTGCCGATTTCACCGGCTTTGACGACCGCTGGTTCGAGGGCGGGCGGATCGAGGCGGTATCGGGGGCCGCGGCGGGTCTGTCGGGTGTGGTGAAGTCGGACCGCCTGTCGGGGTCGTCGCGGCGGCTGGAACTGTGGCAGTCACTGCGGGCGCCCCTGATGCCGGGCGACGGGCTGCGCCTTCTGGCGGGTTGCGACCGGCGGGCGGAAACTTGCCGGGTGAAGTTTGGCAACTTTCTGAATTTCCGTGGCTTTCCGCATCTGCCCGGCGACGACTGGATCACCGCCTATCCGCGATCGGATCAGGTGAACGCCGGCGGCAGCCTGGTGGGCCGGACATGAGCGGGCGGGGTGACGCGGCGACGGCAGAGGCGGCGCTGGCCGAGGCGCGGGCCTGGATTGGCACGCCCTATGTCCATCAGGCCAGTTGCCGCGGCGCAGGCACCGATTGCCTTGGCCTGATCCGAGGCATCTGGCGGGCGCTTTACGGGGCGGAGCCCTGCGCGGTGCCGGCCTATACCGCCGACTGGGCCGAAGCCTCCCGCGAGGAGGGGCTGATGCGGGCGGCGGGCATCTGGCTGGTGCCGAAGCCGCCGGGTCAGGCGGCGGTGGGCGATGTGCTGCTGTTTCGCATGCGCGAGGGCGGCATCGCCAAACATCTGGGCCTGCAATCGGCCGTCGCGCCGATCAGCCGGTTCATCCATGCCTATTCGGGCCATTGCGTCACCGAAAGCGCCCTGAGCGAACCCTGGGCGCGACGGGTGGCGGCGCGGTTTTCCTTTCCTGAAAGGGTTTTGTGACCATGGCGACGCTTGTTCTCTCGGCGGTTGGCGCGGCGGTGGGTGCCGGATTCGGCGGTACGGTGCTGGGGCTTTCCGGTGCGGTGATCGGCCGGGCCGTCGGTGCCACGCTGGGCCGGGCGATCGACCAGCGGCTTCTGGGCGGATCGGAGGCGGTGGAGACCGGCCGGGTCGACCGGCTGCGCCTGCCGGGCGCCTCGGAGGGGGCGGCGGTGCCGCGGCTCTGGGGGCGGATGCGGCTGGGCGGCCAGGTCATCTGGGCCACCCAGTTCGAGGAACATGCCAATCGCAGCCGGGGGGGCAAGGGTTCGCGCCCCTCGGTCACGGAATATTCCTATACCGTCAGCCTGGCGCTGGGGCTGTGCGAGGGCGAGATCCTGCGCGTGGGGCGGGTCTGGGCTGATGGTGCCGAGATCCCGGCCGGCAGCCTGACGATGCGGGTCTATACCGGCAGCGAGGATCAGGCGCCCGATCCGAAGATCGAGGCGGTGGAGGGCGCGGGCCATGCGCCGGCCTATCGCGGCCTTGCCTATGTGGTGATCGAGGATCTGGACCTGTCGCCCTATGGCATGCGCGTGCCGGCCTTTACCTTCGAGACGATGCGTGCGGCCCCGGGCGCCGGGTTGCAACAGGCGGTGAATGCCATCGCCCTGATCCCGGGAACGGGGGAATATGCGCTGGCCACGACGCCGGTGCATGTCAATCGCGGACCGGGGCTGAATAGGGCGATAAATTCGAACACGAATTCTGGAAAGACCGATTTCGCGACAGCGCTGGATGACATGACGGCCGAATTGCCGAACGTCGGCTCGGTTTCCCTGATCGTTTCCTGGTTTGGCAACGATCTGCGCTGTGGAGATTGCGAGATTCGCCCGCTGGTCGAGACGCATGAGACGGATGGCGAAGGCATGCCCTGGCGGGCGGGCGGCATTCCGCGCGCGGTGGCGGCGGTGTTGCCGAAGATCGGCGGGCGGGCGATCTATGGCGGCACGCCGGCCGATCAATCGGTGGTCGAGGCGATCCGTGCGATCCGTGCCGCGGGCCGGGAGGTGATGTTCTACCCCTTCATCCTGATGGATCAACTGGATGGCAATACCCTGACCGATCCATGGACCGGCGCCGAAGGCCAGCCGCAGATGCCCTGGCGCGGCCGGATCACCACCGCGCTGGCGCCGGGGCTGACGGGTACGACCGACCGCACCGCCGCCGCGACCGCCGAGGTGGCGGCCTTTTTCGGCACGGCCCAGCCCGGCGATTTCACCTTGGATGGCGATGAGGTTGGCTATTCGGGGCCGGCGGAATGGCGGTTTCGCCGCTTCATCCTGCATTACGCCCATCTTTGTGCGGCGGCGGGCGGCGTGAACAGTTTCTGCATCGGCTCGGAGATGCGCGGGCTGACCCGCATCCGCGATGGCGCCGACGGGTTTCCGGCCGTCGCGGCGCTGCGGGTGCTGGCGGGCGACGTGAGGGCGATCCTCGGGCCGGACTGCAAGATCAGCTATGCGGCAGACTGGACGGAATATGGCAGTTACCTTATCGACGGCAACCTGCACTTCCCGCTCGATCCGCTCTGGTCGGATCCGAACGTCGATTTCGTCGGCATCGACAATTACATGCCGCTGTCAGACTGGCGCGAGGGCGATGCGCATGCCGATGCGGCCTGGGGTTCGCCCTATGCGCTGGACTATCTGCGGGCAAATATCGCCGGTGGCGAGGGGTTCGACTGGTATTACGACAGCCCCGAGGGCGAGGCGGCCCAGATCCGGCGGCCGATCGAGGACGGCGCCTTTGGCGAGCCCTGGGTGTTTCGCGTCAAGGATCTGGCCGGCTGGTGGGGCCAGGCGCATCATGAACGCGCCGGCGCCGTGCGGGCGGCGGAGCCCACGGGATGGATCCCGGGGTCGAAGCCGATCTGGTTCACCGAATATGGTTGCGCGGCCATCGACAAGGGCACCAACCAGCCCAACCGCTTTCTCGATGCGCTGTCGTCGGAAAGTGCGCTGCCGCGCGCCTCGACCGGCCGGCGCGACGATCTGGTGCAGATGCAGTATCTGCGCGCTATGGCGGCGCATTGGACCGATCCGGCGACCAACCCCAGGGCCAGCCTTTATGCCGGGCGTATGGTCGATTTCGCGCATTCGCATGTCTGGGCCTGGGATGCCCGGCCATTTCCCGCCTTTCCCGGGCTGACGGATCTTTGGAGCGACGGCGCGGCCTATCCCCGCGGCCACTGGCTGAACGGGCGGGCGACAAGTCAGCCGCTGGATGCGGTAATCGCCGAGATCTGCGCGCGGGCCGGGGTCGCGGCGGTGGAGACGACAGGCGCGACCGCCGTGGTGCGGGGCTATGTGCTGGGCGATGTGCAGACAGCGCGGGCGGCGCTGCAACCGCTGCTGCTGGCCCATGCCTGCGACAGCACCGATGCCGGGACGGCGCTGCGCTTTGCCATCCGCCGCACCGGGCATGACCACGACATCGATACGACGAGGCTGGCGGTGGAGGATGCGCTGGACGGGCTGGTCGAGCGGAGCCGCGCGCCCGACCCGGAGGTCGCGGGAACCGTGCGGATTAGCCATGTCGATGCCGAGGGCGTCTACGACACCCGCACCGCCGAGGCACGCATTCCCGACGATGCGACGCCCTCCGTCCCGATCTCGGATTTGCCGATGGCGCTGACCGCGGCCGAGGGGCGGGCGCTGGCGCAGCGTTGGCTGGCCGAGGCGCGGATAGGCCGCGACCGGCTGCGGCTGGCACTGCCGCCTTCGGCGGATGCGATCCGGACCGGCGACCGCCTCCGGCTTGGCGATGGCACGACCTGGCGCATCGACCGGACCGAGCAGACCGGGACCCGGCTGATCGAGGCCACGCGCTACGAGGGCGGGCTGTACGAGCCGGCCGATACCGAGGAGGAAGGCATCAGCCTGCGGCCCTTCGTGGCGCCGGTGCCGACCTATCCGGTGTTTCTCGACCTGCCGCTGATGACGGGCAACGAGGTGCCGCATGCGCCGCATCTGGCCGTGACGGCGGCGCCCTGGCCCGGGACGGTCGCCCTTTGGGGCGCGGCGGGCGACGGCAGCTTCCGTCTGAACCGGCTGGTCGCGTCGCCTTCGGTGATCGGCGTCACCGAGACGGATCTGGCCGCGGCGCGGCCGGGGCTGTGGGACCGGGGGGCGCCGCTGCGCGTCCGTCTGACCGGGGGCGGGTTGCAATCGACGACCGCGCTGGCGGTGCTGAACGGAGCGAATGCGCTGGCCATCGGCGACGGTACCCCGGCCAATTGGGAAGTGATGCAGTTCGCGGCGGCAGAGCTTGTTGCGCCCAATGTCTGGGAACTGTCGTTGCGGCTGCGGGGCCAGCTTGGCACCGACGGAATCATGCCGCCGGTCTGGCCGGCAGGCAGCACGGTCGTGCTGCTGGACGGGGCGCCGGTGCAGGTCGATCTGGCCGCCAACCTGCGCGGGCTTGCCCGGGCCTGGCGGGTGGGTGTCAGCGCGCGCGGCTATGACGATCCCAATGTCGTCGAGAAGGTGGTTGCTTTTGACGGCATCGGCCTGCGGCCCTATCCGGTCTGCCACCTCCGCGCGCAGGGCCGCGCGGGAGCGAATGTCCTGCTGCGCTGGATTCGCCGCACCCGGATCGAGGGCGACAGCTGGCAGCAGCT
>JBDHSO010000029.1:0-30951 GCA_039808125.1 Rhodobacter sp. | reverse complement strand
GGCTCCGACATCGGCGGCTCGATCCGCATCCCGGCCTCGGCCTGCGGCATCGTCGGCTTCAAGCCGCCCTATGGCCGGGTACCCTCGACGCCGCCCTTCAATCTGGACCATTACAATCATCCCGGCCCCATGGCCCGCACCGTCGAGGATTGCCTGCTGATGCAGAACGTGCTGGCCGGACCGCATCCGCAGGACATCGCGTCGCTGAAACCGAAGCTGGAACTGGCGGCGGATCGCGATGGCGTAGGCGGCTGGAGGATCGCCTTCTCCATCGACTTCGGCTTCATGGAGGTCGATCCGCAGGTTCGTGCCAATACGCTGCGCGCGGTTGAGGTCTTCCGTTCGCTCGGGGCCGAAGTGGTCGAGGTGGCGCTGCCCTGGTCCTGGGACATGTACCACGCCGCCGCGACCCATCACGCCGCACTTTTCGGCGCCTGGCTGGCGGAATATCTCGATGAGCGCGAGGCCAGCCTGACCGGCTATGCCGCCGATTTCGCCCGCCGGTCCCTGACCGTCACCACCCGCGACTATCTGGCAAGCCTGGATGTCGAAGGGCGGATCTACGCGCATTTCGGCCCGATGATGGAAAGCTACGACCTTTTCCTCTGCCCCACGCTGGCGATACCCGCAGTCGCCGCCGATTTCGGGATGGACGCGCCCCTGCGGATCAACGGCAGAGAGGTCGACCCCTATCTCGGCTGGACCATGGCCTGGCCCTTCAACATGCTCGGCCGCTGCCCGGTGCTGGCGGTGCCTTCCGGCCATGCCGCCGACACCGGCCTGCCGACCGGCATCCAGCTTGTCGGGCGCAGCTACGACGATCCGGCGGTCTTCCGCGCCGGCCTGGCCTTCGAGGCGGCCGTCGGCGGATGGTTTGCCACCCCCGCCGGGCGCCCTTCCCTTCCCTTCTGAGGTTCCGATGATCACCGTCTTTTCCGACCGCCACCGCCTGCAAAGCGTCGACACCGAATTCTACCGCGGCAGATGGGTGGAGGCGTTCGAGATCCCGCGCCGGGCCGAACTGGTGCTGGAGGCGGTGCGCAGCGCCGACCTCGGCCCGGTCATCGAGCCGGACAGTTTCGGCATCGAACCCGTGCTGGCCGTCCACGATGCGGATTTCGTGCGGTTTCTGGAAACCATCTGGACCGACTGGCTGGCAGAGGTCGGGAACATTCCCGCCTATCCCAACATCTGGCCGCCGCGCCGCACGCGGATGATCCCGACCGTCCGCCCCGGCGCCGAACTCGGCCGCTATGCCGTGGACATGAGCAGCCCCATCCTTGCCGGCACATGGGCGGCGGCCCGTGCCGCGGTCGATTGCGCGCTGACCGGGGCCGGGCTGGTGAATGGCGGCGCGCGCGCCGCCTTTGCGCTGTGCCGCCCGCCCGGGCATCATGCCGGGCGCGACTATTTCGGCGGCTACTGTTTTCTGAACAACGCCGCCATCGCGGCGCAGCATTTCCGCGACACCGGGGCAGAACGGGTCGCCGTGCTGGACATCGACTATCACCACGGCAACGGTACGCAGGACATCTTCCATGATCGCGCCGATGTGCTGACCGTCTCGATCCATGCCGACCCGGTGCAGGAATATCCCTATTACATAGGCTTCGCCGACGAGACCGGAACCGGCGCCGGGCAGGGCTTCAACCTGAACCTGCCGCTGCCCTGGGGATCGGGCTTTGCCGCATGGGGCGCGGCACTGGACACCGCCCTTGCCCGCATCGCCGTCTTCGCCCCGGACCGACTGGTCGTATCGCTGGGGGTGGATACGTTCGAGGACGATCCGATCTCGCGCTTTCTGCTCAAAAGCCCCGACTTTCTGGAGATCGGACGCCGCATCGGCGCGCTCGGCATTCCGGCGCTTTTCGTCCTTGAGGGCGGCTATGCGATCGAGGCGATCGGCACCAACGCGGTCAATGTCCTGCGGGGCCATGCCGCCGCAGTTTAGGACGGGGCCGGATCCGGCTCAGAAATCCTCGGGAAAATACGGGTGCATGAACGCCAGACAGGCCGCATGCCCCGTCTTCTGCCCCTCGGTCATCGACATCGGCGACAGAAGGTTTTCAATCCACAGGCCGGAGATCAGCGCGTTCAGCGACACGGCCAGCTGATCGGCATTCACCGTAACGCCCCGCAGCGCCGCAAGCTCGGCGATATCGGCGGCCACGGCGCGGTTATACTGCTCGCGCAGCGCGGCGCAGCGCTTATGATAGGCGGGAATCCGCACCGCCTCGGCCCAGAAGGCCAGCCAGAGCGCGATGGAGTCGCGCCCCGCCGCCTTGCGGCTGAAATCGGTCTCGATCATCCGGCGGATGCGGTCGGCGGGGCCGAGGGCCTTTTCCGCCAGCTTCTGCAGGTAGGTTTCGTATACCGCCGCCATATGGTTCAGCGCGGCGAAGACGATACCTTCCTTGGACTGGAAGTGAAAAGCCACCACGCCGTAGGAACATTCCGCTTCGGTCGCGATGGAGTTGATGGTGACGCCGGTCAGCCCGCGTTTCGATATGACCTTGACCGCGGCCTCGACCAGGCTGCGGCGGCGGTCGATCACCTGATCGTCGCGGCCGGTCGAAGCCGGCCTGCGTGCCAACCGCCGTGATATGGGCTTTCCGTCCTGCATCGAAATCCGGCGCTTTCGCCCAAATGTCGGGCTTTCGCCCCTGTCTCGCCATGCGCGGCGGGAAAAGCAAGCCTGATTGCAGCTTTCCCTATGCCTCCGGCCCGGCGAGACCGAGAAAGCGCGCCGCATTGTCATGAAGCCACTTCCGCCTGACCTCGGCCGTCAGGCCCAGACCATCGACCTCGGCCACGGCAGTCTCGACCGGCATCATCGGAAAGGCCGATCCGAACACCATCTTGTCCTGAAGGATGGTGCGGCCGTATTGCAGCAGCGGCTCATACCCCGAATGCGCCTTGGCCAGAAGTTTCGGCCGCACGGCCAGCACGCCGATCCAGAGGTTCGGATGGCGCCATGCCACGCCGATCAACTCCTGCACCCAGGGCCAGCCGGGCGGCGAGGCGATGGCGCGCAATTCGGGATAGCGCACCATCACATTGTCCAGATGTTCGGGCCGGCCCACCGACATCGGCGTATGGGTGGAAAAGTTGATGCCGCAATGGATGTTGACCGGCACCTTGAGGTCGATCGCCTTTTCGTAAAGCGGAAACAGCCGCGGGTCGTCCGGCGTCATCCTGAGTTCGAAACATTGCAGGTTCAGCCCCCGCAGGCCAAGGTGATTCACCGCATGGTCGAAGGCCGCCACCGCATGCGGCTGCCATGGGTCGATCCCGGCAAAGCCGATGAACCGCGGCCCGTGCGCCCGCACGAAGGCGGCGACAACCTCGTTTGGAATCTTGAAGCCGAAGGTCGTAGTCAGGTCACGCGCCTTGATCACGACATGCCGGGTGTCAAGCCGGTCATAGGTTTCGAGATAGCCCTCCAGTCCCTGCGCCGCCCCCGACCCGGCCGAGCGTTTCTCGCTGCCCTGATAGACGCGCCGGTAGTTTTGCAGATGCGGTGCGGGGGGCGAGAATTCCGGCAGCGGCGGACGGCTGGAAAAGTCGATCAGCATGGCTCAACTCCATTCCCTGCGGTCCTGAAGGATCACCTTCGCCGCATTGTGTCCCGGAACCCCCGTCACCCCGCCGCCAGGATGGGTCGAGGCGCTGGCCTGATAGAGTCCCTTCACCGGACTGCGGTAATCGGCGTAGCCGGGCGAGAAGCGGCGGAAGAACATCTGATCGGCGCTGATCTCGCCGTGATGCACATGGCCGTTCGGCAGGTCGAAGATCCGCTCGAGATCCAGCGGCGTGAACATCTGCCGGTGCAGGATCAGCTCCTCGATATCGGGAAACTGCGTCTTCAGCACCTTCAGGACATTGGCCCACAATTCCTCGCGCCGCTCGTCCCAGTTGCCGCGGGCCAGCGTATAGGGCGCATGGCCGCCGAACACGTTCATGACATGATGCCCGGCGGGCGCCAGCGACGGATCCACCATCGTCGGCACCTTCACGATCAGGAAGGGCTGATCGGCGATCTCGCCCTGCTGCGACATGCGGTGCGCGCGTTCCATATAGGCGACGGACGGCGCGATGGTCATCTGCGGCACGATCCCCTCGGCCGTTCCCGCGCCAAGACCCGGCGCATTCGGCAGCGCCTTCAGCGCCAGGTTCACCCGGAAGACCGTGCTTTCGCAGCGGATGCCCTTGATGTCGCGGTTGAACTCCTCGGGCAGGGTCGCGGGATCCAGAAGCCGGGTGAAGATCGTGCGCGCCGTCGCATTGGCGATCACGATCTTCGACCGAATTTCCTCGCCTCCCTCCAGCCGGACGCCGGTCGCACGGTTGTTCTCGACCAGGATGCGCTCGACCGGGCTGCCGGTCCGCACCTCCATGCCATGCGCCTCGCCGGAACGGCGGATCGCATCCGAAATCGACCCCATGCCGCCTTTCATGAAACCCGCCGGGCCGGCAGCCGTGCTGCCGTCGCGCACGATGCCGCGGGCCAGCATATAGGCCGAGCCGGGGGTCTTGAGGCTGGAATTCGCACCGCCGCCGCCAGCGAAAAACCCAAGCACCAGCTTTACGTCGTCCGATTCGAACCAGCGCGACAGATAGTCATAGGCGCTCATCGTCAGCAGGTTGTAGATGTCGAAGAACTGCGGCCCGATCTTGCGGAACCGCCAGACGAACCCGGCCAGCCGCCGCAGGTCGCGTGGCCGGCGACTTCCGGGGTTGACCGGCACCTCCCACAGCAACTGCTTCATGAACGGCGCGATCTTCTGCATATGGGCGCGATAGCGCGGATAGGCCTGACCGTCGACGTTGGAAAGCCTGCCGATCTCGGCGGCGAATTTCTCGGGATCGTCCCACATGGTGAAGCTGCGCCCGCCTTCCAGCGCAAAGACCGTGGGATGGGCGGGCAGGACCTGAAAGCCGTATTTCTGCAACTCCAGATCGAGGATGACCTTGGGTTGCAGCAGGCCCTGATAATAGGATGCCATCGAGGAGCGATACCCCGGCGCGATCTCTTCGGTCACGGCGGCGCCGCCCACGATGTCGCGTCGCTCCACCACCAGAACCCTGACGCCGGCGCGGGCCAGATAGGCGCCGCAGGTCAGGCCGTTATGCCCGCCGCCCACAATGACGGCATCGTATTGCGGCTTCATCCCCTGCCCTTCTCGATCCAGTTGCCGGTGGTGCGGTCGAAGGCGCCCGCCCGCAGGTCGGCCACACCGGCAACGATCTGCGGCTTTGCGATCTTCAGCGAGGCGGTGCGCGGAAAGTCGGTAACGAATTCGTAGAACCGCGGCACCTTGAACGGAGCAAGGCCGGCCTGCGCCGCCGCGATGATCCCGTCCAGCACCGCGCGGTCGGGTGCCTGCCCTTCCTTCAGCTTCAGATAGGCCTTGACCTCTTCGCCGCGCAGCGGATCGGGAACCCCCACCACCGCGACCTCGGTCACACCCGGCGCCGCGGACAGGACCGTCTCGACCTCGCGCGCCGCGATGTTCTCGGCCGAGCGGCGGATCATGTCCTTCTTGCGCCCGACGATGTAGAAGAAGCCGTCCTCGTCCTGCCGGAACAGATCGCCGCTGGAAAACCAGCCGTCGCGCAGCACCTCGGCCGTGGCCTCGGGGTTGTTGTAGTAGCCCAGCATGATGCCGGGACCACGGATCTGCAACTCTCCCACCCCGCCCTGCGGCACCGGATTGCCGGCCTCGTCGACGATGCGACATTCGCGGAACGGGCATGGAACGCCGCAGGACCCAGAGCCCACCTTGTCCGGCCGCTCCAACGGCGCGAACATTGCCGGGCCGGTTTCGGTCATGCCGAAAGCCTCGCGCGCGTTCAGGTCGAAGCGCTCTTCCAGCGCGGCATGCAATCCGCGGGGACAGCCGTAGATATTAGCGCGGATCACCCGATTGTCGGCGTCATGCGGCTGTGGCGCCATGCCGTGCAGGACCCAGGGCAGCAGGCAGAACTCGATCCCGAATTCGGCCAGCCAGCCCGAAAACCGGCTGGTCGACTGCCGCGCCGCGACAAACAGCGTACCGCGCTGGTAGAGCGTCATCAGCAGCAGCCACTGCGGATCCATGTAGAAGAACGGCGTCGAGGCGAGAATGCGGCGATAGACCCGCCCGTCGCGGAAGGCATTCACCTTGCCGGCGGAAATCCAGTAGCGCTGGCTCAGCATGCAGCCTTTCGGAAAACCGCTGGTGCCCGAGGTGAACTGGATGTTCAGCAGATCGTCATGGCCCACGGGTTCGGGCGCGGCAAAACCGTCGGCGGGCGTTGCCGCAAGATCCTCCCAGGCATGGTCGCCGGGCGAACGCTCGCCACCCACGACAATCATCCGCCCGGGCGGCAGCGCGATCAGGCCTTCGGCGGCGGCCTGGTCCAGCGTGGCGCGGGTGTCGGCATGGGTGACAATCCATTCCGCCTCGGCCACCCGCATCACATGGGCGATCTCGCGCGGGGTATAGCCGGGGTTGATCGGCAGCATTACCGCCCCGATCCGCCCCAATGCCAGCCAGGTCAGCGGAAAGGCCGCGATATTGGGCAGCATCACCGCGACATGCGTGCCTTTGCCGATGCCGAGCGCCACCAGCCGTGCCGCGAGGCCGTTCACCGCCCGCCGCATTCCGGCATAGGTGATCGTCTCGCCGCTGTCGAAGAAGTTCCACAGCAGCCTGTCGCCCGCCTCGGCCGCGGCGGCGTCGATCAGGGCGCCGATGTTTTCGGGCAGCGGCTCCGCCTCGATACGGCGGCGGCGCTCCGCATAGGGAACGACCGGCTGCGAGAGGACGTCATCCTTCCACATATCACCCTCAAAGATAATGCGATGTGCCGCCCCTTGGGGGGCGGCACGATGCGGTCAATGGGCGAACCACATGGCCTTGAGGTCGGTATACTTGTCCATCGCATGCAGCGACTTGTCGCGGCCAAAGCCCGATTGCTTGAACCCGCCGAACGGCACGGCAAAGGAGCCGCGGTCGAAGCAGTTGACCCAGACCACGCCGGCGCGGATCGCCTTGGCCGCCCGGTGGGCGTTCTTGACCGATCCGGTCCAGACCGCGCCGGCAAGGCCATAGACGGTGTCGTTCGCCACCTCCATCGCCTCGTCGAATCCCCGGACGGTAATGGCGGACAGGACCGGGCCGAAGATTTCCTCCTGCGCGATCTTCATGCCGTTTCGCACCCCGTCGAACACGGTCGGCTCGACGAAGAACCCGCCCGTCTCGTTGCGCACGCGGCCGCCGCCGATCACCGTTGCGGCACCTTCGGCCCGACCCGCGTCGATATAGCCCAGAACGCGATCCATCTGCTCCTCGGTCACGAGCGAGCCCATGCGGGTCTTGGCATCCAGCGGGTCGCCCGGCGTGAAGACGCTCGCCTGCGCCACGATCTTGTCCAGCAGGAGGTCACGCACCTTTTCGTCGACGATCAGCCGGCTGCCCGCATTGCAGACCTGCCCGCTGTTGGCAAAGATCCCGGCCGCGATTCCCGCGGCGGCCGCATCCAGATCCTCGCAATCGGCCAGCACCACCTGCGGCGACTTGCCCCCCAGTTCCAGCCCGATCCGCTTGATGTTCGACTGGCCGGAATACTGCATGAAATACTTGCCGACCTCGGTCGAGCCGGTAAAACCCACGCAATCCACATCCATATGCAGCCCAAGCGCCTTGCCCGCGATATGGCCGAGGCCCGGGACCACATTCAGAACCCCGGGCGGAATTCCGGCCTCGATCGCCAGTTCGCCGAATTTCAACCCGGTGAAGGGCGATTGTTCGGCCGGCTTCAGGATGACGGAGTTTCCGGTCGCCAGCGCCGGCCCCAGCTTCCAGGCCGACATCGACATCGGATAGTTCCACGGCACCACCGCGGCGACCACGCCCAGGGGCTCGCGCACGATCAGCGTCGTCATGTCATGGGCGGTCGCCGCCACCTCGCCATAGACCTTGTCGATGGCTTCGGCATACCAGGCAATGCAAGCGGCCGCGCTGACCACATCGCCGTTGTAGGCATTGGCGATCGGCTTGCCGACGTTCAGCGTTTCCAGAAGCGCCAGATCCTCGCGGTTGGCAAGGATCAGTTCGGAAAACCGCAGCAGGATCCGGCGCCGGTCGGCCGGCGCCATGCGCGACCAGACGCCAGAGTCGAAGGCCTTGCGGGCGGACCGCACGGCCACGTCCACATCGGCCGCATTGCACGATGCGACCTGTGTCAGAAGCCGGCCGTCGCCGGGATAGATGCAGGGAAAGGTCTCGCCCGAAAGGCTGTCGACATATTGTCCGTCGATGAAGGGGCGGTTCGGCAGCTTTGCCGTCTTGGCGCGGGCGTGCCAGTCGATGGAATGCAGCATGTCAGTCCCGTTGGTTGATGTCAGGGGATGCGGGGCGGTCAGACCGCCGCCTTCTTCAGGTCTTGCCGGCCAAGGCCGTGGCGGGTGCCGATCTCGGAAATCGCGCGGCGCATGATGGCGATTATCTCGTCGATCTCGTCGCGGGTCACGATCAGCGGCGGCGAGATCACGCACAGATCCCCCAGCGGCCGCACGATCAGCCCCAGTTCGAAGCAGCGTTCGTCGATCTCGCGCGTAAAGGCCTTGTCGGCATCGGTGGAATCCACGCGGCTGGTGTCCAGCAGGCACTGGACGCAGCCGACCAGTCCGACAGAGCGCACATCCGCCACCCCCGGCAGATCCGCCAGCGACCGCAGGCCGGCGGCAAAATGGCCGGCCAGGTCGCGGGCATGCTCGACGATGCCGTCCCGCTCCATCAGGGCGATATTCGCCAGGGCCGCGGCGCAGGCGACCGGATGGCCGGTGTAGGTGTAACCATTGGTGAACCAGCTGCCGTTTGCGTTCTCGCCCGAGACGCGGGCGAGCACCCGCTCCGAAATCGCAAGGCCGCCAAGCGGCACATAGCCCGAGGTCACGCCCTTGGCAAAGGTGATGATGTCGGGCACCACGCCGAACACCTTTTCGGAGGCGAACCATTCACCGCAGCGGCCGAACCCCGTCACCACCTCGTCCGAGATATAGAGGATATCGTGCTTTTCGCAGACCGCCTTGAAGCGGGCGTGATAGCCGGCGGGCGGAATGATCACGCCGCCCGAGGCAAGCATAGGCTCGGCCAGGAAGGCGGCGATGGTCTCGGCGCCCAGATCCGCGATCCGGTTTTCAAATTCCGCCACCAGATCGTCAAGGAATTCCGCCTGCGTGCGGTTTCCGGCATGCCGGGGGTTCGGGCTGGCCAGGAACGAGATGTTGTCGCGCCGGATATCGAAGTTCGGCCAGTTGCCGGTGCGTCCGGTGCAGGCTGCCGCCAGCGCAGTCGATCCATGATAGCCGTCATAGCGCACGATGATCCGCTTTTTCTGCGGCCGGCCCTGAACGTTGTTGTAGAATTCGCAAAACCGCAGCGCGCTGTCCACCGCCGTGGAGCCGCCGGTGGTGAAGAAGACCCGGTTCAGATCGCCCGGCGTCAGCGAGGCGATCTTTTCCGCCAGCCGCGCCGCGGGGCTGGTTGCCATGTACCAGGGCGAAGCATAGGGCAGCGTCATCGCCTGTTCGGCAATGGCATCGACGATCTCGCGCCGGCCATAGCCGACCTGCGCGCACCACATCCCCGCCGGCCCGTCGATCAGGCGCCGCCCGTCCTCGGTATAGACATGGATGCCCTCGGCGCGCGTCAGCACCGGCTGCGTCGTCTTTCCAAGCCGCGCCATTTCCTGCGCCGGAATCAGGACGTGATCCCGCATCGCTTCTTTCACACCGCTGTTCAGAACGTCATCCATCAGCCCGACCTCCGCTTTCGTCATCGAGGCAACAGCCGGATCCGGCATATCTGGCGCGCGCATCCGGACCCTGTTCTCGATTACTGGGCCAAGGTCCGCGGGATGTCAACTTTCTGATTGCTCGATCAATCAGTTTATTTGATGACGGGATGCGCCGGCGGTCGCGCGTGCCTTGCGACGCCCGTCATCCGAGGGGAAACAGGATTCCGTCGACATTCATCGCGCCGTTCAGCACATGCAGGATGATGATCCGGTCGGTGCCGACGCGGTAGAAGATCAGATAGCGCCCGTGCACCCGCCGGCGAATGCCGTGATGCTCATGTCGCGGGACGACGGGCCAGGCCTCCGGCATGTCGGCAAGCTCCATGCAGCAGCGGTAAAGCTCGCGCAGGAAACTGCGGGCTCGCTGCGGATTGTCGCGCGCGATGTAATCGCCGATGGCTTCGAGATCGGCCTCTGCCGTGGCCGTCAGTTCGACGATCATTCCCCGACGCGATCCGGGGTCCGATATCTGGTGTCAAGCCGCGCGAAAACCTCGGCCGCCGGCGCGGTCCGCCCCGCCTCCGCGTCGGCGATACCGCGCGCAAGCGCCTGGTCCAGCAGGGCAAGCCGGGTTTCGCGTTCCTGAATCAGGCGGATTCCTTCGCGCAGGACCTCGCTCTTGGAATTGTAGCGCCCGGTTTCGACCAGTTTCGCGACAAAACCTTCAAGCTGCGATCCAAGGTCGGCGCTGATCATGATGACCTCCTGTGGGTTCAGCCGCAGAGTGACAGAATTGATAACAGTTATCAAGAACACCCGACCGGATCCCACCCCGCGCGAGACCCACCGGACCGGACTGCATCCCTGGGGCTCCCTGATGCGCCCAAGCATCAAGCCCCGCGATAAGGCGGTCTTATCGCGGGTAACGGTGCGGAGCGAGGGCGGCTCGGGTGCTGCGCGAAACCGGCAGAAAACGCGCAGGAAAAGGAGAGCCACGCAGGAAACCCGCAAACCGGCGGCAGGCCGATGCCGCGGCGCACGGCGGGGCGCAAGGGTCTTGTCCGGAGGACGAAACCTGTGGCAAGCATCGCGAGGCCCGCAACGATTGCCAAAGTCCGGCAGAGGAAACCGTGGCCCGGGAGGTCTGACATGCAGCCGGTCTTCATCTGCGACTATATCCGCACCCCGATCGGCCGCTACGGCGGCGCGCTTGCCATGGTGCGGCCGGACGATCTGGCGGCGGTACCGCTGCGGGCCTTGCAGGCGCGCAATCCGGGCGTCGACTGGGCGGCGGTGGACGACACGATCCTCGGCTGCGCCAATCAGGCGGGCGAGGACAACCGCAACATCGCCCGCATGGCGGTGCTTCTGGCCGGGCTGCCGGTCACGGTGACGGGAACGACCGTCAACCGGCTTTGCGGCTCTGGCATGGATGCGGTCCTGATCGGCGCGCGGCAGATCGCGGCGGGCGAGGCCGATCTTGTCATCGCCGGCGGGGTCGAAAGCATGTCGCGCGCGCCCTTCGTGATGGGCAAGGCCGACACCGCGTTTTCCCGCACGGCGGAAATCCATGACACCACCATCGGGTGGCGCTTCGTCAACCCGGCGATGGAAGCGGCCTATGGCACGGATTCGATGCCGCAGACCGGGCAGAACGTCGCCGACGAACAAGGCATCAGCCGCGAGGATCAGGACCGGATGGCGCTGGCCTCGCAGCGCAAGGCCGCGGCCGCACAGGCAAACGGCCGGCTGGCCGCCGAGATCGTGCCGGTGGCGGTTCCGCAGAAGAAGGGCGATCCGCGGATGGTAGGACAGGACGAACATCCGCGCGAAACCTCAATGGAGGTGCTGGGGCGGCTGCGGCCGCTGTTCGCCGGCGGATCGGTCACGGCGGGAAATGCCAGCGGGGTGAACGATGGGGCCGCTGCGCTGATTCTCGCGTCGGAGGCCGCGATGCGGCGCCACGGCCTGACCCCTCTCGCCCGGATTTTGGGCGGGGTCACGGCAGGCGTGCCGCCCCGGATCATGGGAATCGGCCCGGCGCCGGCCAGCCGGAAACTCATGGCGCGGCTGGGCCTGTCGCCGGCGGATTTCGACGTGATCGAACTGAACGAGGCTTTCGCCGCCCAGGGTCTGGCCAGCCTGCGCCTGCTGGGCATCGCCGATGACGATCCGCGCGTGAATCCGAACGGCGGCGCCATCGCGCTTGGCCATCCGCTGGGGATGTCGGGCGCGCGCATCACCGGAACGGCGGCACTGGAACTGGCCCGGACCGGCGGGCACCGGGCGCTGTCGACCATGTGCATCGGCGTGGGCCAAGGCATCGCCATCGCACTGGAACGCACCTGATCGACCCTGTTCCGCCGCACGCGGGATCGGGGGCAGACCAGCCTGCCCCCTGCCCTTCCGCTCAAACGAGGTCCAAGATGGGGCCGGCACCGCTCTGGACCAGAATGTCGCCCTGCGTCGCGCCATCAACCAGCGCCCAGAGAATCTGGCCGGTCGGGCGGTAGATCACAAAGGCCTCCATCGCATTGCCGCCGGCTCCCGGCGTCCGCGCATAGTTCACCTGGAAATTCGCCGCGGTGGCACCGCTTGGAATGAAGACCAGAACATCGCCCTGGGCCGCACTGTAATCCTGAATCCAGTCCGAGCCGTGACCGATGACTCCCTGATGCATGAAGCGATCCGCGCCGGTGCCGCCGTTCAGCCGATCGTGACCGAAGCCGCCGTTCAGCGTATCGTTGCCGGCATTGCCAAAGAGCGCATCCGACGTCGCCCCGCCGCCCAGTACATCGTGGCCGTCATTGCCGATCAGCGTGTCGGCACCGAAATTGCCACTCAACGTGTCGTTGCCGTTGCCGCCATTCACCTGATCATTGCCATAGCCGCCATCGGCCCAGTCGTTGCCGTCGCCGCCATAGATCATGTCGCGCAGATCGGCGCTGCTACCGCCGCCACCGTAGAGGAAATCGTCACCGGCATGGCCGATCACCGTGTCGAGGCCCAGACCGCCGTAAAGCGTGTCGGCCCCGGACTCGCCCTGCAACACGTCGTCGCCATCGCCCCCGGCCATGAAGTCGCTTCCTGCCCCGCCGTTCAGGACATTCATGCCGGCAGAGCCGCGAATGTCGTCGTTGCCGCTGCCGCCGCGAACATGATCAATCGCGGAATAGGTATCGCCGGTGGCGATGCCCTCGGTACCGACGCCGGTCGCAAGGTTGACCGCGATTCTTGAGGTGGCCGCCGAATAATCGACCTGATCCTCGCCGCCGCCACCGACAAACCGCTCCATCAGCACGGTGCCGATCATCACATCGTCGGCGCCATCGCCGGTCAGGACGCGGCTCACGCTGTAGGACGCGCCCTGGGTGACGTCATGATCCTCGTCATGATAGATCACGGCGAGCCGGCCGTCGCCAAAGGCCGCCAGGGCCGAACTCCCCGCGTCGTCGCCCTCACTGCCCAGACCGATCACGTTGGTGGCCGCCGACACAACCGTCCCGGTATGGGACTGTTCCGTCACACGAACCAGAACATCGGAGTCGGCGCCGACAAGTCCGCTGGTCGAGGTATAGGAAAAGGCAAGCAGTCCGTCGGCCAGCCGCACGGCCTCCACATCGTTCAATTGCCCGAAGGAACTGCTGACCAGAGTGCGCGCACCGAGAACATCGCCATCAAAATCGAGCGACACCATCCGGATCGAATTGGACGAGAAGGTGAACGGCGGTGAGCCCGACGTGCTGCGTTCCTGGTAGAGCACGGCAAAGCCATCGTCGGTTGCCACGATCGCCGGGTCGCGGTTGATCGAACCCGTCGCATCCAGAACCGTCGAAGACTGCACGATCACGGTGCCGTCGCGGTTGTAGACGGCAAAGCGGATGGAGGTGTCGCTCCCGTCCGTCCGCATCCAGGTCACGGCGACATTGCCGTTGTCCAGCTGCACCACCTGCGGATCGGAATCCACCGTACCGCCCGATGCGTCGACGGTGACATAGCGCTGCAACGCGCCGGCGTTGTTGAAGAACCGAAGATCGATGTCATGATCGGTCGCACTGAAGGTGTCCTCGGTCGCGATCACGAATCCACCGGGACGGACGGTCACAAACCCGCCAGAAAAGGTCGTATAACTGTTTAGAACGGCAACGTCGGGATTCGAACTGTTGGTATCGCCGATCGACATTACGGATCCGTCATCTGCCCCGGTGGCATCGATCAGACGGTAGCTGACACCGCCGCCGGTGTCCTCGAAGGCGATGACCACGTTCGGTGTGCCGGAGATAATAAAGCTCGAGTGGTCGAGTTGCACGATCGACGGGTCGTAACCCGTGGCAGAGGTCTCTATCCCCCCGATCACCGCGCCCGATCCGCTGTAATCCTGCGCCTGGAGATAGTAGGTGGTGACTGACGGGTAACCCGGAAACGAAAAGGTGAACGGATCCGACCCAGCGGTCAGAAATCCGCCGGTGCTCAACCCGGTTATCGCCGGGCTGTTTTCGAAATTGGTCTGGAGCGAAACGGGGGAAAGGAGTTCATAGCTGACGGTGACAGTCATTTCCGTGTTCCTTCTTTCAATTCAACGAGTATGCGGCACCCAAAAGTTTATCGGGAGATCTTGGAAATCTGCGCCTCCCGCGACTTTGCGTCAAGCAAACAGAAGCGGCCGGCTTCCTGCGCGCGGAATCTGGCCGGCAATCGCGCCGCCACGGCCCGCAGGCCGCGGCCTCCGCTCATGCCGGGCCGTCCTCGGCGATATCGTCGAACAATCCGGGGTGCAGATCGGCCCAAAAGGCGCGAATCGCCGCAGCGTTCAGCGCGCTCATCCAGCCGTGACGCTCGAAATCGTCGCGCGCCGCGCCCTGAAGCTTGGCCAGGAACAGCCGCCGGTCGGCGTCGCGCTGGGTGGGCGTGCGCTGGCCGACGACGGTCTGGATGCGGCGCAGCCGCTCTGCCCGGGCGGCAATTTCCGGCCCGGCCGCCGCGGGCCGGGCGGCGGCGGCCTGCGGCCCGTAGCCCCTGGTCAGCGCTGCCGCCAGATAGCCCATCGGATTTTTCACCTCGCCCCCCTGCCCCGCCACATAGTCGAGCTTTGCGGCCAGTACCTCCTCGCCATGTTCGGCAATCCACTGCCGCGCCAGCCGGTCTGCCGCGCCAAGCGCCCGCAGCCGCTCATAGACCGGCGACTTGCGCGCGCCCTCGCCATCGTCGAGGTCGAGGATCGACAGTTGCGGATTTTCCCGGATCAGAAAGCGGATGTCCGTCACCGTCCGGCCCAGCTTGCGCGTCTGCGGCGTGACGATGATGTTGGAACTGCGGTTCACCTCGTCAACGGCGGGTTTTACGATCTTTGCGTTCAGATGCTTGAAGGTCTCGTAATAGGTGCTGTCGCCCAGCCCCATCAGCCGGCGGAAGATGTCGAGCGGCCACCATCCCGTGCTGCCGGTCTTCAGAAACCTGTAGCAGTTTTCATACAGCGCCAATGCATGCCCGCTGGTAAAGCGGCGCTGGATGTTCATGTTGATCAGGGCAAAGACCTTGGGATCGTGCAGTTTCTGCGCCAGTGCCGGGGAATAGGCATATTCGCAGATCCCGCCCTTCAGCCGGGCATAGGCCAGCAGGCTGGAGACGCCCCATTCCTGCCGGCCGTCACTGTCGAGCATGTCCCATTCCGCCACCGTCTCGGCAAGGCCGCGCAGCGACTGTTTCAGCGTGTCCATGTCATGGCTGTTGTAGCCGATCATCAGGCACAGGGTGCGCGCGTCGATGCGGTGGACAGCTTCGGTTGTCAGCGTGTCATAGGCATTGAGAAGAAGCACATTCGACAGCCGGCGCTGCAGCAGCGTCAGCTTGCCCGAGACATGGATGGCCGCGACATGTTTCTTCACCGCCGCGCGCCGCAACGCCCCTGTCAGCCGATCGCGCGGAATTTCGTCCATGACTTCTCCCCGGGGTCCTGCCGACGGACCCTTGCCGGATCTCTGTCCGGAAGAATAGGGTCAAAGGTACCCGCCGGCAACCCGGGAGGTGGAGCCTTCGACAGGTCCCGCAAACAGGTACCAAAGGTGCGGTAGCCGGCGCAAAAGGTACCCGGATACGGGATCCCCCTGCCCTGTGTCGCAGTTCCGGCGCGCAAAATCGGTGTGGAAACCGCAGATTTCGCGAATCACGCGGCCATTTCCCGCGAATCGGCACGCTTCACCCCGTAAACGGGCGCCTTTCCTCCCGTAGATGGGTGTCCTTCGTCCCGCTCATGGGTGCCAGACGGCGGACAATGCGCTGTTTTGGCGGGGTAATTCTGAAGAGAAAGCTCTTAAAGGAGTCAGAGTCAAACAAAGCCGGTTGCTGTGTCTGCTGATATGCGGCGAGTAGGGCCGGGATGCCAAAACGATTCCCTTTGTGGAACGGATGTGCGATGAATGAGGGAACATCGTCATAAATAGCAGACATCCGGTTTCGAACATGACCAATCCCGGCGATCTTCCCCCCTATTTCGGCATCGACCCGGCGGCGGCGGCGGCCCGCCTGTCGCAGCCTATAGATACGGCACGATTCGCCAAGGCCGCCGCCTTCGCGGCCCGCGGCCGCGACGATCTGGCGAGGCGGGGGTATGCGCCCGACGGGCAGAAGCGGCTGCGCAAGTTCTCGACCTGGGAAGTCTGCCGCTATCTCATCCCGGTGAACGCGGCGCATCTGCGGCGGGTCCTGAAGCAGAATCCCGATCTGCCGCAGGGCACCGGCGAAAGCGGTGCAAAATGGTACACGCTGGACGAGATACTGGTGCTGCGCGACCATTTCGCCACCGAAGGCGCGGGATGGCGCGAATACAAGTCCTGGCGGCCAGAGGGCCTGCCGGCCAAGGTCGTCGCGGTGGCGAATTTCAAGGGTGGCGTCGGCAAGACCTCGACCGCGGCGCATCTGGCGATGTCGGCCGCGCTGGATGGCTATCGCGTGCTGGTGATCGATCTCGACAGTCAGGGCTCGATGACGTCGATCCTGGGGGGCAAGGTGGCGGACGAGTGGCATACGGTGTTTCCGCTGCTCGCCGGGGACTTCGCACGCCATCTTCAGGCCGAGAACGCCGTGCGTCTGGCGGCCGGAGAAGGCGAACTGCCGCTGGACGAAACCCTGACGGAAGCCTTGCAGGTTTCGCCGCGAAACCTGATCCAGAAGACGCATTGGCCGAACATCGACCTGATCGGCGCGCAACTGAACCTTTACTGGGCCGAGTTCCAGGTACCGGTCTGGCGGATGCAACTGCGAAACTGGCCGCTGTGGGACAGTCTGGGCAATGCGCTGACAGAAACGGGGGTGCTGGACGACTACGATATCGTCCTTCTCGACACACCGCCGGCGCTTGGATACCTGACGATCAACGCGTTGTCGGCGGCCGATATCCTGCTGGTCCCGCTTGGCGCTTCCTTTCTCGAATTCGATTCGACCGGGCGCTTTTTCGACATGATCTACTCCACCTTCGCCTCGATCGAAGAAGGTGAGAACCGCGCCCGCCGCATGCAGGGCCTGCCAGAGATGCGCTTTGAATGGGATGCGGTCCGCGCTCTGATCACCCGCTTCGATTCCAGCCAGCAAACCGATCTGGCCAATGTCATCCAGGCGTATTTCGGCGATTTCATGACCACCTACCGCCAGGAGATGACCGCCATGGTCGGCCAGGCCGGCGAACAGGTGTCCGGTATCTACGAAACGGATTACCGCGACTTCAACCGCGACACCTATGTCCGCGGCCGCGAAACCTTTGACCGGACCTGGGCCGAGGTGAAGCAGGTGATCCTGGGTGCCTGGTGGCGGGACATGAAACTGCGCGAGGAGGGATGACAAGATGGTGAAACGCAAGACGCTGACGGCGCCGTCCAGCGCCGATCTGGCCCGGATGGAGGATGAGTTTCGCCGCGAAACCCCGCGCGGCCCGCTGGCCGCGCCGATCAGCCATGTCGCGGCCGAGGCCGCCGCCGTGCACGATCCCCGCCCGGTGGAGGACCGCGCCGCCGCTGCCCGTGACCGCAGCGAGGCCGAGCGGCTGCATCAGGCCGAAAGCCGCGGCCTTGTCATTCGGGAAATCCCGCTCGACGACATCGATGCCGATGCCATGGTGCGCGACCGCATGACGCTGGACGCCGATGAGATGAACGAATTGCAATCCTCGATCGCCGCGCATGGGTTGCGGCTGCCGGTCGAGGTTTATGAGCGCACGGCCGAAGGGCAGGGGCCGCGCTACGGTCTCTTGTCGGGCTATCGTCGGCTTCGTGCGGTGCAGGCGCTGCGCGGGCTGAGCGGGCAGGCGAAATACGACACGATCCGCGCCCTTGTCCGCGATCCGGCGGTGCTGGGGGGATCCTTCGCCGCCATGATCGAGGAGAATGAAATCCGCGCCGCCTTGTCGCAGTTCGAGCGCGGCCGGATCGCCGTCATTGCTGCGAAGCAGGGCGCTTTCGCCAATGTGGAGGCGGCGGTCGACGCGCTTTTCCCCATGGCCTCGAAGGCCAAGCGGTCGAAAGTCCGCTCCTTCGCGCTGATCTTCGAGGAGCTTGGCGACATGCTGGCCTTTCCGGAAGCGCTGCGCGAACGCGACGGGCTCAGGCTTGCGACCGCGCTGCGCGATGGCGCCGAGCAGCGCCTGCGCCTGGCGCTGGACGACCGGGCACCGGCAAGCGCGGCCGAGGAATGGACGCGGCTGGAGGCGGCGCTGGACAGCCTGGCGCCCGCACCGCGGCGGCCGGAACGCGGGGGGCGGCCGGCGACCCGGCCGCGCGCCGACCAGCGGAAGGATCTGGACGCCGGCATCACCCTGACCTCCGGCCACGATGGCCGGCACTGGTTCATCCGCCTTGAAGGCGCACGGGTGGACGAGGAACTGGTCGAGGTGGTGATGCAGGAAATCGGACGTCTGATCGGCCCGGCCTGAGCGCCGCCGTCAGGATCGGAGGTGCGGGGCAGGGCGCCTGCCGTTCAGATCGGGACGTTGAGGCTGTGCTTGACGCGCTTGAGCGTGAAGCTGGTATTGATCGACTGGATGTTCGGCAGTTCGAGAAGCGCGTTCTTCACCGTCGCCTCATAATCCCGGACACTGGGCGCGATCACCTGCAGGACGTAATCATATTCGCCGCTGAGCGAATGGCATTGCAGGATTTCCGGCACCCCGGCGACGGCCGCCTCAAAAGCCCTCAGCCGGTCACGCTGATGATGGGCGATCTTGACGAAACAGAATACCAGAATCTCGTAGCCGACGGCCTCGGGGTCGATGACATAGCGCCGGCGGCTGACGGCGCCTTCGTCCTGCAGGCGTTGCAGCCGCCGCCAGCATGGCGAATGGCTCATCCCGGTCGCCTCGCCAAGCTCGCGCATGGTGATTTCGGGCCGGCTCTGGATCGCGCGCAGGATGCGCCGGTCCGAATCATCGAGGTCCATCTTCATCCCCCGTTCGGGCACGCTGAAGGGCAACGGGTCGCCTGAAAGAGGATATAACCGTAATAACGAGCCAGTAAAAGATACAATGTACCGTGATAGGGCCGGTAGACCGCAACAAAAGCGACAGCGTTTCCCGGTATCCGCGTTACAATACCGGCGGCGAGACCATGGAAATCGAGGGAGGAGACCCGGATGGCCATCACGCTCGACGACAAGTACACGGCAGAGCGCGGGGCGGTTTACCTTACCGGGACGCAGGCCCTGGTCCGGTTGCCGATGACCCAGATGGCGCGCGACCGTGCCGCGGGGCTGAACACCGGCGCCTTCATCTCGGGCTATCGCGGCTCGCCGCTCGGCGGCTATGACCAGCAACTTGTCTGGGCGAAGAAGTATCTCGACCGTCGCGACATTGTCTTTCAGCCCGGGCTGAACGAGGATCTGGCCGCCACCGCGGTCTGGGGCAGCCAGCAACTGCACCTGTCCCCCGGCGCGCGCAAGGACGGCATTCTCGGCATCTGGTATGGCAAGGGGCCGGGGGTCGATCGCTCGGGCGATGTGTTCAAACACGCCAATGCCGCTGGCAGCGCGCAGCACGGCGGCGTTCTGGCCATCGCGGGCGACGACCATACCTGCAAATCGTCGTCGATCCCGCATCAGTCGGACCATGCCTTCATCTCGGCGCTGATGCCGATGCTCTATCCGTCTTCGGTGCACGAGTTTCTGGAGATGGGCCTTCTTGGCATCGCGATGTCGCGCTATTCCGGCTGCTGGGTCGGGTTCAAGGTCATCTCGGAAACCGTCGAGATCACAAGCGTCGTGAACCTGGAGCAGGAGCAGCGCCAGTTCCGGCTGCCTGAGGATTTCGTGCTTCCGCCCGGCGGGCTGAACCTGCGCTGGCCCGATCCGCCGCTGGTGCAGGATGAGCGGTTGCAGGAGCACAAGGGCTATGCCGCTATCGCCTTTGCCCGCGCCAATGGCGTCGACATGGTGGTGATGGACGAGCCGCGCGCGCGGTTCGGTATCGTCGCCTCGGGCAAGGCCTATGAGGATGTGCGGCAGGCGCTGGCGGAACTCGGGATCGGTCCCACGGAACGCGCGGCCATCGGCCTGCGCTTTTACAAGGTGCGGATGCCCTGGCCGCTGGAGCCGGAGGGCATTCGCGCCTTTTCGCAGGGGCTGGAAGAGGTGCTGATCGTCGAGGAACGCCGCGAGATCATCGAGAACCAGATCAAGGAACAGCTGTTCAACTGGCGTGCGGACGTGCGGCCGCGCATCGTCGGAAAGTTCGACGAGACGGGCCAGCCGTTTCTCAGCCTTTCGGCCGGGCTGACCGTGGCGCGGGTGGCCGGGGCGATTGCCGAACGCCTGCTGCGCCTTGACCTGCCCGACGGGCTTGCCGCGCATCTGCGCCGCCGGGCCGAGCATCTGCACGCCGCCGAGGCGCGGGGACTGGCGCATGTGCCCCCGGTGGTGCGGCTGCCGCATTATTGCGCCGGCTGTCCGCACAACACCTCGACCCGGGTGCCGGAGGGGTCAAAGGCCATGGCGGGGATCGGCTGTCATTTCATGGCGCAATGGATGGACCGCAGGACCGAGACCTTCACCCATATGGGCGCAGAGGGTGTGCCCTGGACCGCGATCAGCCGGTTTACCGATGAAAAGCACCGTTTCGTCAACCTGGGCGATGGCACGTTCTTCCATTCCGGCCATCTTGCCATCCGTCAGTCAGTCGCGGCGGGTGCAAACATCACCTACAAGATCCTCGTCAACGATGCCGTGGCGATGACCGGCGGGCAACCGCTGGACGGGGTTCTGACGCCGCAGCAGATCACCCACCAGATGTATCATGAGCGCGTGGCCCGCACCGTGCTGATGTCCGACCGGCCGGATCTCTATCGGGCCTCCGACCTCGCGCCGGGAACCGAGATCCGCCACCGCGACGAGATCGACGCGGTGATGCTTGCGCTGCGCGAGGTGCCGGGCGTGACCGTCATCGTCTTCGAGCAGACCTGTGCCGCCGAAAAGCGTCGGCGGCGCAAGCGTGGCAGCATGGAAGACCCCGACATGCGCCTCTGGATCAATCCGGAGGTCTGCGAGGGATGCGGCGACTGTTCGCAGACCTCGAACTGCGTCGCGGTCGAGCCGGAAGAGACCGAAATGGGCCGCAAACGGCGCATCAACCAGTCGACGTGCAACAAGGATTATTCCTGCCAGAAGGGGTTCTGCCCGTCGTTCGTGACCATCCGCGGCGGCCGGCTGAAGACGCATCGGTCGGCGGGCGGGCCGGAGGTCGGATCGCTGCCGGACCCCGTGCTGCCGGGAATCGACCGGGCCTGGAATCTGGCGCTCGCCGGTGTCGGCGGCACGGGCGTCCTGACCATCGGCGCCATCCTCGGCATGGCTGCGCATATCGAGGGCAAGATCCCGATGATCCTTGACATGGCGGGTCTGGCACAGAAGGGCGGCGCGGTGATGAGCCATGTCCGCATCTCGCGGCCGGACCGGCCGGTCGCGGCGCCACGGATCGCGGCGGGCGGCGCGGATCTGCTTCTGGCGGCGGATGCGGTGGTCGCGGCCTCGAAGGACTGCATCGTCCTGTGCGATCCGGCGCGGACCGAGGCGGTGGTCAGCACCCGCATCATCCCGGTATCCGATTTCATCCGCGACCGCGATTTCGACTTCCGCGCCGGGGCCGTCGAGAACAGCGTTGCCGGATCGGTCCGCTCGGCGCGGCATTTCCGCGATTTCCCGACCCTGGCGGGCGCGCTGGTCGGTGACGAGATCGGCGCCAATCTGATGATGCTGGGCTATGCCTGGCAATGCGGCCTGGTGCCCATCGGCCGTGCGGCGATCCTTCAGGCCATCGACCTCAACGGCGTTGCCACAGCGGTCAATGCCGAGGCCTTCGACTGGGGTCGGGTTCTGGCGCATGACCCCGGCCGGATCGAGGCCGAGGTGGCGGCAACCCGGCGCAGCCGGCCGACGCTGGAGGCGATGCCGGTCGAAGACGTCATCCAGCATCGCGCGGCACATCTGCGGGCGTATCAGAACGAGGCGCTGGCGGAGCGCTATCGCGGCTGGCTGGTGCGGATCGGCGAAATCGCCGCGCCGGAGCGGATCGGCCCCAACGATCTGAAGCGCCAGGTCGCGATCTGCTATGCAAGAGTGCTGGCCTACAAGGACGAATACGAAGTTGCCCGGCTTTATGCTGCGCCCGAGTTCCGCCACTCGCTGGAGCGGGAGTTCGAGGGCGGTTTTCGCATCGCGTTCAATCTTGCGCCGCCGTTCCTGCCGGGCAGGGGGCCTGACGGCAGGCCGAAAAAGCGTGCGTTCGGGCCGTGGATCCTGCCGGCGTTCCGCCTGCTGGCCGGGCTGCGCGGGTTGCGGGGTACCTGGGCCGATCCGTTCGGCCATACCGGGGACCGCCGGCAAGAGCGGCAGTTGATCGCGGCCTATGAAAGCGATCTGGCGCTGGCGGTGGCACGGCTGACGCCCGAAACCCTGCCGCTGCTGCGCGAATTGCTGACGCTTCCCTGGCAGATTCGGGGGTATGGTCCGGTCAAGGCGGCGGCATTTGTCCGGCAGATGGTGCGGCGGGCGGAAATCCGTACCGCGCTGGACAGCACCGGCACGGCGGCGCTGGCCGCGGAATGAGGGAGGGACAGGTGTTCAAGGCATCGATGCGGTTCGATCTGGGCGATGAGATCAACGCGCTGCGCGACATGGTGCATCGCTGGGCGCAGGAACGTGTCCGGCCGCTGGCGGCCGAGATCGACCGGCAGAACGATTTTCCCGCCGACCTCTGGCCCGAGATGGGGCGCCTCGGTCTTCTGGGGATCACCGTGCCGGAGGATTATGGCGGGGCGGGAATGGGCTATCTGGCCCATGTGATCGCAGTCGAGGAAATTGCCCGGGCCTCGGCCTCGGTGGCGCTGAGCTATGGCGCGCATTCCAATCTCTGCGTCAACCAGATCAAGCTGAACGGCACCGAGGCGCAGAAGCGGAAATATCTGCCCGGCTTGATCTCGGGCGCCGCTGTCGGCGCGCTGGCCATGTCCGAGGCGGGGTCCGGATCGGATGTCGTGTCGATGAAGCTGCGGGCGGAACGGCACGGCGACCGCTACGTGTTGAACGGTACCAAGTTCTGGATCACCAACGGGCCGGACGCGGCGACGCTGGTGGTCTATGCCCGGACCGATCCGGCCGCGGGATCGAAGGGCATCACCGCCTTTCTGGTCGAACGGACCATGCCGGGGTTCAGCACGTCGACGCATTTCGACAAACTTGGAATGCGCGGGTCGAACACTGCCGAACTTATATTCGAAAACGTCGAGGTCCCGGTGGAAAACCGGCTCGGCGCCGAAGGCAGCGGTGTCAGGGTGCTGATGTCCGGCCTCGATTACGAGCGGGTGGTGCTGTCGGGAATCGGCACCGGGATCATGGCGGCCTGCCTCGACGAGATCATGCCCTATCTGGTCGAACGTCGGCAATTCGGCCAGAGCATCGGCGACTTCCAGTTGATGCAGGCCAAGATCGCCGACATGTACACCAAGCTGAACTCGGCTCGCGCCTATGTCTATGAGGTGGCAAGGGCCTGCGACCGCGGCGAAGTGACCCGGCAGGATGCGGCCGCCTGCGTGCTTTATGCCTCGGAAGAGGCGATGGTGGTGGCGCATCAGGCGGTTCAGGCCATGGGCGGTGCGGGATTCCTGAACGAAACGCCGGTCAGCCGGATCTTTCGCGACGCCAAGCTGATGGAGATCGGGGCGGGCACCTCGGAAATCCGGCGCATGCTGATCGGGCGCGAACTCATGGGGGCGATGCGCGGATGACTGTAATTCGTTCTGGGGTTTTGGTTGGTTCGTCGGGGTATTGTTTGAATGTATCGGCGCATAAGGCGATGCTTGAGACCGTTCGCTCGGCGGCATTGTGGAGCGCGGCTGGCGGCGGGGAGTCTGATCGTTTGCGGCATGTTGGCCGCGGGAAGCTTCTGGCGCGGGAGCGGATCGGGCGTCTGATTGACGCGGGATCTCCGTTTCTGGAGATCGGGCTGTTTGCGGGACACGGCCTTTATGACGGGGCGAGCCCGGGGGCGGGGCTTGTGACCGGGATCGGCCGGGTCGAGGGGCAAGAGGTGATGATCCTGTGCAACGACGCGACGGTGAAGGGCGGCAGCTATTTTCCGATGACGGTGAAAAAGCATCTGCGGGCGCAGGAGATTGCCGAGCAGAACGCGCTGCCCTGCATCTATCTGGTCGATTCCGGCGGGGCAAACCTTCCGAGCCAGGACGAGGTGTTTCCCGACCGGGAGCATTTCGGGCGGATCTTCTTCAACCAGGCCAACATGTCGGCCAAGGGCATCGCGCAGATCGCGGTTGTGCTGGGATCCTGCACGGCGGGGGGGGCCTATGTCCCGGCGATGTCGGATGTCACGATCATCGTGAAGGACCAGGGCACGATCTTTCTGGCCGGGCCGCCCTTGGTGAAGGCGGCGACGGGCGAGGTGGTTTCGGCCGAGGATCTGGGCGGCGGCGATGTGCATACGCGGCTGTCGGGGGTGGCGGATCTTCTGGCCCGCGACGAGCGGCATGCGCTGGCCCTTGCGCGGCGGGCGGTGGCCGATCTGAACCGGGTCAAGCGGCCGCGGCTGGCGCTGCAATCGCCCGAGCCGCCGCTTTACGACCCCGAGGAGATTCTCGGGGTGGTTCCGGCCGAGCTGAAGACGCCCTATGACATCCGCGAGGTCATCGCCCGGATCGTCGACGGCTCGCGGCTTGACGAGTTCAAGCTGCGCTACGGCACGAGCATCGTCTGCGGTTTTGCCCATGTGGTGGGCATGCCGGTGGGGATCGTCGGCAACAACGGGGTGATCTTTTCCGAATCCTCGCTGAAGGCTGCACATTTCGTCGAGCTTTGCGCGCAGCGCGGGATCCCGCTGGTCTTCTTGCAGAACATTTCGGGCTTCATGGTCGGCCGGACGGCCGAGAACCGGGGCATCGCCAAGGACGGGGCGAAGCTGGTGACGGCGGTGGCGACGGTGCGGGTGCCCAAGATCACCTTTCTGGTCGGCGGCTCTTTCGGGGCGGGCAATTACGGCATGTGCGGCCGGGCCTATTCGCCGCGCTTCCTGTGGACCTGGCCGAACAGCCGGATCTCGGTGATGGGAGGCGAGCAGGCGGCGGGGGTTCTGGCCACGGTGCGGCGCGAGGCGATCGGGCGCAGGGGCGGCAGCTGGACGCCGGAGGAGGAGGCCCGGTTCAAGGCGCCGACGATCGAGATGTTCGAGCGGCAGTCCCATCCGCTCTATGCCTCGGCACGGCTTTGGGACGATGGGATCGTCGATCCCCGGGCGACACGCGAGGTCCTGGCGCTGAGCCTGTCGGCGGCGCTGAACGCGCCGATAGAGCCGACACGCTTCGGCATCTTCCGGATGTAGGGGGGGAAACGTGATGTTTCGCAAGATATTGATTGCCAACCGCGGCGAGATCGCCTGCCGGGTGATTGCCACCTGCCGCCGCCTGGGCATCGTCACCGTGGCCGTCCATTCCGATGCCGACGCGGGGGCGCTGCATGTCGCGCTGGCCGACGAGTCGGTCCGCATCGGCCCCGCCGCCGCGGCGCAAAGCTATCTGCGGGCGGATCGCATCGTCGCGGCGGCGCTTGCCACCGGGGCCGAGGCGATCCACCCGGGCTATGGGTTCCTGTCGGAGAACCCCGGTTTCGTCGAGGCGGTGGAGGCGGCGGGGCTGGTCTTCATCGGGCCGCCGGCGGCGGCGATCCGGGCCATGGGGCTGAAGGATGCGGCGAAGGACCGGATGATGGCGGCGGGCGTGCCGGTGGTGCCCGGCTATCACGGCGGCAACCAGGACCCGGCCTTTCTTGCCGGGCGCGCGGCAGAGATCGGCTATCCCGTGCTGATCAAGGCGCGGGCGGGCGGCGGGGGCAGGGGGATGCGGCTGGTTGAGGCACCGGGCGATTTTCCTGCCGCGCTGGAGGCGGCACGGCGCGAGGCGGATGCGGCCTTCGGCGATCCGGCCTGCCTGGTCGAGAAATACATCCGCCAGCCGCGCCATATCGAGATGCAGGTCTTCGGCGATGCCCATGGCAATGTGATCCACCTGTTCGAGCGGGACTGCTCGTTGCAGCGCCGGCATCAGAAGGTGATCGAGGAGGCGCCGGCCCCGGGGATGCCGCCGGCGGTGCGTGCGGCCATGGGGCGGGCCGCGGTGGAGGCGGCCCGGTCGATCGGCTATCGCGGGGCCGGGACGGTCGAGTTCATCGCCGATGGCGCGGGCGGGCTGCGCGAGGACGGGTTCTGGTTCATGGAGATGAACACGCGGCTGCAGGTGGAGCATCCGGTGTCCGAGGCGATCACCGGGTTCGATTTCGTCGAACTGCAACTGCGCGTCGCGGCCGGAGAGCCGCTGCCGCTGCGGCAGGAGGATCTGGCGATCGATGGCTGGGCGATGGAGGCCCGGCTCTATGCCGAGGATGTGGCGAAGGGTTTCCTGCCGGCGACGGGCCGGCTGCACCACCTCCGCTTTCCGGCGGGGCGTACCTTTGCCCGCGCACCTGTCCGGATCGACAGCGGCGTGCGCGAGGGCGACGAGATCACGCCGTTCTACGATCCGATGATCGCCAAGATCGTCGTCCATGGTGCCAGCCGCGCGGCGGCGCTGGCCCGGCTGTCGCAGGCCCTGGCCGATTGCCGGATCGCCGGCACCGTCACCAATCTCGACTTTCTGGCCGCGCTGGCGGCAAATGCCGAGTTCCGCTCCGGCGCCGTCGATACCGGGCTTGTCGCCCGGGCCCTGCCGGAACTGGCGGCGCGGCCGGCCGCGGACGAGCTTGCCATCGCCCTGGCCATGCTGGCCGGCCACGGCTTTCTTGATCCGCCGGCGGGCACGGACCCCTGGGATGTACTGCAAGGCTGGCACCAGTGGCTGCCCGCCGTCCGGCAGGCGGAACTTGACGGCGATGACGGGCGGATCCTGCGGGTGATCGAGACGCTGGCCCCCGGGCATCACCGGGTCGCCGGCCCGCAGGGCAGGCTCGACCTGGCGGTGGCGCGGCTCGGCGCCGACACAGCCTCGGTGACTTGCGAGGGTCATCGGACGACCTTCGGTTTCGCCCGGGGCCCCCACAGCGTGACTGTCTTCCACCAGGGCCGGGCGCTGACCTTCGGCCTGCCCGACGACCTGGCCTCCGCCGGGGAAGAGAAGGCCGGCAACGCCATCGTCGCGCCGATGCCCGGCCTCGTGACACAGGTGAGCGTCGCCCCCGGCGATGCCGTCCGCCAGGGCGACCCGCTCGTCGTGCTGGAAGCCATGAAGATGGAACACATCCTCCAGGCCCCGCGAGACGGCATCGTCAGGGAGGTCCTGGTAACGCCAGGGGCGCAAATCCAGGACGGCACCACCCTCATCAACATGCGCGAGGAGGAGTGACCGAGACCGAAACCCCGCCAAACCGCCGCAATCCGACGCGAACATACCGCAGAGGGAGCCTCGGATTCCGGAGCATTGGTGTCGATATCTGCGACAAACGTACCGCGCGCGAGCCGTGGACCGGTTGGCCATCGTCGATGTCAATGTGCAGGGCTGGGCCGACGACTATAGCCTTGCGCAGATGCGCGGGGATGCTGAAGCGCCCGGAAAATCAGCCGCGCCACAGCTTGGCAATGTTCTCAGATATTTGCGCGGCGGCTGGTCGTGGGCGGGATTCCGTAGCAGCGGCGATATTCGCGGGACAGGGTCGATACCGAACTGAAACCGCAAGCCAGCGCGATGTCCAGAAATGGCCGATCCGTCCCCGTGACAAGGGCATGCGCCTTTTCAAGCCGGATGGTGACATAGGCCTGACGCGGCGACAGGCCTATGTCACGGTGAAACAGCCGCTCGACCTGACGAGTGGAAAGACGGGCCTGGTCTGCCAGGGCCTGGATCGACAGTGGCGCCTCGACCGTCCTGATCATCGTCCGCATCAGGCCGCGCACGGGTTCGCTCTGCCGGGCCGCCAGATCGGCCAGCATGCCGCCCTGCCGGTCCTCGCCCCGGCGCGGCGCCAGATAGTTGAAATGCCGCTTGACCGCGCTCGACACCTCGCCGCCGAACTCGGTCACGAAGAAATCGATCATCATGTCGATCACCGGCACGCCGCCTGCGCAACTGGTGAAGACGCCGTCCCGGACAAAGAGACTGGACGCGGGGTTGAGGTCGGGATGGATCTCGATCAGCGTATCGAGAAATGTCCAGTGCATGGTCACCGCGCCGCCTTTCAGCAGCCCGCTGTCGGCCAGGACACCGATCCCGCCGCCCATGATATAACAGCGCACTCTATGGTTGTGGCAGGCCCTCAGCAGCCTGAGCAGCCAGTCGCGATCCTGGGCCGGAAAGGGATAGCCGGTCAGGACAAAAACCGCATCCGGCCGTGAAGGTTCGCGCATCGCCTGCAACAGGACGCCGGCCCCGGCATCCGTCTCGATCCGCAGGCCGTTGGCAGACCGCTGGCTGGTGCCTTCGCTGCCATACAACTGCGTACTGCCGATAAGATCGGGAAACCGCTGCCGCGCCACACCCAGGGGCTCCATCACCGCGCCAAGCGCAAGCGAGGAAAAGCCCAGCCCCGCGATGACGGCGGGCCGGACAGGCTGGCGGCGGATCGGCGGCGGAGTGGCAGGCATCGGGGGGCCTCAGCGATCGTCGTGCGGGGCCGGACATTCGCGGAAGATCCGGTGGGGGCAGCGACTGCAGATTCCGTTATCCAGCATTGGCACGATTTCGGCAATCGCATCGCCCTTGCTCTGATAGACCAGCCCGGCCGCCAGTTCGCGCAAGACGCCGAACCGCGTCAGCTTGCTGATCGTATCAGCCGTCCGCGACTGCAGGTGAAGTGTGCCGCCCCGGCCGTTGCGCCGCCGCGCCTCTTCGATCAGAAGCTCTGCGCCGGGCAGGTCGATGTCGCCGACGCCCTTCAATACCAGGAGCAGATGGCGCTGGTCGGGGCGGTCCTTCTCGAACCGGCGAAAGACCCGGCGGACGTGTTCGACCGAGCCGAAGAACAGCGGCCCGTCCAGGCGGGCAACGATCAGCTGCGGGCATTCCGGCAGGCCTTCGACAGAGGTTTCGCCGAACCTGCGTCGCGGGGTGGCGGGGTTTGGTGCGCCAACCCCGATATGCGGCCGCGAGGCGGTCCGTGCAAAAAAGACGAACGAGAGAAAGACCCCGACGTAGATCGAAATTTCAAGGCTGACGAGAAGGGTCGCCGCAAAGGTCGCGGCTGCGATGACACCTTCGCTGCCCGATGTGGTGGCGAGATAGCGCAGCGCCTGAAGGTCGATCAGCCGCCAGGCGACCAGCAGGATCACCGCGCCGATCGCGGCATCGGGCACGAAGGCGAACCAGGGTGCCACGAGTTGAAGAATCATGAACAGGAAGAAGGCCGCCAATACTGCAGCCAGAGGTGTTTGCGCGCCGGCTTCGAGATTGACGCTTGACCGTGTGAACGAGGCAGAGCCCGGAAAGCAGAGAAAGAAGCTGCCGGTCAGGTTGCCGATCCCCTGGCCCAGGATCTCGCGGTTGCCGTCGAAGGGCTGGCCGGATCGCGCCGCCAGCGCGCGGCCGACCGACAGCGCCTCCAGGATGCCGACCATGGCGATGGCGATGGCGGCCGAGCCATGGTCGCGCAGCAATGCAAGGTTGAACTCGGGCATGGCAAAGGTCGGCAGAACGGCGTCGATCCGGCCGACGGTCTCCAGATCCGCGCCAAAGCGACCGGCGATGACGGCAAGGCCGGTGCCGACGGCCAGTGCGATCAGATAGTGCGGCCAGCGTGGCCGGACCCGCCGCACCGCGATTCCGGCGGCAAGCGTCGCTCCGGCAACGGCCAGGCTTGCCGGATCGATATGGCCCAGGCTGCCTGTGACCTCGTGCAAGAAGGCCACAAGATCGTCCGGCCGGCCAAGCGGCACACCAAGGATGGCACCGATCTGGCTGAGCGCGATCAGGATCGCAGCCCCCGCGATGAAGCCGAGCATCACCGAATGCGACACGAAATCGACCAGCGCCCCCAGCCGGGCAAGCGCGAAGACCAGTTGCAAAATGCCGACGAGGCAGGCCAGCGCGATCGCCGCAGCAATGAACTCGGTCGAGCCGGGCACAAGGCTTCCGGCCAGCGAGGCAAAGACCAGCGCCGAGATCGCAGTCGTCGGCCCGCTGACGGCCTGCCAGCTTGACCCGGTCAGCGCCACCACCGCCGTGGGGATCATCGCGGTGTAAAAGCCGTATTCCGGCGGCAGGCCCGCGATTGCGGCAAAGGCCACGCCTTGCGGCAGGACGATTGTCGCCCCGGTCAGGGCTGCCATGCCGTCGGCGGCAAGGCTTCTGCGCGACACCCGCTGAATCCAATCGGGGCGCCACCAGGCGCTCGGCGACAGCCGCGGGTCGGATCTTGAACGCAGCGACATGCCACACCATGATCTAGAGAGCCAAGTGTATCATCTAATAGTACGATGTACCGATAATGACGTGCGATCTCCTTGTCAAGCCGAGTTGTCTCGCGCTAGTGTCGGTTGCGCTCCACCTTTTAGGTGTTCGTCCCCGGCAAGGATCCAGGCATGACCGAACAACGTCGCCCCAGTGACGGGCAATCCATTGCGCGCGCGGTGCAAGTGCTGCAGGTGCTGGCGAAACAGCCCGGTGTCAGCCTTGGCCAGATCGCCAGGGCCACCGGCATGCCGCGCTC
>JBDHSO010000028.1:0-31104 GCA_039808125.1 Rhodobacter sp. | reverse complement strand
GCGAACGGCATCGAGCACCGCCCGATCAGGCCCAACCACCCCTGTACCAACGGCCAGGTTGGGCGGATGAGCCGGACGATCAAGGACGCGACCGTGAAACATCTTCACTACGACGGCCACTACCAGCTGCGAGCCCACCCCGCCGACTTCATGGCGGCCTACAGCTTCGCCCGACGGCTCAAGACTTTCGGCGGCCGAGCGCCCTACGAATACATTCGCAAGGTTCGGACCTCAGAGCCAGATCGATTCATCCTCAACCCGATCCACTGATGCCAGGACTGAACAACCAGCGCGCCGCCACATTCCTGTGACGAACTTGTCCCACCGAGCACCCTTCCATTGCAAGGGAAAGATCGCACCATCAAACCGTGGGATCAAACAACTGACCCGATGGACTCGGACAGGCCCTTCGGTTTTGGGGATGTCGGGCGGAGGTCCTGCGTTCTTGCCGCCTCCGCGAAGCGGTAAGGCCGGATCGGATCGTGCGCTTGGAAAAGAAACCGGCGTGCGCCGGCAGCTGCAGCAGGGTGCGGGCGGCGGTGCTTCGTAGAAGTCCCGGCGGCGGCTTGCCGGTCCGAGGGGGAGGGCGGCGCTGCGGTCTGGTCTGACCGGGATGATTTGAAGGTTCTCCGCCCGGGGGCGAAGCGTTCCCGGCGCCATCGTGGTCTTGGGGCGGTCGCGGGTCCGCAAGACCGCCCGAGCATCGGTCGTCGGACCGGCATCCGGTCCGACGCCATTGCCGTTGCGGTGAAATGCCGGCCGCGCCCGCCCGTGCCTTCACATTTGCGGAGCGCGGCCGCCTTGCGGGTTCAGCCCAGCGGTCCCAGGCGCCTTGCCCATTCCTCGACGATGCGCAGCCCGAATTCGGTCGTCGGAATCGCCGGCTGGCGGGAGGTGGCGGGCGGCAGGCCCAGGCGCAGCGCCAGCAGCCGCTTGCCATAGGCGATGAAATTCTCGACCGAGGCCATCATGAACACGATCAGCGGCAGCAGCGCGCTGTGCAGCCGCTCGGCCTCGGCCAGATCTTCGGCGCGGCCGGTCTTCAGCAGTTCCATGATCCGGATCTGCGGATCGAACAGATCGGCGGCGGGAATGACGCCCACGCAGCCGGCACGAACGGAATCGATCAGTTGCAGCCCGCCCAGGCCGCCGAACATCTCGAACACGCCCTCGGTGTCTTCGTTCAACTGGTTGATCCAGGTCGCCGGCCCCTCGGCCTTGAGAAGCGCCACATTCGGATGCTGGCGGTTCAGCGTCTTCAGCGCGCCGTTCGACAGGCTGGTGGCCATGACCGCGGGGGCGTTCTGGATGCCCAGCGGCAGATCCGACCTGTCGGCCACCCGGCCGAGGAAGCGCACCAATTCCGGCTCGGGAATGCCGCCGATGCCGGGCGGTTGCAGGATGGCCCAGTCGGCCCCCGCCGCCCTGGCCGCCTGCAAAAAGGCGATCTGGCCGTTGATGCTGGTCTCGCCCACCGTCACCGCATAGGGCACCCGGCCGGCGATATCCTCGCCCACCCAGTCGATGACGCGGCGGCGTTCGTTGACGTCGAGCTTGCCGACCTCCGTCGCCAGCCCCATCACGGCGATGCCCTGGGCGCCGCCGGCGATGCAGCCCTCGACCTGCCGGCGCATGGCCTCGCGGTCCAGCTCGCCCGCCTCGTCGAAGAAACTGTAGAGAATGGGGTAGACCCCGTTGAAACCCGTCTTCATCGCTTTCTCCATGCCTCGCCTCAGGCCCGGCCGAACTTGTCGATCGCGGCCCGCATCGAGGCTTTTTCGCGGATATAGACCGCCATTTCGGCCTCCACCGCCTCGGCCAGTTCGGCGAAGGCGATGATGGCCTGCACATGTTCGGGCGGGATCACCACCACGCCATCGGCATCGCCGACGATGTAGTCGCCCGGGTTCACCACCACGCCGCCGGCCTGCACCGGCACGTCGCGCGCCAGTGTCATCATCCGCCCGATGGAACTGGCCGCCACGACCGAGCGGGCGAAAACCGGAAAGTCGGTCTGGCTGCCGATCAGCGCGACATCCCGGACGCCGCCTTCCAGCACCGCCGCCTCGTGGCCGTTTGCCACGGCGCCGGCATTCATCAATTCGCCCCAGATGGCGACATCGGCATTGCCGCCGTTCGAGATGACGATCACGCTGCCCTTCGGCGCGGCGTCGATCAGATCGAAGGCGAGTTCCGGCTTCAGCCGTTCCTCGCTGGGCACTTCCAGCACGGTTGCGGCGCGGCCGGCGAACTTGCGGGCGTTGACCCGGCCCTGGATGCCGCTGTCCATGAAGCCGCGGCGGCCGGCGATCTGGTCGCAGCCGTCGGACAGGGTGGCGACGGCCAGCCTGCGCAGGCGAGTGATGATCCCGTCTTCCATGCCTTCCTCCTTGAATGTTCCGGCGGATATGCGGGGGGCGCCGCCTGGGGCGCCCCCTCATCGAGCGTCAGGCCGCCTTCGGGCGCCGCACCAGCCGGATGATCAGCGGCACGATCCAGATGGCGAAGAATATCGCCGCCAGCGTGCCAGAAATCGGCCGGTCCACGAAATGCACCAGATTGCCGTCCGACTTGATCATCGAGTTGACGAAGCTCTCCTCGACGATCTTGCCCAGCACGAGGCCCAGCACCATCGGCGCGATGGGAAAGCCGTTGTCCTCCATCAGCCAGCCCAGGATGCCCAGCACCAGCACGATCCACAGGTCGAAGACCGAGTTGTTGACGGCGAATGCGCCGACGATGGACAGCATCAGGATGACGGGAAGCAGGATGCGCTGGTTCACCGACAGCACCTTGCCCGCGGCCCGGATGGCCAGCAGGCCAAGCGGGATCAGCAGCAGGTTGGCCAGGATGAAGACGATGAAGATCGCCGCGACGATATCGCCGCTTTCGGTGAAGACGGTCGGCCCGGGGTTCAGCCCCTTGATGAGCAGGACGCCGATGACGATGGCCGTGATGGAATCGCCCGGAATGCCGAAGACCAGCGCCGGCACATAGGCGCCGCCGAGGGCCGCGTTGTTCGAGGCGCTGGCATCGACCACGCCTTCGATGTGCCCCTTGCCGAACTTCTCCGGCGTGCGGGAAAACCGTTTCGACACCGCATAGGAAATCCAGCCGGCGATGTCGGCGCCCGCGCCGGGCAGGATGCCGAGAAAGGTGCCGAGCGCGCTGCCGCGCAGGACGTTCAGCTTGTACTGGCGGATCGCCGAGATGCCCTGCTTCAGGATCGCGCCCTTGACCTGCGGCGGCGGCGGCAGGTCCTCGTCGATGGTGGTGGCCTTGCGGAACAGTTCGGCCACGGCGAAAAGGCCGATCAGCGCGGCGATCAGCGACACGCCGCCCATCAGGTTGACCGTATCCATGGTATAGCGCGGAAAGCCCGTCACCACATCCAGCCCCACCGTGGCCAGGAACAGACCCATGAACAGCGAGATGCAACCCTTGATCGGGTTGGCCGCGCTGACCAGCGTTGCCGCGGAAAGCCCGATCAGCGCCAGCCAGAAATATTCGTAGCTGGAGAAGTTCAGCGCGACCGCCGCCAGTTGCGGCGCCAGGAAGATCAGCACCAGCACCCCGAAGATGCCCCCCATGGCCGAAGCCAGCAGGTTCACCGCCAGAACCTGCGCCAGCTTGCCCTGCCGGCCAAGCTGATAGGCCTCGTCGACATAGGCGGCCGAGGCCGGCGTGCCCGGAATGCGCAGCAGCGCGCCGGGAATGTCGCCGGCAAAGATCGCCATGGCCGAGCAGGTGACGATGGCGCCCACGGCCGAGACCGGATCCATGTAGAAGGTGATCGGCACCAGCAGCGCGGCCGCCATCGTCGCCGTCAACCCGGGCATCGAGCCGACGAACAGCCCGAACAGCGCGGCGCCCAGGATGGTGATGAGCGTATGCGGCTGGAACACCAGCGATAGTGCATCGATATAATTCATGGCAGCAGCCTTTCGATGACACCGTAGGGCAGGGGCACGCGGAAGGTGATGGCAAAGATCAGGTAGAGCGCCACCGTCACCAGAAATGCGGTAATCAGGCTGGTCAGGACACGCACCCGGAAGGCCAGAAGCAGACCGGAGGCGACAAGGAAACTGGTGGCGAGAAAGCCGATGCGCGGGCTAAGAAGACCATAGGCCACTATCGAGGCCGGCACGGCCAGAACCGCCACCACATTCGCCGGTTTGGAAAACCACGCCGGCCGCACGAAAAGCGGCAGGGCCGCGCCGCGCAGCAGTGCCGTGCCCGCCAGCGCCAGACCGCAGAGCGCCAGCACCACCCCGATCAGGCCGGGGTAGAACGAGGGCGCCACCCCGATATTGCCGATGGCGGGAAAGCTGCGCGACTGCACGAAGATGAAGATTCCGAGGCCGGCGATTGCCAGCCCCGAAACCAGATCGCTGACCTTCAGCATGGTCAGTCCCGCGTACGCAGGCCGAGGAGCTTCATCACCTCGCCGTTCTGCGCCTGCTGCTCGGCCATGAAGGCGCCGAAATCGGCGGCATTCAGATATTCCAGGCCAAAGCCGCGATCCTTCATGAAGGTCTGGAAGCCCTCGGAATGCCAGGCGACATCGACGGCGGCTTCCAGCTTGGCCGCCACGTCTTCGGGCATGCCCTTGGGCGCCACCATGCCGCGCCAGGTCCCGCCGACCCAGTCAAGGCCGATGGCTTCCTTGACGGTCGGCACGTCGGGGAAGGCCTCGAGGCGGGCGTCGGCAAGGACCGCCAGCGACTTGACCTGGCCCGCATCGATCATCGACTTCGCTTCGGGCAGCGATGAGGGCACGATCTGCACCCCGCCGGCCGCCAGTTCCTGGAAGCCCGGCGCCGCGCCCTGGCTCGGCACCACCGTCACCTTGAGCGGATCGATGCCTTCAGCGTTCAGCAGCCCCGCGAAGGCCAGGTGATAGGCCGCGCCGGGGCCCATGCCAGACAGTTTGTAGGTGCCGCCCGGCGCCGCGGCGATGGCATCGAGCGCGGCCCGCAGATCACCCCATTCGCTGCTGGCCGAGACGTTGAAGGCCGAGGCGTCGAGGTTCAGCAGCCCCAGGGCCGCAAGCGCATCGGTGGTGAAGGGCGCGGTGCCGCTCCAGTAATAGGTCGACAGTTCGGCGGTGGCGAGGCCGATGGTATAGCCGTCGGGGGTGGCGTTCACCATCTCGGTATGGCCGATGACGCCGGCGCCGCCGGTGCGGTTCACCACGTTGACGGGGGTGCCCAGTTCCTTCTCGAGTTCGGCGGCCAGCGCGCGGGCCACGGCATCGGTGCCGCCGCCGGCCGACCACGGAACGATCATCGTGATCGGGCGCTCGGGGTATTCGGCAAGGGCCGCACCCGCGGAAAGCGCCGCCACGGCGACGGTCAGGGCCAGAACAAGCTTGGTTTTCATGGGTAGTTCCTCCTCGTTTGAAGCAGTTCGTCCGGATCGCCGGCAGCGGCGCGATCCAGCAGGTCGGTTTCCGTATAGGCAAGCACGCGCAGCATCGCCGCGCGGGCGCCGGCCGGATCGCCGGCCAGGATGCGCTGGCTGACCTCCTCATGCGCGGGCAGGTTGCCGGGAAACATCTCGGGCTTTTGGATGCTGATCTTGAAGAACGCGGTCAGGATCGCCGTCAGCGCCGGGGCGAAGGCGATCAGGATCGCATTGCCCGAGGCCATCAGCACCGCGATGTGAAAGCCGATGTCGGCCTTCACCGCCGCCTCGGGGTCGCGCGCGCCCGTCACCATGTCGTGGTAATGGTCGGCGATGGCCTGCTTGCGCGCCGGACTGCCGTTCAGGGCGGCCAGCAACGCCGCCTCCGGCTCGATGATCCGCCGCGCCTCCAGGATGTCGCGCAGAAGGTCGGGTTGCAGCGGCATCGCCCGCAGGTGCCAGAGCAGCACGTCATGGTCGAAGAGGTTCCACTCCTCGCGCGGCAGGATCACCGTACCCACGCGCGGCCGCGCCAGCACCATGCCCTTGGCGGCAAGGACCTTCACCGCCTCGCGCAGGACGCTGCGCCCGACATCCAGCGATTGCGCCAGATCCGCCTCCACCGGCAGCGGCGCGTCGGGGGCATAGTCCCCCGCCACGATCCGCTCGCCCAGCACTGCCACGACCGAGGCAACCTTGCCCTTGCCCATGTGCAGCGCAGTCGGCGGGGCGGGTTCGGCCATCAGAACTTGCCGAACTGGATATAGGCCTTCTGCGGATCCTCACCGGCCAGGATGGCCGCGCGCACCTTGTTCTCGGCGCCGATGGCGGCTTCTGCCTTGGTAATGATCTCCTCGACCCTGTCCTTCGGCAGGATGACGATGCCGTCCTGATCGCCGATGATGTAGTCGCCCGGCCGGATCGCCACGTTGCCGATGGTGATCGGCTCGTCATAAGCCTCCGGGCACCAGCTGGCCACGACGTCGATCGGCGTGGTGTAGCTGCAGCAGACCGGGAAGCCGATGTCCTTGATGAAGCTCACGTCGCGGCAGCCGCCGTCGACGACATAGCCCAGGACGCCGCGGTGCTTCAGCACCTCGGCCGACAGTTCGCCCATCAGGGCGCGCACCGAATCCTGCGGCTGGCAGACCACCACATGGCCGGCCGGCGCCTTCGACAGAAAGCCCGTCCATTGCAGCAGCGAGTCATGCGCGCTGATCGTCTTGTCGGGGCGGCCGCGCAGGGTGAAGACCGGCCCGGCGATCCGCATCCCCGGCTCGAGCGCCTTGATTTCGCGCGGCAGGACGGCGGGCGGCAGGCCCATGTCACGCATCACGTCGTAGATAATACCCGAATAGCACTGCGAAAGCCGCTCGGTCAGCCCAGCCATGTCGTCCTCCATGGGCACATCGGCCCCGTTTGCCCCGGCGGCACAGATGCCGCATCAATTCATCTGATGAATTGATCGTGCCCGTTGTGCCGATTCCCCCGAGTCGAGTCAATATTGATATTACCAATGGTGCCAAGCCATACTATGATTTTGACGAACAACCTCTGCCGCGGACCGTCACATCGAATGTTCCCGTCCCTTCTTGTCGTCAGCAGCCGCGAGACGCGCCCCGCCAAGGTTGCCGAAGCGCTGGAAATCCTGGGGCCGCGCATCGTCTCGGGCCGCTATGCCGAGGGCAGCGCCCTGCCGGTCGAGGCCGAGCTTGCGCGCGAACTCGGCCTCAGCCGCACGCCGCTGCGCGAGACGATCAAGACGCTGATCACCCTTGGCCTTATCGAGGTGCGCCCGCGACTGGGCACCCGCGTCCGCCCGCGCCGTGACTGGAACCTGCTGTCGCGCGATGTCCTGCGCTGGATGAAACCTGCCGGCGGCATCAACTGGGACCTTGCCGTCGCGGTCGACGAGACGCGCGAGATCTTCGAGCCCTCGGCCGCGGCCCTTGCCGCCGCACGCGCCAGCCGGGCGCAGATCACCACCATCCGCGTGGCCTATGACGCGATGGAGCGCGCCGCCCGCGAGGGCGACATTCCCGGCGCCATCGCCGCCGACAAGGCCTTCCACCTCACCGTGCTGGAGGCCTCGGGCAACCCGGTGCTGCAATCCTTCGGCGGCGCAATCGACGCCATGCTGGGCCTGCTGTTCGAAGCCGCGATCGAAGAGCACATGCAGAGCTTTCGCAACAATCTGGAGCGGCACCTGCGGGTGCTGCAGGCGATCGAGGCGCGCCAGCCCGACCAGGCCCGCACCGCCATGCTGGACATGATCCTTGCCACCCGCCGGCGGCTGGAGGCCTATCGCCGGGCCGCCGCGCCATGCCCGGCGGACGGTTGATTTCAAACCCCCAGAACGGAAAAGAGACGCCATGCCCGTCGAAGAAGACAAGCTTGAAACCCGCGATGCGGCCCTTGTGCCCTATCAGCTGCCCTTTCCGGCCGATGCCGCGAAGGAAATCGTCATTCCCGGCGCCATCGCCGAGGATGAGCGGATCTGGGTGCCGCAGGCCGAGAATGTCGCCTTCCGCCCGCTGTGCCTCAATGCCTCGCAAGGCTACTGGATGAACCTGCTGCGCGTGCGCAAGGCCGGGGTGCTGTCGCGCCACCGCCATCCTGCGCCGGTGCATGGCTGGGTGCTGAAGGGGCGCTGGTATTATCTGGAACACGATTGGCAGGCGACCGAGGGCGCCTATGTCTATGAGCCGCCGGGCGAGACGCATACCCTTGTCGTGCCCGAGGACGTGACCGAGATGATCACCTACTTTCAGGTCAACGGCGTGATGCTCTATGTCGACCCCTGGGGCAAGACCATGGGCTTTGAGGACGTGTTCACCAAGATCGACATGTGCCGCGCGCATTACGAAAAGGTCGGACTCGGCACCGATTTCGTGAACCAGTTCATCCGGTAACGCCGCGGCCCCGCGCCCCTTCGGCAGGCCGCGGCCGCAGGGGCGCCCCGGCATTGCCTGTGCCGGAGGCGGCCTACGTCTGCGTCCAGTAGCTGTCGGGCGGCGGGCCGTAGTCGATCAGCGCGCAGGAATAGACCGCGCTTTCATCGAACGGATAGCGCGCCTCCATTTCGACGGTCAGCGTCAGGCCGAGGCCGGGCGCTTCGGGCCGCAGAAGATGGCCGTCGACGATCCGGGCATTGTCGCCCATCATTTCCCGCCCGAGGGGGAAGTCGAGCATCGGAAACTCGACAAGCTTTCCGCCGGCGGCGAAGGCGGCATGATAGCTGGCCATGATGGCGGCGGCCCCACCCCAGGCGTGAACCACCACATCGGTGCCCTTGGCGCCCGCCGCACGAAACACCTCCATCACCGCCGAAATCCCGCCCATGACCGATGCATCCGGCTGGACGAAATCATAGACATCGTCGTTCAGCCGCTCGATCATCTCCTTCGGCGTGGTGATGATCTCGCCGCCGCAGACCGGTACGTCGATCCGGTTGCGCAATTCCCTGAAGCCCTCCGGCGCATCGGGGCCGATCGCCTCCTCGACAAAGACCATCCGCCGGTCGGTCCGGTCATGGACGGCGTTCACATAGGTCACCACATCGTCGACCGCCTGCGGCGGATCGGCAAGGTTCTGGCACATGTCGACGCCCACGGCGATCCCGCGGCGGCCGGCCTCGTCCAGCACCCAGACGGTGCGCAGGATGTCACGCTTGACAGCGCGGATCTTGTAAAGCGTGATCCCGAGGCCCTGCAGCAGATCGAATTCGCGCCGGAACTGGTCTTTCGCGTCGCAGCACCCGCCAGAGCCGTAGATCCTGATGCGGTCGTCCCGCGCGACGCCCAGCAGCGCATGGACCGGCTTGCCCCGTGTCTTGCCCAATGCATCCCAGAGCGCGATTTCGAAGGCCGCGATGACATGGCGCGCCGCGCCCTGCAACGACCAGTAGTCGCAGAGCGACCGCAGGTCACGCACCCGTGCGGCAATGTCGAAGCCGTCCTTGCCCAGCACCTGCGGCGCGCAAAGATCGACGATGGCCTCGAAGACCTTCGGGGCGAAAACCGCAAGATAGCCTTCGCCAAGGCCGGTCACGCCATTGTCGAGCGTGATCTCGACCATGCCGATGGTGCGCTTGGGGCCGTTGGGGAAACATTCCCTGATCTCGGGATCCTCGGCATCGGCATAGGGCGACGACAGGAGAACGCAGCGGATTTTCGCAATTCTTGACATCAGTACCCTTTCACCAGGTCGATGGTTGCCTTCAAGGGATCGCCCGCCAGAAACCTTTGCAGATTGGCGAGGAACCAGTCGACCTTGCGGTCGACCTCATCCGCCGTCCCGCCGGCGGAATGCTGCGTCAGGATCGTGTTGGGCGTGGTCCAGAACGGATGGTCGCGGCCGAGCGGTTCGGCGCGGGTCACGTCGATGACCGCCCCCCCCAGTCTGCCGGACTGCAATGCCCGGGCAAGGGCCGCCTCGTCGACCAGCGAGCCACGGCCGAGATTGCAGAAGATCGTGCCGGGCTGCATCCGGGCCAGGCGCGCGGCATCGAACAGCCCGTCGGTCCCGGGCGAATGCGGCACGGTGGCGACGACGACGCGGGCCTGCGCGAGCGCCCGGTCAAGCTCGGGCGCCGCCCAGTCGCGGCCGAAGCTTTCGATCCGGCAGTCGAAAGGGGTGAGAAGCTGGCCGAGCCGGGTGTTGATCGCGCCGCGCCCGAACAGGACGACCGCCGCCCCCGACAGCGACCCGAGCGTCGGGCGGATGTCGTCGCCCACCCAGTCCGCGGCCGCGCGCAGGCCGCACAGCCGGTCGATCCCGCGCAACAGCGCCAGAATGCCGGCGAGCGCGGTCTGCGCCACCGGATCGGCGAAAAACCCTGCGAGATTGGTGACTTGCACCACTCCACCCGCACGGCGCCAATCCAGATCGGCATATTCGCCAAAGCCAGTCGATTCGAGTTGAAGCCAGCGCAGGTCGGGATTTTCGGCGATGATTGCGGGATCGGGATTGCCAAAGATGATCGGCGCGGTGGAGGGGGCCCCGGCCGCCGGATAACCGATCGTCAGCCCCGGCGCGCCATCCGCCAGCCGTTGCCGCTGGGCGGTCGTCAGAGGGATGCGGACATCTATTTCCACTATGCACCCGCCGGTGTTGAGGTGCAGATCCAGATCGTCTTGGTCTGTAGATACTGGTCCATGGCCTCGGCCCCGTTGTCGCGGGCCAGCGAGCCGGAGCGGCGATAGCCGCCGAACGGCGTCTTGACATCACCCTCGGAGAAGCCGTTCACCGATACCGTGCCGCAGGGCAGGCGCCGCGCCATCCACAGGGCGCGGTCGATGTCGCGCGTGAAGACCGAGGCATGCAGGCCATAGTCGGTGTCGCGGGCGATCCGCAGCGCCTCGGCCATGCCATGCACCGGCAGGATGCCAAGAACCGGGCCGAAGATCTCTTCCCGCGCGATGGTCATGTCGGGTGTCAGCCCCTCGAACACCGCCGGCGCGATAAAGGATCCCGGGCCGAAAGCCGTTCCGCCGCAAAGAAGGCGCGCGCCCTCGGCACGGCCCCTGTCGATATAGGACATGACCCGCCGGTGATGTTCCGGCGTGACCATGGCGCCGATATCGGTTGCGGGGTCGAGCGGATCGCCGACCCTGAAGGCCCGCGCCCGCGCCGTCACCCGTTCGGCATATTCGGCGGCAAGGCTGGCATCGACCAGTTGCCGCATGTTCGCCGAACAGTTCTGGCCGCCGTTCCAGAAGGCCGACATCGCCGCATGCTCGATCAGCCCGTCGTCCAGAACGGCATCGTCCAGCACGATGAGCGACGATCCCGTCCCGCTGCAATATCTGCGAACGACCCGTTTCGACCTGGCCTGAGAGCCGGCCGCGCCCGCACGCCTGCGGCGCCGAGTTAAGCGACAGAAGGAACAGCCGGATGGCCAGCCTGGAGCTGAAGGGACTGAAAAAGCGCTATGGCGACCTGCAGGTCATTCATGGCCTCGATCTGTCGGTCGAGCAGGGTGAGTTCATCGTCTTCGTCGGGCCGTCGGGCTGCGGAAAATCCACGGCACTGCGGATGATATGCGGGCTTGAGACGCTGAGCGAGGGCGACATCCTGATCGGCGGCAAATCCGTGCGCAACGTCTCGCCCGCAAGGCGGGGCGTTGCCATGGTCTTCCAGTCCTATGCGCTTTACCCGCATATGACCGTGGCCGAGAACATGGGTTTCTCGCTGCGCATGGAGGGCGTGCCCAAGGCCGAGCGGGCGGGCAAGGTGGCCGAGGCCGCACGGATCCTGCAACTGGAGGATCTGCTGGCGCGCAAGCCGAAGGAGCTTTCCGGCGGCCAGCGCCAGCGCGTCGCGATCGGCCGGGCCATCGTGCGCAAGCCCGAGGTCTTCCTGTTCGACGAGCCGCTCTCCAACCTCGATGCGGAACTGCGGGTGCAGATGCGGTTCGAACTGGCGCGGCTGCACCGGGCCATCGGCGCGACGATGATCTATGTGACCCATGATCAGGTGGAGGCGATGACGCTGGCCGACAGGATCGTGGTGCTGCGGTCGGGCCGGGTGGAACAGATCGGCACGCCGATGGATCTGTATCACCGGCCGCGGAACATGTTCGTGGCCGGTTTCATCGGCTCTCCCAAGATGAACTTCTTCGCCGCGCGGGTGGTTTCGGTGTCGGAGGCCGGGGTCGGGATCGCCTTCGACGGGTTGCGCGGCGATCCGCTGGTGCTGCCGCGCCGGTCGGCCGCGCTTGCGGCGGGCGACCCCGTGACGCTGGGCGTCCGGCCCGAGCATCTGGTGGTGAACGGCGGCGGCACGGCCGGGGTCGAGGCGGAGGTCGAGTTCTGGGAGGAGCTTGGCAGTTCGAGCTATGCCTATGCGCCGGGCTTTGGTGCCGGCGCCGTTGTCGCCAGCGCCCGGCGGGTGCCGGATGCGGCGGCGCGGACGGGTCCGATGCCGATGGCTTTCGAGGCGGAGAATTGCATGTTGTTCGGCGCCGACGGGCTGACGGTCTTCTAGCTCCGCACCGTGCCGGCGGTCCCGACAGGAGGATGCACGTGATCCAGATCGAAGCGGCCGAACATGCCGTCCTGTTCGGCGATGACCACAGCTATTGCGCCCATCCGCATCTGGTGGCGCTGGCGGATGGAAGCTGGATTGCGGTGTTCAACCGGGCGCCGCGCCGCGGCATCGTCCTGCATCCGCCCGAAGATCCGATGTATCACAATGTCATCATCCGCTCGCAGGACGAGGGGCGAACCTGGTCCGAGCCGGTGCCCGTTCCGGGATACAACCACGGTGGCACGGAATGCGCCGGCCTCACCGTTCTTGCCGATGGCCGGCTGATGCTGAACCAATGGCAATTCGACTGGTATCCGCTGGCCGTCGCGCGCGGCCTGGCCGATCAGTCCGGCCTGTCCTATCCCGACCGCTTTCTTGCCGGCTGGCATGGTTCGCCCGAACATGACACCTCCGGCGTGACAGTCGACGAAATCCGGGCCCTTACGCCCTGGGTCAGGGGCGGCGGAAGCTGCTTTGCAAGGTTTTCGACCGATGGCGGGCAGAGTTTCACCACGACCGAACCCCTTGATGTCGCGCCCTACAGCGGCGGCTACGGCATGCGGGGCGGGATCGAACGGGCGGACGGCCGCATCCTGCTGCCCCTGAGCGACGTGCCGAACTATCGCCGGGTCTTTTTCATGGAGCGCGACCCCGCCACCGGCATCTGGGCGCGCGGCCACGCGGTCTTCGGGGCCGAAGGGCATGAGTTCGAAGAGCCGTCGATCCTGCGGCTGCGATCCGGCCGGCTTCTGATGGTCCTGCGTGACAATGCCACGCGTCATCTGCACCGGGTTCATTCCGATGACGGCGGCGCAAGCTGGAGCAGGCCCGCCGTCCTTCCCGTCGCCGGATATCCGCCCCATCTTCTGCAGCTTGCCGACGGGCGCGTCCTGCTGACCTATGGCTGGCGCCAGCCCGATTACGGCATCCGCGCGGTCCTGTCGGGGGACGAGGGGCAGGATTGGGACATCGCGCGGACCCTTGTCATCCGCGGCGCCATGGCATCGCGAAACCTGGGCTATCCCGCGACCGTGGCGACGCGCGACGGCGGTTTCTTCACCATCTATTATGGCGAGGAGCCGGGCGGGCGCACCTCGATCCAGGGAACCCGCTGGGGCCTTCCCGCGGGCTGATGTCGGCGATCTCCGGCGAAGCCCCGGGGCCGTTCCGGTTCCGGCCTTCCCCGACGCTTCACGGCGGTCGGCCCGCGCCGGCTGCCCGGCCCCGACCCCTGGGGCCCCCCCGCCTTGCCCTTCCTCTTGACCGAAATACCCCCGCCGGAGGCGGCGACGGCGGGCGTCAGGCGATCCGCTGGAACATGGGCGCCGGGGGACGAGGGGAACCGGGCCACGACCGGGCGCGGTCGGCCGGCGGGGTGCCTGCCGGCCTTCAGATCCGGCCGAATTCCGCCAGAAGGTCTTCGACCGTCTTGCCCTGCCTGACCCAGACCCGGGTCCTCTCCTCGCGGTCGGCCTGTTCGGCGGCAAGGCGGACGACCTCTTCCGCGCGGGCGAGCGGGATCACCACCACCCCCATCAGATCGGCCACGACGAAATCGCCCGGATTGACCACGACGCCGCCGCAGGCGACGGGCACGTTGATCGACAGTTCCTCCTTGCGGCCGGAAAACATCGTATGCGTGCCGCGCGGGGTGATGGCCCGGGTCCAGATCGGCCAGCCGATATCCTCCAGCTCGTCCGTGTCGCGGCCGGCGCCGTCGACGATCATGCCGCGGATGCCTCGGTTCTGTGCCAGCCCGCCCATCAGACCGCCGCAGACCGAAGTATCGGGGTCGCCGCCGGCATCGACAACGATCACGTCGCCGGGCTGCGCCATCTCCAGCGCCTTCAGCGGATCGACCAGATCGCCCCTTGAAAGCTGGACCGTCACCGCCTGGCCGGTAATCTTGGCGCGAAAGGCCGGCTTGATCGCGCTGTCCATCACGCCGGTGCGATATTGCACATCGGCGAAGACGGCGGCGGCGGAATAGCACGCCAGTACCTTGTCGAACTGCGCCAGCAGGTCGGGGCGGCGGTCGAAGTCGTGGAATTGTTTCAGCATGGGATGTCCTTAGGCACGAACGGCAAGCGCATCGGCATTGACGGGGTTCCGGGGCGGTTGCCCGGTCAGCACGCGGGCCACTTCGCTGGCCGCGGTTTCGCGGGCGGAGCGGATGGATTCCTCGGAATAATAGGCCGCATGCGGGGTGACGATGACATTGGGCAGGGTGAAGATCGGGTTGTTGGCCGGCGACCAGACGGCGCGCTTGGCGGGTTCCTCTTCCGGATCGTCAAGGCCCGCGCCCGCAAGCCGGCCTTCGGCCAGCGCCCGGTAGAGCGCCTGGTTGTCGATGGTCGGCCCGCGGCCGGTGTTGACGACAAATGCCGTCGGCTTCATGGCGCGGAATTCGGGCTCCGACAGGAAGTGCCGGGTTTCGGGCGTCATCGGAACCTGCATCATCAGCACATCCGACCGGGCCAGAAGCTCGGCCTTGTCCACCAGCCGGACGCCCTGCGCGGCGGCCGTGGCCGGCGACAGATAGGGGTCATAGACCACGATCTCGACGCCGAAGCCGCGGGCGCGGCTGGCGATGGCCTGACCGATCTTGCCGAAGGACACGATCCCCACGACCTGACCGCGCAGCCGGTGCAGCGGGGCTGCGGATTGCCAGCTCCACTGGCCGCGATGCGTGGCGCGGTCATAGGGGAAAAGCCCGCGGGCCAGCGCCAGCCACAGGCTGACCGCGTGGTCGGCCACCTCCTCGGTGCAGTAGTCGCGGACATTGGTCACGAGGATGCCCTTGGCCGTGGCCGCCGGAATGTCGACGATATCGACGCCTACGCCATAGCGGGCGATCACCTTGCAGCGTTCCATCCTGGCGATGGTTCTGGCCCCGACGCGGGCATACTGGTTCATGATCGCCGTGCAGTCGCGCGCGGCCTCCAGAAGGTCGTCCTCGCTCCTGGCCTGAAGTGCCACCACCTCGGCCCCCGCCGCCTCCAGGATGGCGCGCTCGATATCGATATTGCCATAGTCGTAGTCGGTGATCACCACCTTGGGTTTCGGGATCATTTCGCCACCCCGTCACACATAGGCGCCGGCCGAATAGGTCAGCTCGTAGGAATGGCTGTAAAGCTCGAAGACATTGCCAAACGGATCTTCCACATAGACCATCCGGTAGGGCTTCTGCCCGGGATAGTAATAGCGGACCTGCTGCATCCGCTGCCGGCCGCCCATGCTTTCGATCAGCTTCACCCGCTCTTCCAGCCTTTCGTCCTGAAGGCAGAAATGGAAAAGGCCCTTGCGCCAGTATTCGAAGGGGCGGTCTTCCTGCACCGTCTTCGGAAACTCGAAAAGCTCGATCCCGGTCCCGTCGCCGGTAGAAAGATGGGCGATCCGGAAGGATCCCCAGCCCGGGCCGAACACGTCGTCGCACATCTGGCCGATGGCGCTTTCGTCATGGTGGATCGTCGTCGGCGGCATGATGACGTAGAAATCGAAACATCTGGAGTAGAACTCCACCGCGCGTTCGAGGTCGGGGACGGTGATGCCGATATGCGAGAATGTGACGGCTGCCATGATCTTGATCCTTCAGGTCAGAGAATGCTGCGGATGATGCCGCCCTCGATGCGATAAGCTGCACCGTTGGAGGCGGGGGAGGAGGCGACGAAGGCGATCATGCGCGCCACCTCCTCCGGTTTCACGAAACGCTGGATGAGCGAGGTCGGCTCGTCCTCGCGGAAGTAGCTGCCGACGATGCTGTCGACGGGGCGGTCCTTTTCGGCGGCAAGGCCGGTGAAATAGGCCTCGACCCCCTCGGTCCAGGTCGGTCCGGGCAGCACGGCGTTCACCGTGACCCGCGTGCCCTTCGTCAGTTCGGCAAGCCCGCGCGTCAGCCCGATCATCGCCGTCTTGGTGACGGAGTAATGGATCATCTGCGGCAACGGCTTCACGCCGGCCTCCGACGCCAGATTGACGATCGCGCCGGTGCCGCGCGCAAGCATGGCCGGCAGGATGCCGCGGGTCATGCGGATGGCCGACAGCAGGTTGACGTTGAAGTAATGCAACCATTCGGCATCGTCGATCTCGGCAAAGGGCTTTACCGAGAAGATGCCGACGTTGTTCACCAGCACGTCGACGGGGCCTTTCCCCTGGGCAAGGGCGAGAAGCGTTCCGGCCCCCTCGGCGGTGCCGAGATCGGCGGCAAGGCCGCTGACCGGGCCGAGGGGCGACAGGAGCGCAAGCGCCGCCTCGACCTCGGCCTCGGTCAGGCCATTGACGATGACCTCCGCCCCTTCGGCCAGAAAGGCCGTCGCCGTCGCGCGTCCGATACCCGAGGCGGATCCCGTCACCAGAACGCGCTTTCCTTTCAGATCAAGCTCCACGGCGGGCCTCCGTCCTGCGGGCAGCACGGCCGCCGACGATGCGGGCGATCTCGGACCGCCACATGTCGAATCCGACGGCCACAAGGATGATGAGGCCGAGGATCACGTTCTGCACCGCGGACGGGGCGGCGTTCAGGTTCAGCCCGTTCTGCACGATGACGATGGTCAGGGCGCCGACCAGCGTCGACAGGATGTTCCCCCGCCCGCCCGCAAGGCTTGCCCCGCCGACGACCGCGGCGGCGATCGCCTGCAACTCCAGCGTCTGGCCGTAGTTGGGCGAGCCGGAGTTGAGCCGGGCCGCCATCAGGATGGCCCCGACCGCTGTCATCAGACCGGCGATGGCGAAGGCCCAGGTCTGGACGCGGCGGACATTGATCCCCGACAGCTTGGCCGCCGCCGGATTGCCGCCGACCGCATAGAATTCGCGCCCCAGCCGGGTGTTGTTCATCATCACCGTGGCCGCGCCATAGAACAGGACGAGGTAATAGAACGGCAGCGGAATGCCCAGCAGCCGGCCGTAGAACACCGGCTCCAGGTGCGGATCGAGCGAGAAGATCGGCGATCCGGCGTTGAACATCAGCGCCAGCCCGCGATAGGCGATCAGGCCCGCCAGCGTCACGATGAACGAGGGGATGCGCAGGAAGGCGGTCAGGACACCGTTCAGCGCGCCGAGAAGCGCCCCGAGGAGAAGGACGCCAGCCAGCGCGGGCCAGAGCGGCACGCCCATGCTCTTGACCAGCGTTGCCAGCACCATGGTCAGAAGCGCCACCATCGACCCCGAGCTGAGGTCGATGCCGCCGGTAAAGATCACGACAGTCGCCCCGATCGCGACCAGCGAGACGATGGAAACCTGCAAGGCCAGGTTCGACAGGTTTCCCGGGTCGAGGAAACGGTCGGTGGTCAGGGCCACCACCAGCGTGACCAGCCCCATGGCGGCAAGGGGGCCCAGCAACTGGGCATCGAAGATGCGTTTCATGCGGCGGTTCTTCCTTCGGTCGGGATCTCGGTTGTGGCGGCACGGACCAGATCCGCATGGGTCAGATCTTCCGGTGCGCGGATATCGGCGATGGTGCCCTGCCGCACGACCGCTATGCGGTCGCTCATCGCCAGAAGCTCGTCATGGTCGGAACTGATCAGCAGGATTGCGCAGCCTTCGGCGGTCAGCCGGTTGATCAGGCGGTAGACGGCCAGCTTCGCCCCGATGTCGATCCCCTGCGTCGGTTCGTCGAGGATCAGCACCCGCGCCTGCGACAGGAGCCAGCGGGCGATGACGATCTTCTGCTGGTTTCCGCCCGACAGGTGCCGGACGGACTTGTCCTCGGCCCCCCGCGAAAGTTCGAGCTGGCGCGCCAGCGATGCGGCCTCGGCATCCTCGCGGCGCAGGCTGAGAAAGCCGAATGTCGAATAGCGCGGCAGGCTGGCGCTGGAAATGTTGGCGCGGCCGTCGAAGTTGAAGAAGAGGCCGTCGGTCTTGCGGTTTTCCGTCACCAGCGCGAGGCCGGCCCGGATCGCATCCGACGGGCCGGAAATCCTGAGGCGGCGGCCCTCGATCTCGAGGCTGCCCGCCGTCAGCGGGTCAAGCCCGAACAGGGCGCGGGCGATTTCCGTCCGACCGGACCCCAGGACGCCGCCAAGGCCCAGCACCTCGCCGGCCCGAAGGGTGAAGGATACGTCCCTGACCCCCCGCGCGCTGCCGATCCCGGTCACGCGCAGGATGGTTTGCGGCCTTGCGTTGCGCTCTTTGGGATAGTGCTCCCGCACATCGCCGCCGATCATGGCGCTGACAATGGCGTCGACCTCGACCGCGGTCTTGCCGGCGGCGCTGACGACCCGGCCGCCGCGCATGATCGTCACCTCGTCGACAAGGGCCGTCACCTCGTCAAGGCGATGGGAGACATAGAGGATGGCATGCCCCTTGTCGCGCATCCGCCGCAGCAGCCGATGAAGCTGGGCGATTTCATCGAGGCCGAGCGCGGTGGTCGGTTCGTCCAGGATGATGAGCTGCGCATCGGCGGCAACCGCCTTTGCGATCTCGATCAACTGCTGCTGCGCGACCGAAAGGGTAGAGGTTATGGCGTCGGGATCCAGCGCGATGTCGAGTTCGGCCAGCACCTCGCCCGAACGGCGGCGCATCGTTTCCCAGTCGATCAGCCCCAGGGCGCGGCGCGGCCAGCGCCCGAGGAACACGTTTTCGGCGACGGTCAGGCTGGGGACGATCGAGAATTCCTGAAACACCGTGGAGACGCCCAGTTCACGCGCGCCGGTGGGGCTGGTCAGCGCGACCGGTCGGCCGCGCAGGCGGATCTCGCCGGAATCGGGGCGGTCGACGCCCGAAAGCAGGCGGATCAGCGTGGATTTGCCGCAGCCGTTCTCTCCCAGAAGACCATGGATGCGGCCTGGCATCAGCCGGATCGACACACGGTCGTTGGCAAGGACGCCGGGATAGGCCTTGCTGACCTCGACCACGTCCCAGAGCGGTTCATCGGATGGATGCATCATCAGCGTTCCTGGCTAGGGCAGCCGCCCGCCCCGGCGGGCGACCGCGATCCGAACGCGCAGGCCCGCCCGCGCGCATGGGGCGGTGCGGGGGGCCGGCGTTCAGTAGGATTTCGACGGCTGGGGATAAAGCTTTTCGGGCTGCTGGAGCACGGACACCACATTGTCGGCATCGACGATCTCGGTCGGGATCTCCACCCAGCCGCCGGCAAACTTGTGATCGAGCGCATCGAGCGTCACATGCATGGCGGCCTGGCCCATCAGGAAGGGCACCGTGTTCACCGTTGCGGTGAAGTTGCCGGCCGCGATCTCTTCCAGGCCCGAGGTGTCGCCGTCATTGCCCAGGATGATCAGGTCGGTCCGGCCAAGTGCCTTGGCCGCCAGCGATGCCCCGATCGCCATGTAGTCGTTCGCGGCGAAGATCAGCCCGATCTCGGGATGTGCCTGCAGCAAATCCATGGCCGCCGTGTTTCCGCCCTCGACGTTCCACTTGCCGTCGACCGAGGCGACAACCTCGAAATTCGGATGGTCCTTGATCCCGTCGAGGAAGCCGCCGACCCGCTCGGTCGAATGATAGCCGGGTTGCCCCTCGATCACGCCGACCTTGATCGGCGCATCGCCGATCTTCGCAACGGCCCAGTCGGCGATCTTGTGGGTTCCCGCGCGCTGGGCATAGCCCACGACGCCGTGGATCGGCGTGGGAAAGTTCGGGATGTCGGAATTGATCATGACCACGGCGACGCCCTTGTCGACGGCCTGCTTCAGAAGGGGGGCGGCCGCGCCCTCGTCATGCGTGCCGAAGATGATCGCATCGACATCCTGCGTCAGCACGTCCTGGATCATTCCCATCTGGCCATTGATGTCGGCCCCCGATTGCGGGGCGAGCATGAAGACGTCCACCCCTTTCTCGGCCGCGACGGATTTGATGCCTTCGCCGATGGCGATGTAGTAGTTGAACTCCGTCGCCGGCGGCATGTAGGCGATGCGCAGCGGCCCGTCGGCCCTGGCGATGCCGTCGATGGGGGCCTGGGCACCCTCCTGAAGGGGAACGGGGCTGGGATAGTCCTGTGCCAGCGCGGCGGTGCCGAATACCGCCAGGACGGCAAGAGCGGCACTGGTCTTCGTGATGCGTTTCATGGCTTTCCTCCCTTGGAAATGATGGTGTCACCCGGCGAACGGGACATCTTCGATCCCGCGCAACCCCGGTCTTGCGGCGAACAGCCCGCCTGACAGGGGGGCCCGGGCAATCTCGGCCTCGGTCATGCCAAGGCGCGAGGTGGTGATGTAGAGCGTGGCCAGATCCGGCCCGCCAAAGGCGCAGCACGTCGGCTTGGGCACCGGCAGGGCGATCCGGTGGCTGATGCGGCCATCGGGGGCGATGCGGATCACCTGGCCGCCATCCCATTCGGCATTCCAGACCCCGCCTTCGGCATCGACGCAGGATCCGTCCGGCAATCCCGGCTCGGTTGCCATGTCGACGAGGATGCGCGCCGCGCCGATGGTATCGCCATAGGGATAGGCGCGGATGCGGCGCTCGGGCGTGTCGGCGAAATACATCGTCCGGCCATCGGGCGAAAAGCAGGTGGAATTGGCGCAGGCAACGCCGTCGATCAGCCGGTCGACCGACAGATCCGCATTCACCCGGATCACCGTCGACTCCGCCGCACCCGTCGCCTCGTTCATGCCGCCGACCACAAAGCGCCCGAGGCGGTCGGTCCGCCCGTCGTTCAGCCGTGTCGCGGCATTCTCCGGCTCGAAGGCGTGCAGCCTCCGTTCGGGATGCAGGTCGGCGCTCCACAGCTCGATACCGTCGGCAAAGGCCATGATCCAGCCGCCCCGCGCCCTTGGCGCGAAGGCGCAGAGCCGGCGCGGCAGGTCATGGCTGCCCGAGCCGCCCGACCGGGGGTCGTGCCAGAACAGGCGTTGCTCATCTATATCGGTCCACCACAACCGGCCGTCCCGCGGCGCCCAGAGGATGCCTTCGCCGTGCCGGTTGGCGCAATCGAGAACGAGATCCGCCGTCACATCACCCCTCCCAGGACCCGTGCGAGTCGATTCACCCTATCTGCCATCTGGTATACCAGTCAAGATGAAAAGCCCGGTTTCGATGGACTTTGACATCTGGTGCACCAAATCCGATACTCGCGACGATCCTGAAAGGTTGTTCCACATGTCAGAGTTCGAACGCCCGCCATCGCTGTCATCGGTCGTAACCGATCACATCCGTTCGATGATCGTCCGCGGCGACCTTTCCCTTGGCGCGGCCATTTCGGAACGCGGCATTTCCGCGGATCTGAAAGTGTCCAAGACGCCGGTGCGCGAGGCGCTGGCGCAGTTGAAGAACGAAGGGCTGGTGACGATCGTGCCGCAGTCGGGGGTGCGGGTGTTCACCCTCAGCGCCCGCGAAACCCGCGAAATCTGCGCCTTCCGCCAGGTGCTGGAAAGGGCGGCGCTGGAACTTTCGATGGCCGCGGATCCTGCCGGCCTGCTGCGGGATCTGGAAGGGATCGAGTCGCGGATGCGCCAGGTTCTGGCCGAGGGCGACGTGCGTGCCTACCTCGGTTTCGACACAGATTTCCACATGGCCTTCTTCGCCCATTGCGGAAATTCATATCTGCAAAACGCCTATGGGCTTTACGCCGGCAAGATCGCCGCATTGCGGACCCATCTGGCGGACAAGCCGCAGCATACCCAGTTGTCGCTGGCCGAACACGGCCAGATCGTCGCGGCGGTTCGGGCGCGCGACGTTGCCGCCCTGGTGGAAATCCTTGGCGATCACATCGGACGCACGCAGGAAACCTACGAGATCGGCATCGAGGACATCTCGGTCGCCTGACGGGCAAGGGCGGCGCCAGGACCGGCCCCCCAAGCGAGGACAGCGGGCCGTGCCGCGGCACGGGAAGGCACAGGACCCTGACCCGCGCCGCGGGGACGGAGTCCGCGGCCCTCGCCGCAGAGGGATCCCTGAGGGGGGTGCTATCCTGGCTGCCTGTTCCGCCCCTGCGCCGCGCATGGCATCACCCGCCGCGCACAAGCGTCGTTGAAGGTGCGATCCTGAAAAGGGTGGGAAGGTGAGAGGCTGGACAACGACCCAAGCGGGACTCGTTACGGCTGCTTCCTTCCGGACCTGACCGGGTTGGCAAGGCGCCTGCCCGTGCCAACCTCTCGCCGGTGCATATAGGCGGGTGGCGGCGCGGGGGCAAGGGGTCAGACGGCGAGGCCCGCCATCCGCGCGCCGGTCAGCAGGTCGGGCGCCACATGATGCGCCCAGCGGCCGCTGGGCACCAGCATGTCGGGTATCTGCACCACGGTGCAGCCGGCGCGATGGCCCGACTCGGCGCCGGTGTCGCTGTCCTCGAACACCAGCGCGCGGGTGGGGGCGATGCCCAGACGCTCGGCCGCCAGCAGATAGGGTTCGGGCGCGGGCTTCGGCGTGGTCACGTCGTCGCGGGTGATCAGGATATCGAAACGTCCGGCCAGGCCGGAGATGTCGAGTTTGCGCAACGCGCCCGCGCGCCCCGTCGAGGTGACGAGCGCGCGGCGCGCGCCCTCGGTCGCGGCGAGAAGATCGGCGGCGCCCGGTTTCAACTGCAGGCCCTGTTCCACCTCGCGGTAGAAGGCATCGTTCAGCTCGACCTCGAGCCGGCCGAGGTCGATGTCGGGCAGATGCGCCCGGATCATCGCCGCCGAGGTCGGCCCGTCGCGGCCGACAAGGCCGTGCAGGAAGGCCGGCTCTACCTGGTGGCCAAGCGCGGTAAAGACGGCAAGATTGCTTTGCAAAGCAATGCTCTCGGTGTCGATGAGCGTGCCGTCGAGGTCGAAGAAAAGCGCGTCGAACATCGGATTCCCTATCGGCGGACGGTGGAGGCGTCCGCGCCGTCCCGGTCCCTTAACCGATCAGAGCTGCAGGCGAAAGCGGTGAAAGCCCAGTGGCGTGACGCCGGCGAAGACGGGGGCGAAGGGCGCGATCTCGGCCAGGTGGCGCAAGGCGCCGGGGCCGGTGTCGTAATAGGCGCCGGTGCCGGGCATCGGCATGAAGGACCAGCGCGGCGCAAGCGGCGGGCGCGGCCGGCCGCCGCGGCGCAGCCAGGCGGCCAGGACCTCGTTGCTCGGGGTGTCCTCGTCCAGCAGCAGCCGCGCCCCCGGCATCGGAAAGGTGGCGGCGCGGAAGCTGTTGGTCACAAACACCAGCCGTGTCCGCGGCGAGAGCGGCAGGCCGCCGAAACGCAGATCCACGATGCGCCCCTCGCGGCGGGACAGGTCGATCCGGTAGGCCAGGCCGGGGATCTGCTCGGACAGCAGCATCGGGCCGTGGGGGTCGATCAGCGGCTGCTCGCTCTCTCCCGGCCGCAGCGTGGCATAGATCCGGGCCGCGGTTTCCAGACGCTCGGCGATGGCGGCGCCCGTCACCTCCTGCGCCAGGATCGTGTTGGGAAAGGGGTAGAGGTCGAGCACGTTGCGCAGCGTCATCGGCCCGGGCGCGATATCGGTATAGTTGAGTGGCCCGCCCCGCCCGCCGATCCGGAACGGCGTGACCGAAGCCAGGATCGGCAGCGCCGCCTCGGGCCGGCCGGCAAGGGCCTGGCGCACATGGTCGGTCTTGGCATCGGCCAGAAGCTGCGTCGCGGCCGAAGGCGCCAGCGTCGCGAAATAGCTGTGCAGCGGGATCGGAGTCTGCCCGAGGCCGCGGCGCATGCGGCCGAGGACGGCGCGGTGATCGGGGCCGAGTTCGCGGCGGAGCGGCGTCGCCGCGGCGCGGATCACCTCGCGGGGGAGGCCGGCGATGATCTCCGAGGTGCTGGCGGCGCTGGTGCGGCTGGCCGAGACCTCCCAGCCCCTCGCGCCGGGAGAGAGCCAGAGGTCGATGATGCCGAGATGGGTGCCGGAATGGCCGGGCTGCACCACCGGCTTGCCGGCGACCAGCGTCAGTTCGGGGGCAAGCGCGGGCTCGCCCGGCAGGGAGGTGGGCGGCCAGACCAGATGGCTGTGCCCGGCGATCACCGCGTCGATCCCGGGAAGCGCGGCCAGGTCGGCGGCGCAAACATCGTCGGCCTGGGCGGTGGCGACGGGAAAAATGCCGGTATGGGCAAGGCAGACCACCAGATCGGCGCCGGCGCGGCGCATCTCGGGAACCCAGGCCCGGGCCGTCTCGACCATGCCGCGCATTTGCAGGCGGCCCTCGAGGTGGCGGCGATCCCAGTCGAGGATCTGCGGCGGCGTCAGTCCGATGACACCCACCGTCACGGCGTGGCACCGCCCCCCGCGGTCGGTCAGGTTGCGGCGGATCAGGGCATAGGGGGCGAAGAGCAGGCGGTCGGCAAGGGGCGTGGCGCCGGGGACCAGCACCGCATTGGCCGCAAGCACGGGAAAGCGCGCCGGCGCGATTGCCTCGTGCAGGCGATCGAGGCCGAAGTTGAATTCGTGGTTTCCGAGCGCCACCGCATCGTAGCCGAGCGTGTTGAAGGCGACGATCGCCGGGTTCGGCCGCCGGCGCGCGGCCGGAGGGAGGGCCGGCTCGGTCAGGGCCGAGCCTTGCAGGAAGTCGCCGTTGTCGAGAAGGATGCTGCCGGGCACCTCGGCCCGGGCAGCCGCGATCAGCGTGGCGATCTGGGCCAGCCCCTGACCATATTGCGGGCGGTTGGCGAAATAATCGTAGGACAGCAACTGGCCGTGCAGATCGGTCGTGGCAAGAAGGCGCAGCCGCACGCCGCAATCGGACAGCGGCCGGCGCTGGGCGTCGGCCGGCTGCGCAAGCGGCGCAACCGGCGGGGGCGGCCGCGTCGGCGGGGGCGGGCGGGGGGCGCCATCGCCGGGGATTCCGTGAGTCCGGGCGGGCAGGGCGGAGGAAGGGCAAGCCGGGGCACGCTGCATCGTTTCACCGGAATGGCGGGCAGTGGGTCGGGAAACGGAAATCGGGGCAGTCGACCACGATTCGGGCGATCCGGCTGGGCATTAATCTCCCTCAGGTTGTCATTTTGGCCGTGGTCCGACAAGGGTTTATGGTCGCGCCGCGTCACATGTGTCCGAAATGACGCTGCATCCCCCCCTTTTCCCCGCCGGCCAACCGTGCGACTCCTTGACCGGGGTATGGCCCGCGGGCCGGGACGGAGGCGGAAGATGCGGCTGGCGGAAACGGTGACATTCGGCGGCACCGGGCGGGACCGGGGCCATGCGCTGCGCGGCGACGCGGCGGCGCTGGCGCGGCTTCTGGCGGAGGGGCGGGTGCTGCCGCTCTGGCGGGGGCGGCCGCTTCTGGCGCCGGGGGGGCTGGGCTGGCTTGCGCCCGACGATCCGCTGCTTGACGGTGGCGCGGTGCCGGTTTTCCTTGGCTTCCTGAACGGGCAGGGGGTCTTTGCCGTCGATGTCTCGGCCTGGGAACCGGGGGAGACGCCGGCGGAAACAGCGCTCGACGCCGGCAGCCAGCCGCATCCTCTGGCCCCCGCCGACCATGCGTTCGGCGATCTGCGGGCGCGGATGGCGGCGCTGTCGGCCGATGAGGCGGAACTGGCGGCGACGGCCCGGGCGCTGCTCGAATGGCACCGCAATCACGGTTTCTGCGCCCGGTGCGGCGCAAGGGGCGAACCGCGGCAGGCCGGCTGGCACCGCCATTGCCCGGCCTGCGGCACCGAACATTTCCCGCGCACCGATCCGGTGGTGATCATGCTGGTCATACGCGGCAATTCGGTGCTGCTGGGGCGCAGCGCGGGTTGGCCGGAGGGGATGTATTCGCTGCTGGCCGGCTTTGTCGAACCGGGCGAGACGGTCGAGGCCGCGGTCCGCCGCGAGGTGGCCGAGGAAACCGGGGTGCGCTGCGGACGGGTCGATTACCTCGCCAGCCAGCCCTGGCCCTTTCCCGCCTCGTTGATGCTGGGTTGCCGGACCGAGGCGGAAAGCGAGGCGATCACGCTCGACCCGGCCGAGCTGGAGGATGCGCTCTGGCTTGCGCGGGAGGAGGTTGTCGAGGTGATCGCCGGCCTTCATCCGCGCATCCGGCAGCCGCGCCGCGGCTCGATCGCACAGTTCCTGCTTGCCAACTGGCTTGCCGATCGCTTGGATTGACGGCAAACGCCACCGGCGCGCCGCGGATTCTTCCGCGTTCTGCCGCCTGCGGGCGGCAAGGCGGATCGGATCCGACCGGATCCGGGGTCCGGCGCGGCGACAGAGGCAGAAACAGGCAGGACCGAGGCATGAAGCTTACCACCCGGCAGGACATCGAGGCCCCTCTCGATTTCGTTTATGCGCAGCTTACGGATTTCGAAGCCTTCGAACGCATGGCCCTGCGCCGGGGCGCCGAGGTCGAGCGGATTGACCAGCAGCCCCAGGCCGATCTTGGCATGGGCTGGCGGCTCAAGTTTCCCTTTCGCGGCAAGACGCGCAACGTGACCCTGCGGCTGGCCGAACTGGCGCCGGATTCGCTGATCGGGTGGGAGTTTGAAAGCCCGATGTTCGAAGGCCAGATCCGCGTCGACGTGATCGCGCTGGCCCCCCGGCGCACCCGTATGGCGATCAGCACCGACACCCGCCCCGTGACCATGGCGGCGCGGCTGCTGATCCAGTCGGTCAGGTTGGCCAAGGGCCGGGTGCAGGACCGGCTGGACAAGGCCTCGGCGCGGCTGGCCGGCATGATCGAGGAGCGCGCCCGCGCGGCGCGGGGCTGATCCCGGAAAACTATCCGGAACCATTCGCGCCCCGGGCGGCTATTCGCGCTCGGGCGCGGCCGGATAGATGCCGATGATCTCCAGCATCGAGGTGAAGAAGCGCAACTCGTCCAGCGCGCGGGCAACGGCGGGGTCGTCGGGATGACCCTCGATATCGGCATAGAATTCGGTTGCGGTGAACTGGCCGCCGACCATGTAGCTTTCAAGCTTGGTCATGTTCACGCCATTGGTCGCGAACCCGCCCAGCGCCTTGTAGAGCGCGGCCGGAATGTTCCTGACGCGGAAGATGAAGGTGGTCATCATCCGCGCGGCCCGGCGGTCGCTTTCCGGCGTGGTGCTCATCACCAGAAACCGGGTGGTGTTGTTCTTGTTGTCCTCGATATGGCGGGCCAGCACGTCGAGGCCATAGATCTCGGCGGCCATCTCGCTGGCAAGGGCCGCCCGGCTGGGGTCGCCCGCCTCGGCCACTTCGCGGGCCGCGCGGGCATTGTCGCTGCTGACCCGGCCGCGGATGCCATGCGCCTTCAGGAAGGCCGCGCATTGCGGCAGGATCACCACATGGCCATGCGCCTCGCGGATATCGGCGACCCGGGCGCCGGGCAGGCCGAGCAGGTTCACATGCACCCGCAGAAAGGCCTCGTCGACGATATGCAGCCCGGCGCGCGGCAGCAGGCTGTGGACATCGGCCACCCGGCCGTAGGTCGAGTTCTCGACGGCAAGCATGCCGAGATCGACATCGCCCGCCCGGGTCATCTCGACCACATCCTCGAAGGTCTGGCAGGGGACCGCCGTCATCGTCGGCCGGGCCTTGGCGCAGGCCTGATGCGAATAGGCGCCGAGTTCCCCCTGAAAGGCGATGCGTCCGGCCATGGTTCCTCCGAAATTCGTGGCATTCCGGCCCCAACGGGGCGATTGGTCGCGCGTCTACACCTTGCGCGCGGCGGGGTGAAGCGGGTAAGAACCCCGAGACACGACCAAGGGATGCGCTCGACATGTTCGACACCATGACAGTTACCAAGGCGGTTGGCGGCGTTTGCGGCGCGTTGCTGATTTACCTGCTGGCCGACTGGGCCGCGACTGCAGTCTACAGCATGGACACCGCGTCCCACGGCGGCGGAGAGGCCCCGGAACAGGCCTATGTCATCGCGACCGACAGCGGCGCGCCGGCCGCCGAGGCCGCGGATGCCGCCCCCGTCGACGTGACCGCCGTTCTGGCCGCCGGCGATGCCGCGGCGGGCGAGAAGGTGTTCGGCAAGTGCAAGGCCTGCCACAAGCTCGACGGCAAGAACGGCACCGGACCCCACCTCAACGGCGTGGTCGGCCGCCCGATCGCCAGCCTGACCGATTTCAAGTATTCGACCTCGATGGAAGAGCACAAGGGCACGAACTGGGATCCGGAGGTGCTGTTCCAGTTCCTCCAAAGCCCGAAGGCCTTTGCCTCGAACACCAAGATGTCTTTCGCCGGCCTGCCCAAGCCCGAAGACCGCGCGAATGTGATCGCCTATCTGGCCACCGTCAACTGATCGCCGCGGCCCGGCGGGCCGGGGGCAACCTCCGCGACCATCCGGCCATCGGGCCGCACCTCCGGGGTGCGGCCCTTTTCAATGGTTTCACGCCGCTGTCACGGATTCGCGCCTTCCCCTTGCGCGCGCGGGGCCTTAGCATCGGGTCATCGAAGGGGCGGGGGCTGCACGGGGGTTGCGATGCGGGCAGGGACGCGGGGGATGGATCGGCCGATGCGGCGCCGGGACCGGGCGGTGGCGGATGGGGCGGCGGCATGGTGCCTGGCGGCGGCGCTGGCCCTGACCGCGGGGCTGCCCGCCCGGGCCGAGGAGAAGGTCATCACCGCGCATGGCATCTCGACCTTCGGCGACCTGCAACTGCCGGCCGATTTCGCCCATCTGCCCTATGTCAACCCCGAGGCGCCGAAGGGCGGCGAGATCAGCGAGGGCACCTTCGGCGGGTTCGATTCGATGAACCCCTATTCGGTGAAGGGCCGCGCGGCGGTCGGATCGAACCTCATGCTGGAAACGATCCTGACCGGCGTCGCCGACGAGATCGGCGCCAGCTACTGCCTGATGTGCACCACGATGGACTATCCCGAAGACCGCTCCTGGGTGGTGTTTCATCTGCGCGACGACGTGAAATTCTCGGACGGTACGCCGCTGACGGCCGAGGATGTGATCTTTTCCTTCGACACCTTCCTCGCCAAGGGCCTGTCGGATTTCCGCACCATCATGGGCCAGCAGATCGAGAAGGCCGAGGCGCTGGATCCGCTGACGGTGAAATTCACCTTCAAGCCCGGCGTGCCCACGCGCGACCTGCCGCAACTGGCGGGCGGCCTGCCGATCATCTCGAAGGCGCATTACGAAAAGAACAATCTCGACCTCGAGGAAAGCAGCCTGACGCCATTCCTCGGCTCGGGGCCCTATGTGCCGGGCCGGATCAATGTCGGCCGCTCGATCAGCTATGTCCGCAACCCGGACTACTGGGGGCAGAATCTGCCGATCAACCTTGGCCAGAACAATTTCGACACCCTGCGCTTTGAATATTTCGACGAGCCGAACGCGGCTTTCGAGGGGTTCAAGGGCGGCATCTACACCTTCCGCCAGGAATCGACCGCAAGGGTCTGGGCCGAGGGCTACGATTTCCCCGCCGCGCGCGATGGCATCGTCAAGCGCGAAGAGCTGAAGTCGGGCAACAAGGCCTCGGGCCAGGCCTTCCTGTTCAACCTGCGGCGCGAGAAATGGCAGGATCCGCGGGTGCGCCAGGCCATCGCGCTGATGTTCAACTTCGAATGGTCGAACAAGGCATTGTTCTACGGCCTCTATCAGCGGATCGATTCCTTCTGGGAAAACACCGACATGGAGGCGACGGGCACGCCCTCTCCCGAAGAGGTGGCGATCCTGAAGCCGCTGGTCGACGAGGGGCTTCTTCCCGCCTCGATCCTGACCGATCCGCCGGCGGAGCCGCCGGTGTCGAGCGAAGGCCGCCAGCTGGACCGCAAGAACCTGCGCGCCGCCTCGGCGCTTCTGGACGAGGCAGGCTGGATCGCCGATGCCGGCGGGGTCCGCCGCAACGCCAATGGCGACAAGCTGACGCTGGAATTCCTGAACGACAACGCCCAGTTCGAGCGCATCATCGCCCCCTATGTCGAGAACCTGAAGGCGCTGGGCGTCGATGCCCGGCTGAACACGATCGACGAGGCGCAGTTCGAGGTCCGTACCAGGAACCCGGCCTATGATTTCGACATCATCACCGGCAATGCCCAGACCGACTATTTCTCGGGCGCAGATCTGAAGCAGTCCTACGGCTCGGAGACGGCGGACATGTCGGTCTTCAACGTGATGGGGCTGAAAAGTCCCGCCATCGACCGGCTGATCGAGGTGGTGATGGCCGCCAGGAGCCGCGAAGAGATCACCGCGGCGCAGAAGGCGATGGACCGCGCGCTGCGGCTGCAGGGCTTCTGGGTGCCGCAATGGTACAAGCCCACCTGGTGGACGGCCTATTTCGACATGTACGACCATCCCCAGAACATGCCGCCCTACGCGCTGGGCGAAACCAGCTTCTGGTGGTACGACGCCGACAGGGCGGCGGCACTGAAGGCCAAAGGCGCGCTGAAATAACGGACGGTCGGAACCTTGGGCGCCTACATCCTGCGACGGCTTCTTCTTGTCATTCCGACACTGTTCGGGATGATGCTGATCAACTTCGCGCTGACCTCGGTCGTCCCGGGCGGCCCGCTCGACCAGATCGAGGCGCGGCTGCAGGGCGATGGCGATGCCATGCAGGCCCTGAGCGGCAGCGGCGGCGATTCCGGCAGCCAGGACCAGCAGGCGGGCGGCAGCAGCGGCGAAAGCGGCTATGTCGGCGCCCGCGGCCTGCCGCCCGAGTTCCGCGCCAAATTGGAGGTGGAGTTCGGCTTCGCCCGCATCGTCTGCGACCCGGCCTATACCGGCACGCCCGACCTGAAGGCAAAGGAATGCCACAAGGAGATGATCCCGTTCTGGGAACGCTTTGCCATCATGATGGGCAACTATCTGCGCTTCGATTTGGCGACAGCTATTTCCGCAAGATCTCGGTCATCGACCTCGTGCTGGAAAAGATGCCGGTCTCGATCACGCTCGGCC
>JBDHSO010000027.1:0-31570 GCA_039808125.1 Rhodobacter sp. | reverse complement strand
TCGATCTGGTCGACGCCGCCCCGCGGGAGGCGCTGCTGGCCCAGGCCGGCGCGCGGCCCGATGTCTTTGCCGTCTCGGCCCTGACCGGCGAGGGGGTGGCGGGGCTTCTGGAGGCGATCTCGGCGGTCTTCGACGAGGAGAAGACGGAGCGCATGCTGCGGCTGTCCTTTGCCGAGGGACGCAGGCGGGCCTGGCTGCATGCCGAGGGCGTGGTCGAGGAGGAGCGGCAGGAGGAGGACGGCTGGCAGATCGCCGTGCGCTGGACCGCCCGGCAGGAGCGGCGCTGGCGCGATCTGCCAGCCGCCTGAGACCGCGCCCCGACCAAGAAGCGCGCGTTGCTGGCGCGGCATGGAAAAAGGGGGCGCTGCCCCCGTCTCCGGCTGCGCCGGCGACTCCCCCGGGGATTTCGGTCAAGAGGAAGGAGCGGTGGCGCGGGGCAGGGCGAGATAGAGGCTGTCGCACCATTCGTCGCGCCATTTCATCGTGCGTTCGGCGCGGTGGGTTTCGCGAAAACCGAATCGGCCGAGAAGCGCCAGCGAGGCGGTGTTCCGCGGATCGACCTCGGCCGTCAGGGCCGGGATCGCATGGGCGGCGAACAGATGCGGGATCAGCGCCGCCAGTGCCTCGGCCATCAGGCCCTGCCGCCAGTGGCCGGGGTCCAGGATGTAGCCGATCTCGGGCAGGCGCCAGGCGCCGGCCTTGCCGATGACGCGGCCGTCCCGTTCGATCACGTAATCGTCGCTGGCGGCGGGATCGGCGTCGAGCATTGATTGCAGCCAGAACCGCGTCTCCTCGATGCTGTCGTGTTCCGGCGTCGACCAGTAGCGCATCGCCTGCGGCTGGCGCATCACCCGGTGCAGATCGGCCAGATCCGCGGCGCGGGCGCGGCGCAGGACCAGCCGCGGCGTGCGCAGATCCCCGGTCATTCGGCGCCGGCGGGTGTCAGGATCATGACCCCGGTGGCCGCGGCATGGGCGAGATCGGGATCGAGGCTCATCGGGATATATTCGCCGCGGCGCCACAATTCGCTCAGATCGTCATAGTGGCGCGACAGCGGATGGCCGGACTGGCCCGTCGAGACGACGAAGACCGAACTGTCGGGATCGGCGAAGTCGTAGACGCCGCGATAGCCCGCGCCATGGACGTTCAGGAACGGGTCGGGATCGGTGCCCTTGGTGCGCCCGCGCTGGAGCGTGTCGTCACCGCCGCTGGTGGACTGGCGGATGTTCACGAACCATCTGAGGAACGGCACGTCGCCCAGGACGGGATGGTCCTGTGCCGCCTGATGCGCATCGCCCCAGCGCCAGCTTTCGATGTTCGGGCCATATCGCTCTTTCAGGCGGATCAGCGCCTCGTCCAGCGCGATCCGCGCGATGTCGGTGCAGGTTTCGACGGCGGCCGACTGGATCACGTCGCACCAGGCGGAGGCGCCGGCGCTGTCGCGGTAGACCCGGTCGATGAAGACCGCATCGGGATGGGTGAACTGCCCCGCCAGCGGCCCGAGTTCGTCCTCGGTCAGCCTTTGCATCAGCGCGCGCAGCCAGGCCTCGGCGATCAGCGGCTCCGGCATGTGTTCGTTCATCTCGCCGTTCCATTTGGCGAGGAGGTCGAGCGCGCGCTGGCGGAAGGCCTCGGGCGTGCCTTCGGGCGCGGCCTCGCCGGTGAACCACAGATCGGCACCGATCAGCGGCAGCAACTGGCGCGAGGTCGGATCGACGGTGTCGAGCTGCGCCTCGATGAAGCTTTCGCGGGTATGGACCTCGCGCGACTTCATCAGCGCCAGCCAGGCCTGGATGCGCTGGGTATCGCCCCAGACGAAGGACAGGTGCCTGGGGAAGGGCAGGTCCACGGTCTTGTTGTTGGTATTGCCGAGGATGCCCGAGGACGGGTTCACCCAGCGGGGATTGTCCTCATAGGGAAAGACGCCCTTGAATCCGGTCTCGGGCAGCCAGCCGGGTGCCGGCATCCGGCCCTGGCTGGGATGGGCGGGATCGCGCATCGGCTGGGCGCCGATCACCTGCATGGCGATGCCGTCGCGGCTGGCCAGCATCAGGTTCTGGCTGGGCGCGATGAAGAGGCGCCCGGCCTCCAGCGCCGCCTCGATCGAGGTCGCCTGCATGAGATGCATGGCCGCCGTCATCGAGGTATCCGCATCCGAGAGCGCCGTCCACGACAGCGCCGCGACATGACCGGCGGGCGTGATGCTGCCGAGGTCATACTGCCGGCCCGACAGGATCGGCCCGTTGCGCGACCAGCGCAGCGTCAGGGTCAGCGGTTCGCCGCCCTTCACGGTCACGATGGTCTGGCGGGAGCGGAATCTTTCATAACTGCCGTCGGGCAGCAGATATTCCTCGGGATTGTCGGGGTTCAGCTTCTCGATCACCACATCCTGATCGTCGAGATAGCTGGAGGTCAGGCCCCAGCCCATTTCCTCGGAACGGCCGACCAGCACGATGGGGGTGCCCGGAATCGTGCCGCCGATCAGGCCGCCCGTCGGCAGGTCCAGCCGCGCCAGATACCAGATCGAGGGCGCGGTGAAGCCCAGATGCGGGTCGTTTGCCAGGAGCGCGCCGCCGGCGGCAGAGCGGGCAGGCGTTGCGGCCCAGGCGTTCGAGGCGCCGGCAAAGGCCGGATCCGCCACCGGCGACAGCGGACCCATCGCAAACCGCACCGGGGCCGCGCCGGGCCGGACGCCGGGAACCAGCGCGGCATAATCCGGCAGGGCGGCGATGGCGGCCTGCGGATCCTCGGGCAGGATGTCGGCCAGCCGGTCGGGTTCCAGCACCAGCGACAGGCGGGCGCGCAACACCTCGTTCTGAACCTGGCCCGAGAGTTGCAGCGCCATGAGCTTCAGGATGGCGATGGAATCGGCCGGCGCCCAGGCGGCGATCTCGGGCGAGAACAGCCAGAATTCCGGCGCGCCCCGGCCGCGGGCGCCCTTGTTCACCTCGGTGATCCAGGCGTTGACGCCGGCCGAATAGGCCTCCAGCGCGCGCAGCGTCCGGGCATCCTGCGCCTTCACCGAGGCCAGCGACAGGCCGTAAAGGTCGAGCCGGCGGATCAGCTCGTCGATGGGCAGCGTGGCCGCCCCGAACAGTTCCGACAGCCGGCCCTGCGCGGTGCGCCGCAGCATCGTCATCTGCCAGAGCCGGTCCTGCGCATGGACGAAACCCAGCGCAAAGAAGACATCGGCCTCGGTCTTGCCGAAGATATGCGGCACGTCGTCGTTGTTGCGCACCACCTCGACCGGGGCGGTGATGCCTGCAACGGTGAAATCCTCGTCCGGGTCGATCAGCGAGCGGCTGAGGAACCAGTAGAGCAGCAGCCCCGCCACCAGCGACAGCACGAGAAGCCCGGCCACGATCCGGACAAGCCAGCGAAAGAGATTGAACATGGGGCCCCGGGCTTGACGGCAGGTTGTCCTGACGTTCCTAGTCGAAGCCGGATCGAAGGGCAAATCACGCGAGGGATAGACGCATGGCACGGGTGGCATTTCTGGGGCTTGGGGTGATGGGCGCACCGATGGCGGGGCATCTGACCGCGCAGGGGCATGCGGTGACGGTCTGGAACCGCAGCCCGCAAAAGGCCGAAAGCTGGGTCGCCCGCCACAAGGGTCACCGCGCCGCGACCGCGCGCGCGGCGGCGGAGGGGGCGGAATTCGTCATGGCCTGCGTCGGCAACGACGACGATCTGCGGCAGGTCTGCCTTGGTCCGGACGGGGCTTTCGCCGGCATGGGTGCCGGGGCGATCTTCGTCGACCACACCACGGTTTCGGCCAGCGTCACCCGCGAACTGGCCGCGCGCGCCGCGACCTCGGGTGTGGGCTATGTCGACGCGCCGGTCTCGGGCGGGCAGGCCGGCGCCGAAAGCGGCCAGCTTTCGATCATGTGCGGCGGCAGCGCCGATGATTATGCCCGGGCCGAGCCGGTGATGGCGGCCTATGCCCGGATCTGCCGCCGCCTGGGCGAAACCGGCGCCGGGCAACTGGCCAAGATGATGAACCAGATCTGCATCGCGGGGCTGATGCAGGGTCTGTCCGAGGCGCTGGCCTTCGGCGAGAAGGCGGGGATGGACGGTGCCGCCGTGGTCGAGGTGATCGCCCAGGGCGCGGCCGGTTCCTGGCAGATGGTCAACCGGCACAAGACCATGCTGGAGGGCAGGTTCGATTTCGGCTTCGCCGTGGACTGGATGCGCAAGGATCTGAAGATCTGCCTTGAAACCGCCGACGAGATCGGCGCCAGCCTGCCGGTGACGGCGCTGGTCGACCAGTTCTACAAGGATGTGCAGCTGATGGGCGGCGGGCGAAACGACACCTCCAGCCTGATCCGCCGCCTGCGCTAGTCTGCCGGCGGTTCGGCCTTCCGGCTGGCCCTGTGGCGCCACAGAAGATGCAGCGTCAGCACGATGGCGCCCAGGATCAGGACCAGCCAGAGCCAGTCATGCAGCGGCATGTGGCCGAACAGCGCCTCGGCCGCGCGGCCGAAATGATAGCCGAGGGCGGTGAAGATCGCGGCCCAGACCAGCACCGACAGCCCGTCGAGCAGGGCGAAGACCGGCCAGCGAAGCCCGGTCTGCGCCAGCAGGACCGGGCCCACGATCCGCGTGCCGGGAATGAAGCGGAAGATCAGCGAGGCCACCACCGCATGCCGGCCCAGGCCCGCCTGGAACCGGCTTGCCGCCGCGCGCTCGCGCAGCCGGGCAAGGCGCGGCCAGTTGCCGGCATGGCGCGACAGCAGGAACCAGGCCTGGTCGGCAGAATAGGCACCCGCCGCCGCCGCGGCGGCCATCACCAGCCAGCCCGCGATGCCGCGATGGGCGATCACCCCGCCCAGGACCGCCGAGGTTTCGCCCTCGAAAAAGCAGCCGACGAAGACCGCCGCCGGCCCCCAGTTCGCGACAAGGCTCTCCAGCGACACCGCCGCCGCCTTTACGGAATGATCCGCGTGTATTTCACGCCCGCCAGCGTCGCCCCGGCGATCAGCCCCTGCTGGCCGAAGATCAGCGCGATCACCGGGTCGATCTCGGTCGTGGCCTTGCCGATCGTCGCGCCCTCCTCGGGCGTGGCATAGCGCAGGTCGGCCGACACCGCCCATCCGTTCGAACGGCGGAATTCGGCCAGCGCCTGCTCGGTCATGAAGAACAGCGCATGGCCATATTGCTGCGCGCCGATCTGCAGCCCGAAACTCGCCTTGGTGGCGGAATAGTAATCGACCGTCACGCCGCGGATGCGCAGGGCGCCGCGGCCATAGGCGCCGCCCCAGACAAAGCCCGCCTCGGTGATCAGCGGCATGTAGAGCACACCGTAAGCCCGCGCCGCCAGGTCGCGCGTGCCGGGATAGCGGCTGAACAGGAAATCCTGCGTCGCGCTCACCCTCGCGTCGATCTCGGCCGCGGCGTTCGACCCCACGCCGTTGCCGCAGGCCTGCAGCAGCATCGCCGCCCCCGCACCCGCCAGAATTCCGCGCCTGCCGATCATGATCATGTTGCTGCCTCTCGCCTCTTGCCTGCCACTGGGGCTTCTCGGACCCCGTTTGCGCAAAATCTAGCGGTTTTGCACCGGCTTGTCATGCCCTTCCCGCAAGATCGGCAGGAAGGCGCAGGCGCGGCAGATGGCACATCCCACCCCCGCACCTGCCGTTTCCTCTTGACCCAAATACCCCCGCCGGAGGCGCCTTTGTCCACCGGCCGTCCGCAACTTGCCTCAACCGCGCATAAGCCGTGCCGCCTCGGGCGCGAAATAGGTCAGGATTCCGTCGCAGCCGGCGCGCTTGAAGGCGAGCAGGCTTTCCAGCATCGCCATCTCGCCGTCGAACCAGCCGTTCAGCGCCGCGGCCCGGATCATCGCATATTCGCCCGAGACCTGATAGGCGAAGGTCGGCACGCCATAGGCGTCCTTCACCCGCCGGCAGATGTCGAGATAGGGCATCCCCGGCTTCACCATCACCATGTCGGCGCCCTCGGACAGGTCGCGCGCCACCAGCCGCAGCGCCTCGTCGCTGTTGGCGGGGTTCATCTGATAGGTCTTCTTGTCGCCGACCAGCCGGCCCGAGGCGCCGACGGCATCGCGGAACGGGCCATAGAAGGCGCTGGCATATTTCGCGGCATAGGACATGATCGCCACGTCGCTGTGGCCCGCGGCCTCCAGCGCGCGGCGGATGGCGCCGATCCGGCCGTCCATCATGTCCGAGGGGCCAAGGATATCGGCGCCCGCCTCGGCCTGGGCCAGCGCCATCCGCACCAGCGCCTCGATCGTCTCGTCGTTCAGGATCACGCCGTCGCGGACCAGCCCGTCATGGCCGTTGGCATTATACGGGTCGAGCGCGATATCCGTCATCACCGCGACCTCGGGCACCTCGGCCTTGATCGCCCGGATCGCCCGGTTGGCCAGGTTTTCGGGATTCCAGGCCTCTTCGCAGGTCTCGGTCCGCAGGTCGGGATCGGTATAGGGAAACAGGCACAGCGCAGGAATGCCCAGCGCCGCCGCCTTTTCCGCGGCCCGGACCACGCGGTCCACCGACAGCCGGCTCACCCCCGGCATCGAGGCCACGGGCTGTTCCTTGCCCTCGCCGTCGCAGAGGAAGACGGGCCAGATCAGGTCGGCGGCCGACAGCCGGGTCTCCTGCACCAGATCGCGCAGGGCGGGCGTGCGGCGCAGGCGGCGCAGGCGCTGGATCGGATGATCGGCCAGGATCGGTTGCATGCTGTCTCCTCGTTCTCGCGGGTCTCGCTCGCGGTTCTTGGCGGTTTCTGCCGGTGCGTCGGCTTTCGGGGTTGCAGGCCTTTCGGGCGCGGGGCCCTCGCGCGCGCGCGGGCCGCGGCCGGATGCGCCGGGGGGCTTGCGGGTCGGCCCCTTGCCTGCCATGGAAAGGGGCGCGTCTCAAGTGCGAAGCGCCCCCCGGAGGGGGCGGCGGCAGGTCGCAGGGCAGGGGGAAGACGAAGGCCGTGGATCTCTATCGAACGCTTCTCGACGTGATCGACATGCGGTCGTTCTCGAACCTCTGGTACTGGATCGCGCTCGCCGTCCTGTGGTCCTCGACCAGCCACTGGGTTCTGGGCGTGCCCTTCGACATGATCCAGCGCGCGCGCCGGCATGGCGGGCAGACGGCGCTGGATGTCGAGACGATGGTGGCGATCAACTGCCGGCGGATGCTGAACATCACCCGCACCGCCGCCGCACCGCTGTTTTTCGGTCTGGCCTTCGTGCTGACCTCGCTTGCGGTGCTGGCCTTCTGGTACTGGGTCGAATTCGCGCAGGCGGTGTTCTGCCTTCTCGCGCCGCTTCTGCCGGTGGGCTGGCTGTCGCTTCGGGCCGCGCTGCGGATCGAGGGCGGCGAGGAGTCGGGCGAGGCGCTCTACCGCCGGCTGATGTCGCACCGCCGGAAGGTGCAGATGGTGGGGATGCTGGCGATCTTCGTCACGGCGATGTTCGGCATGTATCGCAACATGTCGGAATCCATTCTGGGTTGAGCGCGATGACAGGCGAGCGAATCATTCTGGGCGGGGCCCCCGAAGGCCACGACGCGCTTCTGGTGGCGCGGGAACTGGGCCGCGGCCGCGTGGTGATCCATGTCGCGCGCGACGACAAGCGGGCCGAGGCGATGTCGGTGGCGCTGGCCGTGACCGCGCCCGAAGTGCCGGTCCTGGCCTTTCCGGCCTGGGATTGCCTGCCCTATGACCGGGTTTCCCCCAACCCCGAGATCGCCGCCCGCCGGATGGCGACGCTGGCCGCGCTGGCCGAAGGTCTGTCCGGCCCGCTGGTCCTGCTGACCACGCTGAATGCCGTGACCCAGCGGGTGCCGGCACGCGCGGTCGTGCGTGCGGCGTCTTTCCGCGCCAGGGTGGGCGACAGGGTGGACGAGGCGCGGCTGCGCGGCTTTCTGGCCCGCATGGGCTTCACCCCGGTTTCGACCGTGGCCGAGCCGGGGGATTATGCCCTGCGCGGCGGCATCGTCGATGTCTTCCCGCCGGGGCCGGGCGGTCCCATCCGGCTGGATTTCTTTGGCGACCAGCTCGACGGTGCGCGGCGCTTCGATCCGGTCAGCCAGCGCACGGTGGAAAAGCTGGCCCGGGTCGAATTCGCCCCGGTGTCCGAGGTGGTGCTGGACGAGGCCGCGATCACCCGGTTCCGCCAGAACTACCGCGCGGAATTCGGCGCCGGCGGCTCGGACGATCCGCTCTACGAGGCGGTCAGCGCCGGGCGCAAGCATCAGGGGATGGAGCATTGGCTGCCGTTCTTCCACGACGGGCTGGAGACGATCTTCGATTATCTGCCCGGCGCCGCGGTGATGCTGGACGATCAGGTCGAGGCGATGCGGCTGGCGCGCTGGGAGACGGTCGAGGATGCCTATGACGCGCGGGCCGAGGCGATGGCAGCGCGGATGCGGATGGACACGGTCTACAAGCCGGTTCCGCCCGGCCTGCTCTATCTTGACGATGCGGCCTGGACCGCCGCGGTCGCGGATCACCGGCTGATCCGGCTTTCGCCTTTGCCACAGGCGCCGGGGCCCGGGGTTCTGGATGCCGGCGGCCGCATCGGGCGCAATTTCGCACCGGAACGCCAGCAGGAAAAGGTCAGCCTTTTCGGCGCTTTGGCCGATCACATTCGCGCCTTGCGCAAAGATTCCCAGGTGGTGATCGCAAGCTGGTCTGACGGCGCGCGGGAGCGGCTGAAGGGTCTTTTGACCGATCAGGGCCTCTCGGCTGAGGAAATTCCCGATCTTCGCGCCGTAAAGCCCGGAAAAGGTGGGGTTTCCCTTGTTGTCTGGGCGCTGGAGGCCGGCTTTACCGCCCCCGGAATCGCCGTCATTTCCGAACAGGACGTGCTGGGCGACCGGCTGATCGGGCGCCCGAAGCGCAAGCGCAAGGCCGAGAACTTCCTGCGCGAGGCGGAATCGCTGTCGCCCGGCGATCTGGTCGTGCATGTCGAACATGGCGTCGGCCGCTACCTCGGGATCGAGACGATCACCGCCCTTGGTGCGCCGCATGCCTGCGTGGCACTCGAATATGCCGACAATGCGAAACTTTACCTGCCGGTCGAGAATATCGAGCTTCTCAGCCGCTATGGTCATGAAGAGGGGCTTCTCGACCGCCTTGGCGGCGGGGCCTGGCAGGCCAAGAAGGCGCGGCTGAAGGAACGCATCCGCGAGATCGCCGACCGGCTGATGCGGGTCGCGGCCGAACGCCTGCTGCGCGCCGCCCCCATCCTCGAGGCGCCGCATTCCGCCTGGGAGGCCTTTGCCGCCCGCTTCCCCTGGCCCGAGACCGACGACCAGCTTGCCGCCATCGCCGATGTGGTGGCCGATCTGGAAAAGGGCAGCCCGATGGACCGGCTGGTCGTGGGCGATGTCGGTTTCGGCAAGACCGAGGTGGCGATGCGCGCGGCCTTCGTGGCCGCCATGGCGGGAATGCAGGTCGCGGTGGTCTGCCCGACCACACTGCTGGCCCGCCAGCATTACCGCAGCTTCGCCGAGCGGTTCCGCGGCTTTCCGGTCACGGTCCGCCCGCTGTCGCGCTTCGTCGCGGCGAAGGAGGCGTCGGCCACCCGGGCGGGGCTGGCCGACGGGACGGTGGATATCGTCGTGGGGACCCATGCGCTGCTGGCCAAGGGCATCAGCTTCCGGCGGCTTGGCCTTCTGGTCATCGACGAGGAGCAGCATTTCGGCGTTGCCCACAAGGAACGGCTGAAGGAGATGCGCTCCGAGGTGCATGTGCTGACGCTGACCGCGACGCCGATCCCGCGGACGCTGCAACTCAGCCTGACCGGGGTGCGCGACCTGTCGATCATCGCAACGCCGCCGGTCGACCGTCTGGCGATCCGCACCTATGTGTCGGAATTCGACGGCATCACCCTGCGCGAGGCGCTGTTGCGGGAACATTTCCGCGGCGGCCAGTCGTTCTATGTCGTCCCGCGCGTGGCCGACCTGCCCGAGATCGAGGATTTCCTGAAGACCCATGTTCCCGAGGTCTCCTATGTCATCGCCCATGGCCAATTGGCGGCGGGAGAGCTGGACGACCGGATGAACCAGTTCTACGACGGGCGGTTCGACGTGCTTCTTGCCACCAGCATCGTCGAATCCGGCCTCGACATTCCGACGGCGAACACGATGGTCATCCATCGCGCCGACATGTTCGGGCTGGGCCAGCTTTACCAGATCCGCGGCCGTGTCGGGCGGTCGAAGACCCGGGCCTATTGCTATCTGACGACAAAGCCGCGCGTGCCCCTGACCCCGCAGGCGCAGCGGCGGCTGAAGCTGCTGGGCAGCCTCGACAGCCTCGGCGCCGGTTTCAACCTGGCCAGCCACGACCTCGACCTGCGGGGGGCTGGGAACCTGCTGGGCGAGGAACAGTCGGGCCATATCAGGGAGGTGGGCTACGAACTTTACCAGCACATGCTGGAAGAGACGATCGCCAAGCTGAAATCGGGCGAGATCGACGGGCTGTCCGAAATGTCGGACGACTGGTCGCCGCAGTTGAATCTGGGCGTGCCGGTGATGATCCCCGAGGACTATATCCCCGACCTCGACATCCGCCTCGGGCTTTACCGCCGCCTCTCGGGTCTGACGACCAAGGTCGAACTCGAAGGCTTCGCCGCCGAACTGATCGATCGTTTCGGCGCCCTGCCGAAAGAGGTGAACACGCTGCTGCTGATCGTGCGGATCAAGGCCATGGCCAAGCGCGCCGGGATCAGCCGGCTCGATGCCGGGCCGAAGGGCGCGACGGTGCAGTTCCACGGCGACAAGTTCGCCAATCCCGCCGGCCTCGTGGAATTCCTGAAGGCGCAGGGCAGCGCGGCGCGGGTGCAGGGCAACAAGATCGTCCTGCAGGGCGAGATGAAATCCGAAAGCGAGCGGATCAAGGGCGCCTTTGCCGTCGCCCGCGATCTGGCGGAAAAGGCGAAGGCTACAGTCGCCGCGCCAGCAGCAGCGATCCGCCGATAAAGACCACGCCGCCGATCAGCAGCGGCAGCGGCGTGCCATCGAAGGCCAGCCCCACGGGAATCGCCAGCACAACCGAGCCGACGGTCGCCAGCGAGGAGATCACGCTGGCCGCCAGCCCGGCGATATCGCCGACCGGCTCCATCGCCAGCGCATTGAGGTTGCCCATGGTCAGCCCGAGCGAGCCGAACATCACCACGGTCCAGATCAGGAAGGCGGGAAATTCGGCGGCGGGCGACAGCACGCCCGAGGCGAACAGCGCCAGCATCACCACCGTCAGCGCCAGCAGCACGCCATAGGCCAGCCGGACCATCGCCCGCATGCCGATCCGCATCACGGCGCGGGCATTCAGGAACGAGCCGCCGGCGGAACAGACGGCGATGAAGGCGAACCAGAGCGGAAAGCTGTCGGCCCGGTCGAAGCGCTGCTCGAACAGGCCCTGGATCGAGGACAGGAGCGCGAAGAGGACGGCCATGGTCAGGGTCTGCGCCAGGATCGAGATCGTTACCACCCGGTGGCGGAAAAGCTCGCGCGTGCCCTCCAGCAGTTCGGCCACCGACAGGGGCCGCCGCTCCGAGGGCGGCAGGGTTTCGGGCTGGCGCAGGGCCAGCCACAGCGCGGTCAGCCCGGCAAAGCCGATATAGACCAGGAAGATCGCCTTCCAGTCGGCAAAGGACATGACCACCTGGCCAAGAAGCGGCGCCACCGCCGGCACCAGGGTGAAGACCATCATCGCGAAGGACATGATCCGCGCCATCTCGCGCCCGTGGTAGAGGTCGCGAACGATGGCGATGGTCACGGTCCTTGGCCCGGCGGCGCCGATCCCCATCAGCAGCCGCGAGACCAGCAGAACCGGCAGCGTGGGCGAGGCCCAGGCGGCGAAGGCCGCGGCGATGTAAATGGCGGTTCCGAAAAGAACGGTCCCCTTGCGGCCGAAGGCATCCGACAGCGGCCCGGCCACCAGCGTGCCGATGCCCATGCCAAGGACAAAGCTCGTCAGCACAAGCTGGGCATTGTTCGGCGCATCCGGCGACAGCGTGGCCGCAATCTCGGGCAGGGCCGGCAGCATCGCGTCGATCGACAGCGCGACGGTCGCGAACATCATCGCGACAAGGACGATGAATTCAACCTGCGACGGCTGGCGTGGCGGTAGGGGGCGGTCGGTCATGCCTGGCTCGCAATGTCGCGGATCACATCGGCCCACAACTCGGGCGGCTGGGCGCCCGAGACGACATATTGCCGGGCGATCAGGAAGGTGGGTACGGCGGTGACGCCCTTTTCCCGCGCGTCGCGGTCGCGCGCCATCAGGTCGTCGGCATCGGCATCGGTGGCGAGAAGCCGCGCCACGGCATCGCCATCCATCCCGGCCCCGGCGGCGATGGCCGACAGCACCGCGGCATCGCCGATGTCGCGCCCGTCGTCCCAATAGGCGCGGAACAGGGCGGTGACGACCGGATCCTGCCGCCCCTCGATCCCGGCCCAGTGGATCAGCCTGTGCGCGTCGAGCGTATTGGGCTGGCGCTGCGGAATATCGGGGTCGAGCGCGACACCCGCCTTGCGCGCGGCCTCGCGCAGGCGTTCGTGGATCGCATCCACCTGCGCCTTGCCGCCGAATTTCGCTTCGAGATAGGCGCGCTTGGCCACACCTTCCCGCGGCAGGTCGGGGTTGAGCTGAAAGGGGTGCCAGGCGGTCACGAAGGGCTGCGCCGGTGCTGCAGCCAGCGCACGGTCGAGGTTCGCCTTGCCGATGTAGCACCAGGGGCATACGGGGTCGATGAAGACGTCGAGCGAAACGGGGGTCATGGCGCGGGCCTGATCAGGGCCGCAAGCGCGCGGCGGTTCACCTTGCCGGTCGGGCCGCGCGGAATGGTCTCGACGCGGATCCAGAGGCGGGGACATTTGTAGCGCGCCAGCCGTTCGGCCGCAAAGGCCGCCGCGGTGCTTTCGGGCACATCCGCCCCTGCGTGAAAGCACGCAATGACCCGGGTGCCCGGGCCGACCTCGACCTCGGCCACGGCCAGATCGGCCGTGCCGGGCAGGCCGGCCAGCGCCTGTTCCACCTCGCGGGGGGACACCCGCACGCCGCCGGGATTCATCATCTCGTCGGTGCGGCCGTGGTAGTGGATGGCGCCGGAATGGTCCTGATGCACCAGATCGCCGGTGGCGAACCACGCCCCCGCCTCGGTCGCCTCACCCGCCGTGCCCGCGCCGTCTTCGCCCGTGTCGCGCACATAGCCCAGCATCAGGCCGGGATCGGCGGTCGAGACCGCCAGCGTGCCGATCTCGCCCGGGGGAAGCGGCCTGTCGTCGGGGCCCAGCACGGCGATGCGGCGGCCGGGCTGGGGAAAGCCGGTGGTGCCGGCGGGTGCGGGGCGCGACGGGCTGCCCGAGACGAAGGTGGAAATCTCGCTCATCCCCAGCGCCTCGTGAATGTCGGTGCCGGTGCGCGCCTGCCAGTCGGCCCGCAGGTCGGGGGGCAGCGCCTCTCCGGCCGAAAGCGCATGGCGCAGGCGGGGCAGGCCCGGCATCTCGGCGCGCAAAAGCCGGCGAAAGACCGTGGGCACGCCGGCCAGGATCGTGGCATCATGGCGGCGCAGCACCAGCGGCAGGTGCTCCGGCGCGACCGAGGGCGCCGGGATCAGCGCCGTGGCCCCGACCGTCCAGGGGTCGAGAAGCCCGGTCCCCATGGTATAGGTCCAGTTGAAGGCGCCGGCATGCAGCAGGCGGTCGGACGGCCCGATCCCCTCCCATCCCTGATGCATCAGGGCGCGGGCCAGGATCGCGCGATGGGCATGGCGCACCGCGAGCGGCCGGCCGGACGTGCCCGAGGTGAAGACGACATAACCCTCGCGCCCGGCATCGCCCGGATGCCAGCCGCAGGGGGCCTGCGCCTCCCAGCCGGGCAGATCCTCGATCAGCGTCGCCGTCCCCTCCGGCACGGCGATGCCGGGGGCGGCGACGGTCAGCCGCGGGCGGACCAGCGCCGCCATCCGGCCGATCTCGGCCGCTGTCAGCAGCGGCGAAGTGGCGACCGGCACCAGCCCCGCGGCGATCGCGCCGAGATAGAGCACCGGATAGGCCGGGGTATTGCCCAGCCGGATCAGCACCCGTTCGCCCGGGCGGGCCCCATGGGACAGCAGCCAGCCGCCGGCGCCGAGAACGGCGCGGGTGAGGCGCCCATAGCTCCAGCGTTCGGCGCCGGTCAGCGTCAGGATCGCCAGCGCCACCTTGTCGGGCGTGGCCGAACCCGCCGCCAGCACATGGGCGGCAAGGTTGAAGCGGGAAAGGTCGGGGGAGGTCATGCCTTCGGGCATAGGGCCGGGGCGGCGCTGGCGCAAGCCTGCCTGCGCCGCCATTCGGCCGGGAAATTGATCTGACGCATGGCGGATGCATCTTTCCCCGCCTAGGCTTTGCGCAATCAGCGGGAGGGGGGCGATGCTGCTGGCGATTCTGACCGACATTCACGGCAACCGCGAGGCGTTCGAGGCCGTGCTGGACGATGCCGCGCAGCGCGGCGCCGGCCGGATCGTCCTGCTGGGCGACATCGTGGGCTACGGCCCCGATCCGGAATGGTGCTGCGACCGGGCCGCGGATCTGGTGGCGGAAGGCGCGCTCTGCGTTCGCGGCAACCATGACAATGCGGCGGCGGGGGGGGCGGAAAGCATGGGCGGCCTTGCCCGGCGCGCGATGGAGTGGACGATCCCGCGGCTGTCGGCCGCGCAGAAGCAGTTTCTCGCCGGGCTGCCGATGACGGCCGCCGCCGGCGAGACCCTGTTCGTCCATGCCAGCGCCAACAGCCCGGGGGACTGGACCTATGTCACCTCGGATCTGAGGGCCGTGGGATCGTTTGGCGCCACGGCGGCGCGGGTCATCTTCTGCGGCCATGTCCATGTGCCGCTTCTGGTGTCGCGCGACCTGTCGGGAACCGTGCGCGAGCAGGTCTTCCGCGCCGGGCTTCCCTTTCCGCTGCTGCGGTCGCGGCGCTGGCTTGCGGTCGTGGGCTCGGTCGGCCAGCCGCGCGACGGCCTGCCGCAGGCGGGCTATGCGCTCTATGACACCGACAGTTCGGAACTGACCTTCCGCCGCGTACCCTATGACAACGCCACCACCATGGCCAGGATCAGGGCCGCGGGGCTGCCCGAGGAACTGGCCCTGCGGCTGATGCGCGGAGAATGATGAGATGAAAAGACCGTACAAGGGGCTGGAGATCGACGGCTTCACCCTGGGCGAGCAACTGCATGCCGGGGGCTTCGCCACCATCTGGGAGGCGACGAACCCGAAATACCGCACCCCCCTGGTGATGAAGGTGCCGACCATCCTCGACGGCGACGACGGGCCCACCATCGTGGGCTTCGAGGTCGAGCAGATGATCATGCCGCGCCTGTCCGGCCCGCATGTGCCGCGGGTGATGGGCATCGGCGATTTCGACGTGATGGCCTATATCGTCACCGAACGGATCCAGGGCGATTCGATGCTGGCCACCTTCCGCAAGGCGCCGCTGCCGCTGTCCGATCTGCTGGAGGTCGCGGCGCGGCTGGTCGATGCGGTGGCCGATGTGCACCGGCAGGGGGTGATCCACCTCGACCTGAAGCCCGAGAATTTCCTCCAGCGGCCCGGCGGCGAGATGGTGCTGATCGACTACGGCCTGTCGCGCCACGACCGGCTGCCCGACCTGCTGGCAGAGGAATTCCGCATCCCGATGGGCACCTATCCCTATATCGCGCCGGAACAATACCTGCGTGCGCGCAATGATCCGCGGTCGGATCTCTTCGCGCTTGGCGCCATGATCTATCAGCTTGCGGTCGGCCGGCCGCCCTTTGGCGTGCCGCAGCGGCTGAAGGGCGTGCGCCGTCGGCTCTGGCGCGATCCGGTGCCGCCGCGCGCCCTGCGCCCCGAACTGCCGGAATGGTTGCAGGAGGTCGTCCTGCGCGCGCTGGAGGTCGATCCCCTGCGCCGTTATCAGACGGCGGCACAGCTCGCCTTCGACCTTGCGCATCCCCGGCAGGTGAAACTGACGCCGCGCGCGACGAAGCTGAAACAGGACGGCTGGTTGCAGGTCTTCGACCGCTGGCGCGAGGTGCGCAGGATCCGGCAGTTCCGGGCGCCCGATTCGGTGGCCTCGCAGATGGCGTCTGTCCCGATCATCTGTGTGGCGGTCGACACCGCGCCCGAACATGAGGATCTGGCGCAGGTGCTGCATGCGGCGGTCCGGCGGATGCTGGTGATCGAGCCGGATGCCCGCATCGCCTGCGTGAACGTGATCAAGACCGCGCGGATCGGCCTGGACCAGATGACCGACGACCGGGGCAACAACCTGCACGTCCTGCGGCTGGTGCAGTTGAAGCACTGGGCCGCGGCCATCGACCTGCCCGAAGAGCGGCTGACCTTTTCCGTCCTTGAAGGGCCGGATCCCGGGCAGGTCATTCTCGACTATGCCGCGCAGAACCATGTGAGCCACATCATGATGGGCGCCCGCGGCCATTCCACCGCGCGGCGCTATCTCGGCTCGGTCTCGGCGCAGGTGGTGGCCGAGGCGCATTGCTCGGTGACGGTGATCCGCCAGACCGGAAAGCGGCCGGCCCCCTTCGAGGCGTCGGGCGAAGGCGGGGCGGCAGCCGGGGGAGAGGTGGCGGCCTGATCGCCGGCGGCGAGCCGGCAGGCCCCGCGCGGGGGAACGCCCGGAGGGGTTCTGCGAGGGGTTCTGCGCGCGCCGGGCGCGCGTGTCGCGCCATGTCCGGATCTCACCCCTGCGCAGCGGCCGGGTGAGGTCAACGCACCGGGCGGCCCGCGCCCGGCCTTCAGCGCCCGACTTGCCGGGGCGGCCGCTTTCGCGGCGCCCGTTACTGCAACCAGCCCTGTACGGTCCGCGCGCCGCCCGAGACATCCTCGCCCACGCCGGCCACGGTGTTGCAGCCCGAAAGGGCGGCGAGGACCGCCCCCAGAAGTGCCAGTTTCCTCATGATCTGCCTGTCTGTCTTGTTGTTTTCTGCTCAGTCCTGATACCACCAGATATCCGGCTGGAACCCGAGCCAGTCGCCGTAAAGCGGCAGATGCGCCGGAAAGCGAAGCTCCTTCTTATGCGCGATCCGCGCGCGGTCCGAGTACCAGATGGGGATGACATATCGCCCGGAGGTCAGTACCCGGTCAAGCGCCCGCGCCGTGGCCAGCACCTCGTCACCGTCGCGGGCGGCCAGAAGTTCGCCGATCAGCGCATCGGCGGCCGGCGACTTCATGCCCATCCAGTTGCGCGTGCCGGGCTCTGTGGCGGCCGCCGACCCCCAGTAGAGCGTCAGCTCGTTGCCCGGCGACAGCGAGACCGACCGGATGTAATGCGTCATGTCGAAATCATAGTCGTTGGTCCGCACCTTCATCTGCGCACTGTCGAGCCGGGTGACGCTGGCCTCGATCCCCAGCGCCTTCAGTTCCTCGACATAGATCGACGCGATGGCGACCATCTCGTCCTGGCCCGTGGTCAGGACGATCTCGAAGCGGAAGGGCTCTCCGGCGGCATTGCGCAGCACGCCGGCCCCGTCCACGGTCCAGCCCGCCTCTTCCAGCAGCCGCATGGCGGCGCGAATGTTCTTGCGGTTGGTCGGGCTGCCGTCGGACACCGGCAACGCATAGCCCTCGATGGCGCCGGGAAGCAGACTGTCGGCGAAGGGCGCCAGCAGGTCGCGCACCCGGCCCTCGGCCGGCGCGCCGGGCACCATGCCGAGCGGCGAGTTCGAGAAATAGGACTGGATGCGCGGCTGCACGCCGCCGGTCAGCGACTGGTTGATGAATTCGTAGTTGAAGGCCAGAATCAGCGCCTGACGCACCCGCCAGTCGGCGAAGATCGGGCGGCGGGTGTTGAAGACCAGCCCCTCGATCCCCGAGGGGCGGTGGTGCGGGATCTCGGATTTCACCACATCGCCGGCCGTGACCGCAGGGAAATCGTAGTTGGTGGCCCATTTCGCGGGGTTGGTCTCGCGGTAGCTGGACAGGATGCCGGCCTTGAACGCCTCGAAATTCGCCTGGGCATTGGAGAAATATTCATAGCGAATGGTGTCGAAATTCCACTGCCCGCGGTTGAAGGGCAGATCCTTGCCCCACCAGTCGGGGTTGCGGCGATAGGTGATCGACACGCCGGGATCGACCTTGTCGACCACATAGGGGCCGGAACCCACCGGCGCCTCGAAGCCAGAGGCCTCGAAATCCTTGCCCTGCCATTGCGCCTTTTGCAGCACCGGCCGCAGCCCCAGGATCAGCGGCAGTTCGCGATCCCCGGTGTTGAAGGTGAAGCGGACGCTGCGCGGCCCGGTCTGCTCGGCCGTGGCCACCTTGGACCAGGCGGCATGATAGCGCGGGTTGCCGTCCACGGCCAGCTTTTCGAAGGACCAGAGCACATCCTCGACCGTGACCGGGCTGCCGTCGGAAAAACGCGCGCCCTCACGCAGGGTAAATTCTACGTAAGAGCGCGAATCATCGGTGTCGATCGACTCGGCCAGAAGACCGTAGAGCGAGAACGGCTCGTCGTAATTGCGGCCCATCAGCGTCTCGACCGTCAGGCTTGCGATGCCGGCCGCCGGCTGTCCGGCGGTGACGAAAGGGTTCAGGCTGTCGAAGCTGCCATTCTCGCCCAGGACGATGGTGCCGCCCTTGGGCGCATCGGGGTTGACCTGCGGCAGTGACACAAAATCAGGGGGTAGGGTGGGGTCGCCATACATAGCTATGCCGTGTCGAGGTTCGGCCAGCAGGGCTCCGGGGAGGGCCAGAATGCTGGCGCAGAAGACGCCACTGGCGAGAGTCGCGAAAAAGTGACAGCGCATTTCGGAAACGATCCCCGGTTTTCCCCATATTCGGCCGCGAGACTAAGCCGGCACGGCAGGCATTTCAAACTTTTAGCTTGGAACGGGCAACGTTGAGGGTTATATAGAACTTACTGCTCGATAGGTTTCTTGCCTGTATGAAACCTGCCTCAACACTCAACGCCGGCCTTGTGCCGGCGTTTTTTTTTCGTGCCGTTTCCTGCCGTCGCACCGGGGGCCTGCGGCTGGCGTTCGCGGATGCAGCAGATATGATCGCGCAAAAGCCAGGCAATGCAGGAAAGGGCGGGATCATGGATCTGAAGGGCAAGCGGGCGGTCGTTACGGGATCGAACTCCGGCATAGGTCTCGGCGTGGCCGAGGAACTGGCCCGGGCAGGGGCCGAGGTCGTCCTGAACAGCTTCACGAATCGGGACGAGGATCACGCGCTCGCGAGCGGACTTGCCGCCCGGTTCGGCGTGCCCGTCCGCTATATCCAGGCCGATCTGTCGAAGGGCGAGGAAGCGCGTGCCCTGATCGAACGGGCCGGCGGCTGCGACATCCTTGTCAACAATGCCGGCATCCAGCATGTCGCGCCGATCGAGGACTTTCCGGTCGATCAGTGGAACCGCATCCTTGCGATCAACCTGTCCTCTGCCTTTCACACCATCGCCGTGGCGCTGCCGGGCATGCGGGCCCGCGGCTGGGGGCGCATCGTCAACATCGCCTCGGCCCATGGGCTGACGGCCAGCCCCTACAAGTCGGCCTATGTCTCGGCCAAGCACGGCGTGGTCGGCCTGACCAAGACGGTCGGCCTGGAAACCGCGGGGCAGGGCATCACCTGCAATGCCGTCTGCCCCGGCTATGTGCTGACACCGCTGGTCGAGGCGCAGATCCCCGACCAGATGAAAGTGCACGGGATGGATCGCGAGACGGTGATCCGCGAGGTCATGCTGCAACGCCAGCCGTCGCGCCAGTTCGCCACCACCGAGCAGCTGGGCGGCACGGTCGTCTGGCTGTGTTCCGATTATGCCGCGCAGGTCACGGGCACGACGATCTCGGTCGACGGCGGCTGGACCGCGCTCTGACGCCTCAGCGCGGATCTTTCGGCTGGGGGTAGACCAGGCCGCCCGAGACGATCAGCTTGGCGGCATCGTCGACCCCCATGTCGAGAAACACCAGTTCCTCGGTCGGGACGAACAGCAGCATGCCCGAGGTGAAGGGTGTGAGCCCGACGAAAACTGCCGCCAGATCCGGGCCCTGTTCGGCCAGCCGGTCGGCAAGCTCGCCCTTGGGGCGCGTCGACAGGAAGCCCAGCGCCCAGGATCCGGGGCGGGGAAACTGCACCAGCACCACCTTGTCGAAGCTCTTTTCCTTCTTGTTGAAGAAGGTTTCCGCCACCTGCTTGAAGGCGCCGTAGATCGAGCGGACGACCGGCATGCGGTCGACCAGATCCTCGCCGGTGCGGATGACCGAGCGGCCGATCAGCCCCTTGGCCAGCCAGCCCACGATGACCGTGACGACAAGGAAGACCAGAACCCCCACGCCGCGTACCGGAAATTCGTACTCCGGCCCGAACCAGCGCGCCATCACCGCATCGGGCTGGTAATAGGCGGGGATCAGCGGCAGGATCCAGCCGTCGATCCAGCCGACCACGGCCCAGACGACATAAAGCGTCAGCCCGATCGGCAGGACGACGACAAGTCCGGTCAGGAAGCTGGCCCGCAGCACGGCCAGAACGCTCCGGCGATGTGTCGTCTCCTGCTCGTCCATGATGCCTCCCGCGTGCCACCGTCAATCTAGGGTGCGGTGGGGCCGGGCCGCAATGCCGCAAAGGCGAAAAACCGGGATCAGCGGGCGAGGATCGTCAGTTCGCGGGCAATCTCGGCCGCGAGGCGGGCATTCGACAGGACGAGCGCGATATTTGCCGCAAGCGAGCGCCCGCCGGTCCGCTCGAAGATGCGTTGCAGCAGGAAGGGCGTCACCGCCTTGGCGGCGATGCCCTGCGCCCCGGCCTCGGCCAGCGCGGCCTCGATATGGGGGGCGATCTCGTCGCGGGGGATCTCCGCCGCGGCGGGAATCGGATTGGCCACCAACTGCCCGCCGGGCAGGCCGAGCCGCGCGCGCATGCGGTGGGCGGCGGCGATCTCGGCCGCGCTGTCCATGCGCAGCGGTGCCGCAAGGCCCGAGGAGCGCGACCAGAAGGCGGGGAAATCGTCCTGCCCGAAGGCCACGACCGGAACGCCGTGGGTTTCCAGCACCTCCAGCGTCTTCGGTAGGTCGAGAATCGCCTTGGCGCCGGCGGCGACGACGGTGACGGCGGTCCCGGCCAGTTCGATCAGATCGGCCGAGATGTCGAAGCTGGTTTCCGCGCCGCGGTGGACGCCGCCTATTCCGCCGGTGGCGAAGACGTCGATGCCGGCCAGCCGCGCGCAGATCATGGTGGCGGCCACGGTGGTGGCGCCGGTCCGCCCCGAGACGAGGCAGGGGGCCAGATCGGCGCGCGACAGTTTCGCCACCCCCTGCGCCCGGCCGAGCCGGTCGAGTTCCCCCGCCGTCAGCCCGATGTGGATGCGCCCGCCCATGACGGCGATGGTGGCCGGCGTGGCCCCGGCGGCGCGCACCGCCTCTTCGACGCGGGCGGCGGTCTCCACGTTCTGGGGAAAGGGCATGCCATGGGTGATGATGGTCGATTCGAGCGCCACCAGCGGCGTGCCGGCGGCGCGGGCCCCGGCGACCTCGGGCGAAAAGGCAAGGGGCGGGGCGGCGGCGGGCCGGGTCATGAGGCGATATCTCCCGAGACATAGGCCGCGGCGGCGGCAAGTGCTGCGGCAAGCGCCGCGGCGCGATCCTGCCCCCGCCGTTCGGCCAGAAGATGCGCGGCCATGAAGGTGTCGCCGGCGCCTGTGACGCGCGTGACCAGAACCTGCGGCGGCAGGGCGGTGACGATGCCCGCGCCCTGCCGGCCGCAGGCCGCAGCGCGGCCGCCATCCGTGACCAGCACCCGCGCGGCGCCGCGGGCCAGCAGCGCCTCGGCCGCCTCGCCCGCGCAGGAGGCGCCGGCATGGGTCAGCACGTTCGCCTCTTCGAGGTTGAGATAATGCGTCGCCCGGGGATGCGACAGCAGCGGGCGCAGCCGCTCGGCCTTGCCGGGGCTCGCGGGCGCCACCCGCAGGTCGGCCGCGCAGAACAGCGGCGAGGTGGCGATGGTCGCCAGCAGAGTCTCGGTCAGGTTGCCGTCCAGCGCCACGGCGCCGGCCCAGGGCGCGGCCTCGCATCCGAGCCGGCCGTCCGCCAGCGGCGCGAGGATCCTTGCGCCGGCGGCCTCCAGCGAATGCGCATCGGCGATGGCCGCGATCAGCCCGTTCGCCCCCTCGATCGCCAGATAGCGGTCGGTCGGCAGGTCGTCGGAGCGATAGGCATGCGCGGTCGAGACGCCCAGCCTCTCGCAGGCGACGACCAGTTCCTCGCCCTCGGCATCGCGGCCGATGGCTGTCAGCACCGCCGGGGAAAGGCCGAAGCGCGCCAGCGTCATGGCGATGTTCATCGCTACCCCGCCCGGCAGGCGGGTGATGCGGCCGGGCACGTCCGACCCCTGCCGCATGGCGGCGGGCGAGCGGCCGATGATGTCCCACAGGACCGAGCCGATGCAGAGGATATCGGGCGTCGTCATGCCCCGTTTCTCGCAAGCCCGGGCGGCCGAGACAAGGGGGCGCCGGGGCTGGCGCAACCGGCGATGGCTGGCGCAACCCCGGCCGGTCGTCTAGCCATGGCGCATGGCGCGATTCCTTCCGGCGATTCCCCCGATGGGCCTTGTCTTCCTTCTCTGGGCCGCGGGCCTGGGGGCGGCGGCGCAATTCGGCAAGATCTCGGTGCTGTTCGCCGATCTGCGCGTGATCTACGGCGGCGGCAGCGCGGCGGCGCTGGGACTGATCGTTTCGATCGTGGGGCTGGTCGGGCTGATCTTCGGCACCACGGCGGGGCTTCTGGTGGCACGGATCGGGCCGCGCCGGGCCATCGTGGCCGCCATGCTGCTGGGCGGTGCGGTATCGGCCCTTGAGGCGATGCTGCCGCCCTATCCGGTGATGCTGGCCGCCCGCGTGCTGGAAGGCGTCTCGCATCTGGCCATCGTCGTCGTCGGGCCGACGATGATCGCGGCGCTGGCGCCGGAGGCGCGGCGCCCCTTCGCCATGATCCTGTGGTCGAGCTTCTTTGGTGTGACCTATGCGCTTCTGGCGCTGATCGCGCCGGGAATCGTGGCCGCCGGCGGTGCGCCGGCGCTGTTTCTGGCCCATGCCGGCTGGATGGCGGCGCTGGCCCTGCTGCTGGCGCTGGCGCTGCCGGCTGATCCGCCACGCCATGTCGGGCGGCTGGGCAACCTTCTGGCGCAGCATCTGGCGATCTATGCCTCGCCGCGGCTGGCCGCGCCGGCGATGGGGTTCTGCTTCTATACCTTCCTCTATGTCGCCTGCCTGACGCTCCTGCCTCCCGCCGCCCCGGAAGGCGCGCGCGACCTTCTTGCAACCGGCATGCCGCTGGTCTCGATCGCGGTGTCGCTGACGCTGGGCGTCTGGCTTCTGTCGCGGCTGCGGGCGGTGCGGCTGGTGCAATGGGGCTATGCCGCGGCGGTGCCGGGCTTTCTGGCGCTGGCGCTGTTCTGGGGCGAGGCCGGTGGGATGATCGCCGCGGGCCTGTGGCTGTCGGCGGCGCTCGGGATCGTGCAGGGCGCCAGCTTTGCCGCGATCCCCGAGCTGAATGCGACCGCCGATGATCGCGCCCGCGCCTCGGGGGCCGTTGCGCAGCTTGGCAACCTCGGCACCACGACCGGCACGCCGGTCCTGGCCGCCCTGCTGTCGGACGCCGGGCCCTGGGCGCTGGCCGGGGTCGCCATGCTGGCCTGCGCCGCCGGGATCGCGGTGCATGCGCTGCAACAGGCCCGGCGGGGTCAGGCCTTCTCGATCTGACCGCCGGCGCGCACCCAGTCGCCGAAGCCGCCGAGGTTCCAGACCGGCGCATAGCCCAGGCGCCGCAACTGCCGTGCCGCCGCGCCCGCGCGCCCGCCCGACGCGCAGAAGACCACCACCGGCCTGTCCGGCCGGATCGCCGCCTCCGCGGCCTGCGGATCGGCCCGGAGGCCGATCTGCGACAGCGGAATGTGCCGCGCGCCGCAGGCGGTGCCGGTCTGCAAGATCTCGCCCCGCTCGCGCACGTCGATAAGATACATCTGCCCCGCGGCGACGGCCGCCGCGATCTCGGCGACGGCCGGCATCGGCGGCACGGCGCGCGAACGCAGAAAACGGAACATGGACCACCTTGGGAATGTCTGGCGCGATCATATATTGTCCGGTGAATACGAAAAGAGGGCGTTGCGCCCGTTCCCCCTTCGTTCGCAAAATCGGGTTGGATCGGACGGGGTTTTGCCCTATCTCTTGGGCATCGACCGGGGTGGGCCATGGCGGAACAGAAGTTCATCGAAGTGCGCGGCGCGCGCGAGCACAACCTGAAGGGCGTGGACCTCGACATTCCGCGCGACCGGCTGGTGGTGATGACCGGGCTTTCGGGGTCCGGCAAGTCCTCGCTGGCCTTCGACACGATCTATGCCGAGGGGCAAAGGCGCTATGTCGAATCGCTTTCGGCCTATGCGCGGCAGTTCCTCGACATGATGGGCAAGCCCGATGTCGACCATATCTCGGGCCTCAGCCCGGCGATCTCGATCGAGCAGAAGACCACCTCGAAGAACCCGCGCTCGACCGTCGGCACGGTGACAGAGATCTACGACTATCTGCGGCTGCTGTTCGCCCGCGTCGGCACGCCCTATTCGCCGGCCACCGGCCTGCCGATCACCGCGATGCAGGTGCAGGACATGGTCGATGCGGTGATGGCGATGGAGGAGGGGACGCGCGCCTATCTGCTTGCCCCCATCGTGCGCGACCGCAAGGGCGAATATCGCAAGGAATTCATCGAGCTGCGCAAGCAGGGCTTTCAGCGGGTGAAGGTGAACGGCACCTTCCACGACCTGGAGGAGCCGCCGGCCCTCGACAAGAAGTTCCGCCACAACATCGACGTGGTGGTCGACCGCATCGTGGTGCGCGAGGGGCTGGAGACCCGGCTGGCCGACAGTTTCCGCACCGCGCTGAACCTGGCGGACGGCATCGCCGTGATCGAAACGGCGCCCGCCGAGGGCGAGGGCGAGCGCATCACCTATTCCGAGAAATTCGCCTGCCCGGTCAGCGGCTTCACCATCGCCGAGATCGAGCCGCGGCTCTTTTCCTTCAACGCGCCCTTCGGCGCCTGCCCGGCCTGCGACGGGCTGGGGGTGGAACTGTTCTTCGACGAGCGCCTGATCGTGCCCGATCAGGCGCTGTCCATCGCCCAGGGGGCGCTGGCGCCATGGGCCAAGTCGAAATCGCCCTATATCACCCAGACCGTGGATGCGCTGGCGCGCCATTACGGCTTTGACAAGAAGACCAGGTGGCGCGACCTGCCCGAACGGGTGAAATCGCTGTTCCTGCAAGGCTCGCAGGGCGAGGAGATCGACTTCGCCTATGACGAGGGCGGGCGCAGCTACAAGGTGCGCCGGGTGTTCGAGGGCATCATCCCCAACATGGAGCGCCGCTATCGCGAAACCGACAGCGCATGGAGCCGCGAGGACATGGAGCGGTTCCAGGGCCGGCGGCCGTGCAGCGCCTGCCACGGCTACCGGCTGAAGCCCGAGGCGCTGGCGGTCAGGATCGCCGGCCTTCACATTGGCCAGGTGGTCGAAAAGTCGATCCACGAGGCTTATGCCTGGATCGCCACCGTGCCCGCCAGCCTGACCGCGCAAAAGAATGAAATCGCCCGCGCCATCCTGAAGGAAATCAGCGAACGCCTTGGATTTCTTGTCAATGTCGGGCTGAACTATCTGACGCTTTCGCGCAATGCCGGCACGCTGTCGGGCGGGGAAAGCCAGCGCATCCGGCTGGCCAGCCAGATAGGCAGCGGCCTGACCGGCGTTCTTTACGTGCTGGACGAGCCGTCGATCGGCCTCCACCAGCGCGACAACGACCGGCTGCTGTCGACGCTGAAAGGCTTGCGCGACCAGGGCAATACGGTTCTGGTGGTGGAACATGACGAGGATGCGATCCGCGAGGCGGATTACGTCTTCGACATCGGCCCCGGCGCCGGCGTGCACGGCGGCCAGATCGTCGCCCGCGGCACCCCGCAGGAGATTGCCGCCGATCCGGCCAGCCTGACCGGGCAGTATCTTGCCGGCACGCGCGTCATCGCGGTGCCGAAGGTCCGGCGCGAGGGCAGCGGCAAGATGCTGACTGTGGTCGGCGCGACCGGAAACAACCTGAAGAATGTGACGGCGGATTTTCCGCTGGGGCGGTTCGTCTGCGTCACCGGCGTGTCGGGCGGCGGCAAGTCGACGCTGACCATCGAGACGCTGTACAAGACCGCGGCGATGAAGCTGAACGGCGCGCATGAGACGCCGGCGCCCTGCGAAACCATCAAGGGGTTCGAGCATCTCGACAAGGTGATCGACATCGACCAGCGCCCGATCGGGCGGACTCCGCGTTCGAATCCGGCTACTTACACCGGGGCCTTCACACCGATCCGCGACTGGTTCGCCGGCCTGCCCGAGGCCCGCGCGCGGGGCTACGGGCCGGGACGATTTTCCTTCAACGTCAAGGGCGGCCGCTGCGAGGCCTGCCAGGGCGATGGTGTCATCAAGATCGAGATGCATTTCCTGCCCGATGTCTATGTGACCTGCGAAACCTGCAAAGGGCATCGCTACAATCGCGAGACTTTGGAAATAAAATTCAAGAACAAAAGCATAGCAGATGTTCTTGATATGACATGCGAAGATGCGCGCGACTTTTTCCAGGCGGTGCCGGGGATCCGTGAAAAGATGGACGCGCTGTGCGAGGTGGGTCTTGGCTATATCAAGGTCGGCCAGCAGGCGACCACGCTCTCGGGGGGCGAGGCGCAGCGGGTGAAACTGTCGAAGGAGCTGAGCCGCCGCGCGACGGGGCGCACGCTCTACATCCTGGACGAGCCGACCACCGGCCTGCATTTCGAGGATGTGAGGAAACTCCTCGAAGTGCTTCATTCCCTTGTGGATCAGGGGAATACCGTGGTGGTGATCGAGCATAATCTCGATGTGATCAAGACCGCCGACTGGATCATCGACATCGGCCCAGAGGGCGGTGACGGCGGCGGGCGGATCGTGGCGACGGGCACGCCGGAAGATGTGGCCAAGACCGTCGACAGCCACACCGGGCGCTATCTGATGAACATGCTGAAACCGCGGCGCGTGGCGGCGGAATGATCCGGCCCCGGCCGGCGCCTTGCCCGGCGCCGGCCGGGGCCGCGATTGCGATCAGTCGAGCAGCGCAGAGAACGATCCCAGCGCCGCCAGAATCCGCCCCGATGCACTGTCCACCCGGAAGAGGTCGTCGCCGACCTGCCAGTAGGTGCCGGCAGGCTCCAGCCCGTAGGCCCGCGGATCGCGGATCAGCACATAGTCGCCACGGATGACATCGCCGACACGGTAGACATGGACGTGATCGCCATCGCCATGACCATGCCCGCCGCCATGCTTCCTCGCCTGGCCCGGCGGTACGCAGGGCGGATCCTTCTTCGCCAGACCCGGCGGACAGAACGCCGCATGGGTGCCGTGGCCACCATGGCCGTGCTTGTTGCCCTTGGGCTTCTCGGCCGCGGCGGGCAAAGCGGTCAGTGCCAGAACCAGCGCCGCGGCGAAAATGGAACGATGCATGATGGTCTCCCTGTTCGCCCCTGTCGGGGTCAACGCGAGGGATGGCCATGCAGTTCCGCCACGGCAGCCGGCGCTATTCGGCGCGCGATTGGCGCTTGCGCTCATGCGGATCGAGATAGCGCTTGCGCAGCCGGATGATCTTCGGCGTCACCTCGACCAGTTCGTCGTCGTCGATATAGGCGATGGCCTCTTCCAGGCTCATGCGGATATGCGGGGTCAGGCGGACGGCCTCATCGGTGCCCGAGGCACGGATGTTTGTCAGCTTCTTGCCCTTCAGAGGGTTCACTTCCAGATCGTTGTCGCGCGAATGTTCGCCGATGATCATGCCGACATAGACCTGTTCCTGCGGGCCGAGGAACAGCCGGCCGCGCTCTTCCAGGTTCCACAGCGCATAGGCAACCGTCACGCCGCTTTCCATCGAGACCAGCACGCCCTGGCGCCGGCCCTGGATCGCGCCCTTGTGCGGCACCCAGCCGTGGAAGATCCGGTTCAGGACGCCGGTGCCGCGGGTGTCGGTCAGGAACTGGCCGTGATAGCCGATCAGCCCGCGCGAGGGCACATGGGCCACGATCCGGGTCTTGCCCACGCCCGCGGGGCGCATCTCGACCAGATCGCCCTTGCGCTCGCCCGTCAGCTTGTCGATCACGGTGCCGGAAAATTCGTCGTCGACATCGACGGTCACTTCCTCGACCGGCTCGTGCCGCACGCCGTCGATGTCGCGCATGATCACGCGGGGGCGGCTGACCGACAGTTCGAACCCTTCGCGGCGCATGTTCTCGATCAGCACGCCCATCTGCAATTCGCCGCGGCCCGAGACCTCGAAGGCCTCGCCGCCGGGGGTATCGGCGATCTTGATCGCCACGTTCTGCTCGGCCTCCTTCATCAGCCGGTCGCGGATGACCCGGCTTTGCACCTTGGAACCGTCGCGGCCCGCCAGCGGCGAGTCGTTGATGCCGAAGGTGACGGTGATGGTCGGCGGGTCGATCGGCTGGGCGGGCAGGGCGGTCTCGACCTCGGGCGCGCAGAGCGTATCGGCCACGGTGGCCTTGGACATGCCGGCGATGGTCACGATATCGCCGGCCAGCGCCTCGTCGATGGGCTGCTGCGACAGGCCGCGAAAGGCGAGGATCTTCGTCACCCGGAACTGTTCCAGCCGTTCGCTGTCGCGCGTCAGCGCCTTCAGCGCGGCGCCGGTGGTCAGCCGGCCGGATTCGATCCGGCCGGTCAGGATGCGGCCCAGATAGGGATCGGCGGACAGCGTGGTTGCCAGCATGCGGAAGGGTTCGCGCTGCAGCGCGACCTGTTTCGGCGCCGGCACATGGCGCACGATCAGGTCGAACAGCGCCGAGAGGTCCTTGCGCGGCCCGTCGAGCGAGTCATCCGCCCAGCCCGAACGGCCCGAGGCGTAGAGATGCGGAAAGTCCAGTTGTTCGTCGCTGGCGCCGAGATTGGCGAAAAGGTCGAAGACCTCGTTCAGCGCGCGCTCTGGCTCGGCATCGGGCTTGTCGACCTTGTTCAGCACGACGATGGGGCGCAGCCCCAGCGCCAGCGCCTTGGCCAGCACGAATTTGGTCTGCGGCATCGGGCCTTCGGCGGCATCGACCAAGAGGCAGACGCCATCGACCATGCTGAGGATCCGCTCCACCTCGCCGCCGAAATCGGCGTGGCCGGGGGTGTCGACGATATTGATCCGCATCCCCTTCCATTCGACCGAGGTCGCCTTCGCCAGGATGGTGATGCCGCGCTCCCGTTCGATGTCGTTGCTGTCCATCGCGCGTTCGGTGGTCGCCTGGCCCTCGCGGAAGGTGCCCGATTGTTTCAGCAGTTCGTCGACCAGCGTGGTCTTGCCGTGGTCGACGTGGGCGATGATCGCGATGTTGCGAATGTCCATGAAGGGGATCCGGGAAGGGGAAGTTGCCGGCGACTTACAGGGTTTGACGCATGATGACCAGAGGCTAGGGCCGTTTCGCCCGAGAGCGGCGCGCGGGCCGGCCGCAGGCGAAGGCCGTGGCCCGCCCGCGCCTCAGGTCGCGATATAGCGGTCGCGTCGGTGGTTGATGGCAAGGACAAGGTTCAGGATCACCACGCCGGGCACCGACCACAGCACCCGCTCCCACGGCAGCCAGATCAGCGCGGCAGCGAAAAGCACGGCGTCAAAGCCCATCTGCAACCAGCCGGCGCGGAACCCGGTGCGGTCCTGCACCATCAGCGCCACGATGCCGATGCCGCCGAGGCTGGAGCCATGGCGGAAGAGCGCGAGCAGCCCGGCGCCGGTGACGAAGCCGAAAAGGACGCCGGCCAGCAGGGGGTTCAGGGCCGAAAACCCCATCAGCATCGGCAAGGCCTGTGTCATGACCGACAGCAGCGTGACGGCAATCAGGCTTTTCACCGTGAAGCCGAGGCCGATGCGCCGCAGCCCCAGCCAGTAGAAGGGCAGGTTCACGACGAAGAACACCGGGCCGAAACCCCAGCCGGTGGCATAGGAGATGACCAGCGCCAGCCCGGCCGTCTGGCCGGTGATGAAGCCGGCAAAGGTCAGGAACTGCAATCCCAGCGCACACATCAGCGTGCCGAAGATCAGGCCCTGCAGATCCTCAAACGCGGTATGGCGGGCGGGGTTGGTCATGGCCGATGGGCTTATCCCGCGCCGGCGGTCGGCGCCAGCGGGTCAGGCTGCGACATAACGGTCGCGGCGGTGGTTTACGGTCAGGAACAGCGAGAAGACGGCGGCGCCGAGAAAGCTGTAGAGCAGCGTGTCGAGGGGCAGGATGAGGGCCGCGATGGCGAAGATCACCGCGTCTGACAGGAGTTGCGCGGTGCCGGCGCGAAAGCCGGTCCGGTCCTGCACCTCGATCCACAGGACCGAAAGCCCGCCGAAACTGCCGCCATGGCGGATGGCGGCAAGGGCCGCGATGCCGAAGAGCATGCCGAACAGCACGGCGCCGACGGCGGGCTGAATCGCGCCCAGATGCACCCAGCCCGGCAGTACCGCCACCAATGCGGAAAGGGCGGCGGTCGTCACAAGGGTCTTCAGCGCGAAGCGCGCGCCAAGGCGCCTCCAGGCGAGGCCGAGGAACGGCAGCGTGACGGCGAAATAGACCGCCGGGAAGGGCCAGCCCGTCGCATGCGCGATGAGCACCGCGATGCCGGTGGTCTGGCCGGTGACAAAGCCCATATGCGTCAGGATATGCATGCCGAGCGCGGCCATGGTTACGCCGAAGGCAATGCCCTGGGCATCCTCGACCGCGGTGTGACGGGTGGGTTTTGACATGGGCGCCTCGGGATGGGTGGGCGCAAGATAGCACTGGCGGAATTAAAGTCAATAGTGCTGACCTAAAATCCGGCGCGGATGTTGCAACACTTCAATGGCCCCGGCCATCGCGGGGGCAAGGCGTTGCGGGTGCAGATTTCCGGCCGGTGGCCCAAAGCCACCGGCCAGCGCCCGCCAGATCGGGCGCTGGCCTCTGTATGTGCGTGGGACGGCTGGTCTGGTGGCACCGTGGTCGCTGCGGGCGGGGAAAAGCAGCGCCTTTCCTAATCCGCCCGGCCAAAGGGCAGCACGCAAAGAAAAGGGCCGGGCGATATGCCCGGCCCCACACCCTCAGGCGAATAGCGGGGTCAGCCCGCCAGCGCCTTGTTCAGGTTCTCGTCCACCTTGTCGAGGAAGCCCTGCGTCGTCAGCCATTTCTGGTCCGGCCCGACCAGGAGCGCCAGATCCTTGGTCATGAAGCCCGCCTCGACCGTATCGACGCAGACCTTCTCCAGCGCATCGGCAAAGCGGGTCAGTTGCGCGTTGCCGTCCAGTTTCGCGCGGTGCTTCAGCCCGCCGGTCCAGGCGAAGATCGAGGCGATCGAGTTGGTCGAGGTCTGCTCGCCCTTCTGGTGCTGGCGGTAGTGGCGGGTGACGGTGCCATGCGCGGCCTCGGCCTCGACCACCTTGCCATCGGGCGTCATCAGCACCGAGGTCATCAGGCCCAGAGAGCCGAAGCCCTGCGCCACGGTATCCGACTGCACGTCGCCGTCATAGTTCTTGCAGGCCCAGACATAGCCGCCCGACCATTTCAGCGCCGAGGCCACCATGTCGTCGATCA
>JBDHSO010000026.1:0-31694 GCA_039808125.1 Rhodobacter sp. | reverse complement strand
GGGGCGGCGGCGGCCGGGGCCGGGGTGGCCTGGTTTCTCGGCGCGCGTGCGCGCCGGGCGGGGCCGGCGCCGGAATGGCTGGCGGAACTGCGGCGCCACGAGGCGCGGGCGGAGGAATTGCTCGACCGAATTGCCGATGCCGTGTCAGGGGCGCAGCTTGCGCCCGAAGAGGCGGAGGCGGCGGCCGACGATGTACGCGCCGCCTTGGCCGAGGAACGCCGCCGCGCCATGGGCCGCGGTCTGGACGGGCTGGCCGAGGATGAACGCACCGCGGTCCTGGACCTGCGGCGGCGCAAGGCCGACGGCGCGGGCGGCCTGGCATCGCATCCGGTGGTGACGGGCGCTCTGGCCGCGGCGGCGGCGGCGCTGGTCGAACGCGGGCTGCGCAAGCTCTGACGGCCCGGGACGACGACGGGACGACGCCCGTGAAGACGGGCGACGTCAGGCCGCCGCTTCCGCCGGCGCCGTGGCCTGCGCCGCTTCGGGCGCGGCCAGCCGGATGCGGAACCGCACCCGCGCCTCGACCAGCGGTTCCGCCTCGGTCCCCGTCTCGGTCACGGTCATCTCGCCATCGAGCTGTGCCACGAAACTGCGGATCAGCCGGGTGGCGATCACGCTCGGCGCTTCGGCTCCGGTTCCGTTCAGCGTCGCCAGCGCCGCGGCGGATCCGGTCAGCGTCAGGACGCCCATGTTGCCCTCGTCAAGCGTAAGGTTGAGCGCAATGCCCGGCCCGTGCTCCTCGGTCGGAAAGACGGCCAGCATCTCACCCACCAGCATCGCCAGCGGCACCGCCTGTTGCGCGGTCAGCGTCATCGGCACCATTTCGGCCCGGATCGCCGGGCGCCGCGCGCCGCAGGGACCGCGCACCTGCTGCGCCGCGCCGACCTTGGCGATCACCTCGGCCAGCAGCCCGTCCATGGCCACATCGGCACGGCCGGCGATCTTGTAGAGCCCGAGGTGCACCCGCGACAGGCTGATCACCCGGTCGTGCAGCGCGTCGATCAGTTGCCGCATCGCCGGATCGGAGGTCTCGCGCCGGTGCATGCGCAGGATCGAGGCGATCAGTTGCAGGCTGTTGCCGGTGCGGTGGTGGACCTCGCGCAGAAGTTCGGCCTTCTGCCGCAACAGGTTTTCCAGTTCGGCCTCGTCGCGCAGGATGGTGTCGATCAGCGTCTGGTAGGTCTCGGCCAGCGAGGCGATTTCGGCGGGCGGGTCGTCCAGCACCAGTTCGGTGGCGCTGCCCCGGCTGTCGAAGACAAAGCCGCGCATCGCCCGCGACAGCCGCCGCAGATGCCGCAGCACCAGCCGCTCGGCGCCGTAAAGGGCGACCGCCAGCCCCGCCAGCCACATCAGCGCCGGAAAGAGATAGGGCATGCCGGTGCTTTGCAACAGCCCGTCGCGGCCCTCGCCGCGCCAGGTTCCCAGCAGATACAGCCCCTCGGCGATGGGCATGACGGTATAGAGCCGCCGTTCGCCCTCGGGCGAGACGCCGAAGAACGACTGCCGCCCCTTGCCCGCCAGGTTGACCAGCGGCACGGTCCGGGGCAGCGCGGCCTCGGCGGCCTCGCGCCCGAGTGTGGAAGTCAGCACCTCGCCGCCCTCGTCGAAGGTGGTCAGCGCAAGGAGCGCATCGCCGTTCTCGCTGGCCCCGTCGAGCCGGGCGGTTCCCAGCGCGCGCTGCGGCAGGGTGACGGAGACATAGCCGGCCGTGCCGCCGTCCGCGGCCGAAACGGGATGCGTGGTTTCCAGCACCGGCTCGCCTGCGGGCTGATTTTCGGTGACGATCCGGATCTGCGGCTGGCTTGCGGCGATCAGGCTGTCGAATCCCGCGCCCGAAACGATGCCCCGCGCGCTGGCGGTGCTGGCGCAGTCGACCCGGCCCGAGGCCGGAACGAAGGCCACGACCGCAACCGCCGGCGCGGCGGCGGCCGCGGCGGTGTCGACCAGGCCCTGACACATCGCCAGCCCGTCCGGCTGGCCCAGCACCTGCGCCAGCCCGCGCGCCATCGACTGCGCCTCGCGGATCTGCAGCACCTCGGGCAGCGCGGCCTGCGCCGTCTCGCCCATGGCGGCCAGGATATGCGCCCGGGCCGATTGTTCCACCAGATTGCGGGTCTGGCCAAGCGACAGCAGCCCCAGCGGCAACAGCGCCAGAATCACCATCAGGGCCAGGCGAAGCCCCAGCCCGGCCGCGAACGGCTGCTTGCCGTCGCGTTTCATGCCGCAACGATCACCGAGCGGCTGATGACCGCGGCGGTCGCTCCGTCCGTTCCCGAAAGCACGTCCTCGCCGTCTTTCAGATGCATCAGCTCCGCCAGCCGCTTGCGGGCACGGCTGGCGCGGCTTTTCACCGTGCCCGTCGCGACGCCCATCGTCATGGCCGCCTCTTCACAGGAATACCCAAGGGCGCCGACCAGCAGCAGCACCTCGCGGTGTTCGGCCGAAAGCTGGTCGAAGGCGCGCTGGAAATCGCCATAGGCCAGCCGCCCGTCATGCGCGGGCTTTTCGTACAGCGTGGCGGCAAAGGCGCCGTCGCTGTCCTGCACCTCGCGCCGGGTCTTGCGCAGCGCGGAATAATAGGTGTTGCGCAGGATGGTGAAGAGCCATGCCTCCAGATTGGTCGCGGGATCGAACTTGTCCATGTTCGACCAGGCCTTGAGGATGGTCTCCTGCACCAGATCGTCGGCCGTGGCGACATTGCGCGACAGGCCGATCGCAAAGGCGCGCAGGTTGGGCAGAAGGCCCGTCAACGCCTCGCGCGGGTCGGCCGCGGGCGAGGGGCGCGTCATCGACCGGCTTCCCTGGCGCGAAGCTGGTCAAGCAATTCCTTGAAACGGTCCGGAACTTCTTCGGTCAGGACTTCGTGGTATGCACGCTTGAGATTTTCGTCAATCTGGGATCGAATCGATTCCGTGACCATGTTCTGCCCTGATTTCTGTACTGACATTTTGGGTGCTGACATTTTCACCGGATCCTGTCGTGTTGCGGGAACCAAACGCACCGGGCAGAGTTTGGTTCCAGACAATCTGGCATCCGGACGAAAATCGGCGGAAGAAAATGGGAACAGGAAAAATGGCTAAAGCGCAACTCACCGATGTCTCGTCCGTGGTCGCCCGCGAGTTGCCCTATCTGCGCCGCTATGCCCGGGCGCTGACGGGCAGTCAGGGGTCGGGCGACCGCTATGCGGTGGCGGTTCTGGAAACGGTACTGGCCGATCCGACGCTGATCTCGGAAGCCGCCAATCCGCGCGTGGCGCTGTTCACGGTCTTTCACGGGGTCTGGATCAGTTCCGGCGCCCCGGTGGCCGAGGCCGACAGCACGCTGTCCGCGGCGGTTCAGGCGCATCTGGCCCGGCTGACGCCCAATTCGCGCGAGGCGCTTCTGCTCAGCACCATCGAAGGCTTTTCCCCAGAAGAAGTAGGCCAGATCATCGGCAGCGACGCCGAAGAGGCGCAGGCCCTGGTCGATGCCGCGCATCGCGAGATGGAACAGACCGTGCGCGGCAATGTTATGGTGATCGAGGACGAGGCGATCATCGCGATGGATCTCTGCGCGATCGTCGAGGCGATGGGCCATGGCGTCTGCGGCGTGGCCCGCACCCGGGACGAGGCGGTGGCGCTGGCCGCGCGCGAACGTCCCGATCTGGTGCTGGCCGATATCCAGCTGGCCGACAATTCGTCCGGCATCGACGCGGTGAACGACATCCTGGGCCAGCTGGGTGATCTGCCGGTGATCTTCATCACCGCCTTCCCCGAACGCCTGCTGACCGGAGAGCGGCCGGAACCGGCCTTCCTGATCAACAAGCCCTATACCGAGGAGCAGGTCCATTCGGCGGTCAGCCAGGCGATGTTCTTTTCCTCGACCGAAACCCTGAACATCTGAGCGGTACAGCCCGCGGCGGCAGGACCCGGGACGAACGGGGCGGATCCATCGATCCGTCCCTTTTTCCGTTGCCGACCCTTTTCCCGGCCTTTCCGCGAGGGGAGGCCGGAACGGCCAGCCGCGCAGAACCCGGCCGGGGGCTGACGGTCGCATCATTGCCCCGGCGGATCCGCGCGGCCGGGATAACCCGGTTGCGGCCCCGCCCGAAAGGGGGGCCGCGGGTCCGGGCTGCCGCCGGTCGCGTCAGTTCAGGTTTTCAAACACGCCGCGGGCAAACGCGTCGACCATGGCGTGGTAGATCGCCGGGTTGTCCGGGGTCATGCCCCCGGTCTTGGTGCCTTCGGGCAGTGCGGCCTTCATGTCGACCGCAAGGTCGAAAGTGCCCTGCCGCGCAGGGTTGAGGTCGTTCGTCTGGTGGACGGTGCCGGCCAGCCAGGACATGGCAATGCCGGTTTCGGGCGAATAGCCCTCGGCCAGGCGCAGCGCGTCGATATCGATCACCACATCGGACCCCTGCGGGTCGACGGTATCGTTCACCTGCGCGCGGATCGCGGCCTCCAGATCGGGTTCGAGGGTGGCCCAGGACTGCGCGGCCTCGGCATTCTCGATCGCCGACAAATCGACGATCACATCGACCGACTTGAGCGTCGGATCCCCGGAGACATCGGTTTCGGCAAGCGCGGGCTGCAGCGGCAGCATCAGCGCGCCGGCGGTCATCAGGGCAGCGAGGGTACGGTTCAGGGTCATCGCAGTCTCCTCTTGCGTCGTGGGTCGCCCGTCCGTCCTTCGGCGGGCCCGCAGAAAGAACGTCGATGGCGCGCGGCGGTTCCCTGCCATTTCGCAGATCGTCATCGTCATCGTCATCGTCATCGTCATCGCCATGGCTCAGCGCAGCCATAACCCTTCGCGTTTCAGCGTGTTGCGCAGCGCCTGTTCGCGGCGGGGCAGGTCGGCGCGGTCAAACAGCGCCCTAGCCTTCCGCCCCTCGTTCTGAAAGATCATCCGCCGCGCCTGCGGCCAGTCGCGCAGCAGCCGGCGGTTTTCCTTCTGCAGCGCCACGCGCTCCAGCACGGCGACGGCGGCATCGCCCTCGCGGGCGTACAGGAGCGGCAGGGTGCGGTAGTGGCAGGTCGCGGCGCCGTCCATCCCGGCCAGTTCCGGCCCCGGCCGGCCGCCGCCGAAACCGTGGATCGTCAGCGGCAGCGCGATCTGGTCGAGCCAGGGATAGATCTCCTGGCAGGCCAGTTCGGGCGGCGGGTCGTCGCGGATGGAGCGCGCAATGTCGAGAAACCGCGCGCCGAAGCGGGCCGGGCTGCGGTGAAGGAACCAGCCCGCGTTGAAGTAGAGATAGCGCTTCCAGTAATCCTCGGGCCAGGTCCGGTCGAGCGAGGTCTCGAAATCGAGGCCGAAGCGGCGATAGAGCGCCTGCCAGATGCCCGTCCGGTCCGGCCCGTAGATCTCGGGTTGCGGCCAGGTGCCCTCGCGCCGCATCGAGGCGGCGGGCCGGTCGAAATCGAACGGCACCGCGCCGATATCGCCGGTGATCAGCGTGTCGGTGTCGAGAAACAGGAAGGGCCGGTCGGGCAGCGCCGCCAGCGCCTCGATCTTGTTGCCCTGCGGATAGCCGGCACCGAAGACGCGGGCGTCGAAGGGCAGGAAACGGGCGCCCAGTTCCGCCAGCCGGTCGCGCAGCGGACCCTGCGGCAGGCGCGGATCGGCGGGCCAGAGCGCGCCCGGCTGCGGCTCTGCCAGCCAGAGCGTGCCGCGAAACCCCGGCGCGCTGTCGCGCAGCGAGGCGGCAAGCAGCAGCGCCTCGAACCCGAGGCGGCCGCCCTGCACGATGGCCAGGATGTCGAAGGGCTCGGGCCGGGTCATCGTCTCCTCCGGGGTTGCGGCCGAGGATAGGGCCGCCGCCGCGGCGCCGCAACCGGGAGCGGATCAACCGCGCGTGCCGTCAATGCCGCGGTCTTCGATCCCGTTGCCATCGTCCCGCGCGTTCCAGACGCCGCCGACAAGGTTTTCCGACCACAGGCGCGCGGGATCGGTGCCGCCGGCGATGCGCGGCGCGATGTCGCGCAGCTGGCGTGCCAGCGCCGCGGCGGCGGCCACCGCCGCCTCCCGCGTCACCATGGTCAGGCGGAACGGCACGCCCGGGGGGATCTGCGCCAGCCGGTCCAGATCGGCCGAGATCACCGTCGCGATCTTCGGATAGCCGCCCGTGGTCTGGCAGTCGCGCATCAGCACCACCGGCCGGCCCGAGGGCGGCACCTGGATGCTGCCCGGTAGCACCCCGTCCGAGACCATCGACTCCGGCCGCGGCGGCAGCGCCGGGCCGCAGAGATAGCGCCCCATCCGGTCGGAGCGCTGGTCGAACTGCCAGTCGGCCGAACACAGGAGATCCAGCGCCTCGGTGGTGAACCAGTCGTCCTGCGGCCCCGCCATGGCCCGGATCGGCCCGGCGCCATGCCCCGGCACCAAGGGCAGCCAGAGCGGCGCGGTGCCGCCGCCGCCAGCGATGGGCAGCCGGCTTCCCGCGACCAGCGGCGCCGGGCCGAGGCCGGAGCGCAGATGGCTCGACAGGCTGCCCATCTCGGACGCGAGGGCGAAGCCGCCCGCGACGGCAAGATAGCCGTGCGTGCCGCCCGCCGGCGCCGAAAGGCCGATGCTGTCGCCCGGGGCGGCCAGCGCCGACCGGCCCGGCGGCACCGCGCGGCCGGCGATGGTTAGACCCACGCCCGGGCCGCCCGCCGCCACCAGCAGCGGCCGGTCGCCGGCACGAAAGGCGGCTCCGGCGAGCGTCGTCTCGATCGCGGCGGTCAGGGGGGCATTGCCGACCAGCGCATTGGCCACCGCCAGCGCCAGCCGGTCCATCGCGCCGGAGACCGCTACCCCCTGGCGCCGCCAGCCGAAGCGCCCGCCGTCCTGAAGGCTGACGCCCGGCCCGGCGCGAAGGACGGTCAGAACGCTCATGCCAGACGCTCCGCGATGGCGGCGCCAGCGGCGGCGCGGGCGGCGAGATCGCGCCATTCCGCGTCCGAGACCGGCTGGAAGCAGATCTCGTCGCCGGCGTCGAACAGGAAGACCGGATCGCGGCCGGGCAGGAAGGGCAGGGCCGGGGTGCGGCCGATCAGATGCCAGCCGCTCGGCCCCTCGACGCTGCCGATGGCCGTCTGCGCCCCGCCGATGCTGACCGAGGCGGCGGGCACCCGCGACCTCGGATGGTCGCGCCGGGGCCGCGCGAGCCGCGGATCCAGACCGCCGAGGTAGGAAAACCCGGGCAGGAAGCCGATCATCATCACGGTATAGACCGGCGCGGCATGGGCGGCGATGAACCCGGCCGGCGACAGGCCGCTGTGGCGTGCCATCTCGTCGAGATCGGCGCCATGTTCGCCGCCATAGGACACCGGCACCCGCCAGCGCCGCGGATTGTGCGCGGCCGGGGCGGGCCGGTCGGCCAGCACCAGCAGGTGCCGCTTCAGCGCGACGAAATCGGTTGTCAGCGGGTCGAAATGCACCATCAGCGCGCGGTAGGTGGGCACCGTTTCGACCACGCCCGGAAAGGGCGCCTCCGCCAGCGCCAGATCCAGCGCCCGCACGCGGGCGTTCAGTGCAAGATCGACCGTATCGCCGAATTCGACGCTGATCGCGGCATCGCCGCAGGGCAGCATGCGCGGCGCCGTCATTCCGCGACCTTCAGCGCGGCCAGAACGGCGCGGGCGGCGGCTTTGGCGGTCCGGCGCAAAGCTTCGGCGGTGGTACCGCCGACATGCGGGGTCAGGATGAGGTTCGGGCAGTTCAGAAGCGGGCTGCCGGGCGGCAGCGGCTCTTCCACGAAGACATCCAGCGCCGCGGCATGGAGCCTGCCGGACGTCAGCGCGCGGGCCAGCGCCACCTCGTCCACCAGCCGGCCGCGGGCGGTATTGATCAGGATCGCGCCCGGCCGCATCGCCGCCAGTTCCGCCGCGCCGATCAAGGGGTGCGGGCCGGGCAGGGCATGCAGCGAGATCGCATCGCATTCCGCCAGCAGCGCGCCGGCATCGCGGGCGACGGCAAGGCCCTCGGCCGCCAGAGCCTCCGGCCCGGCATGTGACGAGAGCACCGCCACCTCCATGCCGATCCCGCGGGCCATACGCGCCAGATGCCGGGCGACGTGGCCGTAGCCCCAGAGGCCGAGCTTGCGGCCCGCAAGCTCGATGCCTCGGGCGGCGGGCGTCAGGCGCCAGTCGAAATCGCCCCGGCGCAGGGCGGCGTCGGCCTGCGGCAGCCGGCGCGCGGCGGCAAAAAGCAGCGCCAGCGCCTGTTCGGCCACCGCCTGCGCGTTCGATCCCGGCGTATTGACCACGGCGATGCCGCGGGCGCGGGCGGCCGTGATGTCGATCCGGTCGGTGCCGGTGCCATGGCTTGCGATCACCCGCAGCCGGGGCGCCAGCGCGATGGCCTCGGCGGAAAGGCCGTGGTTGCGGGTGATGACGGCATCGGCCCGGGCCAGCAGCGGCGCCAGATCGGCAAGGCCGGTGCCCGGCGCCAGATCGACGGCGATTCCGCCGGCTTGCAGCAGGTCGATCCCGGCCGCGTCGATGGGCTGGACGAGCAGGCAGCGGGGCAGGGGCGCGGTCATGCGGCCGCCGTCGTCGGTCATGGCGCCGGCGCGGCGCCGTCCCGCAGGCAAAAGGCCGACAGGATCCGCGCCGCATCGCCGAAATCGGCCATGTCCATCGCCTCGTCGGGATTGTGGCTGCCGTTGGCGTTGCGGATGAACAGCATCGCCGTGGGCACCCCCGCCCGGGCGAAGACCGCCGCATCATGGCCCGCGCCGCAGGGCATCACCTCATGCGCGATGCCCTGGGCGGTGGCGAGGGCGGAGAGTTCGGCGATCATCGCCGGATCCATCAGGGCCGGGTCCGAATGGGTTTCGGGGCCAAGGTCGAAGCGCACGCCGTGGCGGGCGGCGATCTCTGCCGCCGCCGCCTGCAGTTCGCGGCGCATCCGGTCCAGCGTCTCCTGGCTCTGGCTGCGGATGTCGAGCGAGAAATCGGTGCGGCCGGCAACCTTGGAAAAGGCCGCCTCGCCCGCAACGGTGGACAGCTGGCCGAAGGTCACGGTCAGATCCTCGCCCGCCGCCGCCAGCGTCTGCCAGAGGTCGTCCAGCCGCGCGATCAGCCGGGCGGTGGCCAGAACCGCATCCTGCCGGTTCGCCCGCGGCGTGGCGCCGGAATGGGCATAGGCGCCCAGGCAATGCGCCGTGCGGTGGCGAAAGCTGCCGCGGATCCCGGTGACGATGCCGACCGGTAGGCCGCGGGCCACGAGGACCGGCCCCTGTTCGATATGCGGCTCGATGAAACAGGCCACGCGCGCGGGGTCGAGTGCTGCGACGCCTGCCCCGAGGCGGCGGGAATCGCCGCCCGCCGCGTCGATGGCCGCCCCCAGCGACAGCCGGTCGCCGGCCCGGCGGACATCGGTCAGTTCGGTTGCGGACAGCAGGCCGAAGGCCGCGCGGCTGCCGACGTAGGAGGCGCCGAACCAGGTGCTTTCCTCGGCCCGGATCGCCATCACCACCAGATCGCGGGGCGGTACCACCCCCGCGGCGCGATAGCCGGCCGCGACGGTCAGCCCGGCCAGAACCCCGGCGGCACCATCGAAATTCCCGCCCATCGGCACCGAATCGAGATGCGAGCCGACATAGATCGCGGGCCCCGGCTGGCGGCCCGGCAGCCGCAGATAGAGATTGCCGCCGGCGTCGAGCGTCGCGGCCATCCCCAGGCGCCGCGCCTCGCGGCGGACGATCTCATGCGCGATCTGCTCGCCCAGACCGTAGGAGGCGCGGGTGATGCCCCGCCCGGTGCCGGTACGCTGGCGCAGCTCGTCGAACAGGCGGGCGGCAAGGCCGATGTCGGGCTGCGGCGACCCGGCGGCGGTGGCGGGTGGCAGCGGGGCGGTTCGGGCGGGCAGGGCCATCACATGCGGCTCAATCGGGCGATGATGCTGTTGCGCACCTGATGCAGATGGTCGGTCATCGCCGTGGCCGCCTGTTCGCCATCGCCCGCCTCCAGCGCATCGAGGATCGAGAGATGTTCGGCGCAGGTATCGGCGCGACGCTCGGGGACGGCGCGCAGGTCGAACATCTGGGTCTGCCGGCGCATGGTCTGGATGATTGTCGACAACTGGCGGTTCTCGATCGCATCCGAGATCATGCCATGCAGATCCTCGTCGATGTCGCGCACGAGGCCGCGGTCGGCCGGGCCGTCGCCGCCGGCCGCCAGAACCTGCGCGATCTGGTCGCGCAACTGCGCGATGCGGGCGGTGTCGACGCGGCCCGCCGCCATCCGCGCCACCGCCGGTTCCAGCAGAAGGCGCACCTGCAGGGCATCCATGTAATCCTCGATCCGCATCTGGCGGACCTGCAGGCCGCGGCTGCCCTGCCGCAGCAGCAGGCCCTCGCCCTCCAGCATCAGCAGCGCATCGCGCACCGGCGTGCGCGACATGTCCAGCGCCTCGGCCAGCCGGCGCTCGTTCAGCAATTCTCCGGGCTTTGCGACCCCGCCGAGGATCAGCCCCAGGATCCGTTCGTACGCCTGCAGTGCAAGCCGCGTGTCGGGGGTGTTCAGCATCCGATCTCCTGCCGGGCGGTTCGGAACGTCCATGATCCTCTCTAGCCTCACTGGCCTTCCCATTGAAGGGGGCCGCCGCGAAGATTGTGCGCATGGCAAATATTCCAGTGGTTGACTACTGGTATACCGATCTCTAACGTGCATGCAAGCTCATGATGGAATGCCGGCCGTCGGATGACCGGCCCAACAGAAGGATCCTCCGATGGCGGTCTTGCCGGGTTCCATGCTGCCTTTCCCGAAAGAGGAGCATCTTGCACGGCAGGCACGCCTGCGCGCCGCGCTCCGCGAGCGGGGGCAGGCGGCGATGCTGGTCTTCTCGCAGGAAAGCCTGTTCTGGCTGACCGGATACGACACCGGCGGATATGTCTTCTTCCAATGCGCCGTGGTCACGGCCGACGACCGGCCCATCGTCCTTCTGACCCGCCGGCCCGACCTGATCCAGGCGCGCCAGACCTCCACCATCGAGGATATCCGGATCTGGTGGGATGCCGACGACGCCAATCCCGCGCGCGACCTTCTGGACATCCTGGCCGAACTGGGGCTGAAGGGCGCCCGCATCGCCATCGAGCTGAACACCCACGGCCTGACCGGCTGGAACCTGTGGCGCTGCCAGACCACCTTCGGCGACTGGTGCCGGCTTGAGGATGACGACCAGCTGATCCGCCGGCTGCGCGTGGTGAAATCCCCCGGCGAGATCGCCTACATGCGCCGCGCCGGCGAGATCTGCGACCGCTCGCTCGACCGGGTGATCGCGGCGGCGCGGCCGGGAATGCTCGACAGCGAGCTGAAGGCGGTCTACCTGAGTTCGATCCTCGGCGATGGCGCCGACATGCCGCCCAATGCGGCGCTGTTCAACTCCGGCCCGCGCGCGGTCTATGGCCGCGGCGTCACCAATCCGCGGCGGATCGAGGCGCAGGACCAGATCCTCGTCGAATATCCGGTGCCCTTCCGGCATTACAACGTGAAGACCGAATGGATGATCCTGTTCGGCAAGGTGCCGGACCGGCAGCGCCACATGTACGATGTCGCGCGCGAGACGCTGGCGCGGATGACCGACCTCGCCCGCCCGGGCACGACGCTGGGCGAAATCTTCGACTGCTACGCCGCGGGGCTGGATGCTGGCGGCTATCGCGCCGCGCGCTACGGGGCGACCGGCTATTCTGTGGGCATTTCCTTCGCGCCCACCTCGATGGATGTGCCGCCGATGATCTATTCCGGCAGCGCCACCGTCTGCCAGCCCGGGATGACGCTGTTCTACCATGTGATGAGCGGGGATGCCGACAGCGGCTATGCCATGGGCGTCGGGCACACGCTGCTTGTCACCGAAGGCGCGGCCGAACTGCTGACCGGCCTTCCCGACGATCTGACTGTCATAACCTGAAACGCCCAGGGCACCGCGCGGCCGGGCCCCGTCCAGCAAGGAGAAACCGAAATGACCGAGTTCATGCTGAAGCGACGCCACGTGCTCATGGGGATGACCGCGACGACGCTGGGCGGCCTGGCGCTGCCCGGCGGGCTGCGCGCGCAGGACGCCACGCCCAAGCGGGGCGGGACGCTGCGGATCAGCCATACCACGCGCATCGCCACGCTGAACGTGCTGAACCTGTCTGGGCCGGCGGAATATCCCGTGGTCGACATGCTCTATTCCGGGCTGACGCGCATCGGCCTCGACAGCATGGCGCATCCCGATCTGGCCGAACGCTGGGAGGCCACGCCCGACGCGACCGAGTTCACCTTCTTCCTGCGCGAGGGGCTGACCTTCCACGACGGCAGCCCCTGCACCGCCGAGGATGTGGTGGCGACCTACGAGGCGATCCTGAACCCCGATGTCCCGGCGGCGGCGCGTTCGGTCCTGAGCATGATCGACAAGATCGAGGCGGTCGATCCGCTGACCGTGCGCTTCCACCTTTCGACGCCCTTCGCCGACCTGCCGTTCTCGACGGCCCATGCCAATGCGCGCATCCTGTCGCGGGCCGCGCTGGCCGCGCCCCTGACCGAGCTTGACACCAAGGCGAACGGCACCGGCCCGTTCAAGCTGGAAACCTATGACAGCGCCCGCATCCTGCGGATGGTCCGGAACGACAACTATTATCAGCCCGACAAGCCCTATCTGGATGCGGTCGAGATGCTGCTGTTCCCCGATCTGGCGGCGGAAAGCGCGAATTTCCTGTCCGGCGCGACCGATGTGATGCTGACGGTGCAGCAGGCCGAATATGCCCGCATCGCGGCCGCGGCGGGGATCGAGGCGCAGCGCGTCGCCTCGGGCCGCTATGTCTGCGTGGTGATGCGGCAGGATCAGAAGCCCTGGGACGACGTGCGCGTGCGCAAGGCGCTGGCGCTGGCCACGGACCGCGATCTGCTGGTGGAGGTCATCCTCGAAGGGCTGGGCCGGCCGGCCTATGACAGCCTTGTCGCCCCGGAACTGGAATACGCCACCGAAAAGCCCGTCATCCCCTATGACCCCGACGGCGCGCGGAAACTCCTGGCCGAGGCCGGCTATCCCGACGGGCTGAAGGTCGAGCTGGTGGCCTCGGACCGGCCGGCGATCCGGGTGCAGACCGCGATCGCCTTGCAGCAATCGGCCGCGGCCGGCGGGTTCGACATCAATATCGTGACCATGCCGCATGACACCTATCTGGCCGAGGTCTGGATGAAGGGCGCCTTCTACATCGGCTACTGGGGCATGCAGCCGACGATCGATTCGACCTACAAGCTGCTGCTGACCTCGGACGGATCCTATCAGGACACCGAATGGAAGAATGCCGAGTTCGACAGCCTGATCGCGGAAGGCTCCGCCACCACCGATCCCGCGAAACGGGCCGAGATCTATGCCCGGGTGCAGGAGATGGAACTGGCCGACACTCCCTATGTCGTGCCGTTCTTCGAGGATGTGCTGACCGCCAACAGCGACAAGACCTTCGGCTGGACCGTGGCGCCGATCTCGCGCTACTACTACACCGAAGACGTCTGGCTCGACCGCGGCTGAGGGCGCGGCGGTGACGCTGGCCTATGTCCTGCGGCGGCTGGGCGCGATCATCGTCGTTCTGGCGATCGTGACCATTGCCGTCTTCGGCATCACCGTCGTGTTGCCGGGCAATGCGGCGGTCATGATCCTGGGCGAACATGCCACCCCGGAATCTCTGGCCGCGATGGAGCGGCAACTCGGTCTCAACCAGCCGGTCCTCACCCAGTATCTCAACTGGGTGGGGGGCGTGCTGCACGGCGATTTCGGCATGTCGCTGCGGCTGTCCCTGCCGGTCTCGCAGGTGGTGGGCGAGGCGTTCCGCAATTCGCTGTCGCTGGCGCTGCTGGCGCTTGTCACCGTCACGGCGGTGGCGATTCCGCTGGGCGTGATCGCGGCGCTGCGCCGCGGCACGATCTGGGATCTGATGATCGGCCTCTTTTCCTATGTCGGCACGGCGATGCCGGAATTCGTCACCGCGACGCTTTTGCTGATCATCTTCGCATCGCCGGAATGGCCGGTGCTGCCCGCCGGCGGTTTCGTGCCGCCCGGCGAGGATCTCGTCGGATATCTGCGCCATGCGATCCTGCCGGCGGCCACGCTGGGCCTGATCCTGATGGCGCATATCTCGCGGCAGGTCCGTTCCGAAATGTCCGAGGTCCTGTCGTCGGACTTCATTCGCGCCGCCCGGCTGAAGGGCATCCGCGAAAGGCGGGTGATCTGGCGGCACGCGCTGCCGAATTCGCTGGCGCCGGCGGTGGCGGTGATCTCGCTCGACATCGGCTATCTTCTGGGCGGCATCATCGTCGTCGAGGAGATCTTCGCCTGGCCGGGACTGGGACGCCTCTTGATCTATGCGTTGCAGAACCGCGACCTGCCGGTCATCCAGGCGGTGACGCTGCTGCTGGCCGTGGTCTATGCTCTGTCGAACCTGGTGGCCGACCTGGTGATCGCATGGCTCGATCCCAGGGTGCATCATGCGTGAGATCCTGCGCAATCCCGCGGGGCTGGTCGGATCCGTCCTGCTGGTCATCGTCCTTGCGGCGGCGGTCCTTGGCCCTTTCGTCGCGCCTTACGATCCCCAGCAGTTCCACGCCGCCTCGCGGTTGCAGGGGCCGAGCGCGGCGTTCTGGCTCGGGACCGACCAGTACGGGCGCGACCTGCTGTCGCGGCTCCTGAACGGGGCGCCGGCGACCGTGCTCTTTGGCCTTGGCGCCACGGCGCTGGGGGTGGGGGCCGGCTCGATCATCGGGGTCGTCGCCGGCGTGGCGGGCGGCCGGGTCGACAGCGTCATCATGCGGGTGCTCGACGGCCTGCTGGCCATGCCTGAACTCCTGTTCACGCTGCTGATCGTGACCTTCCTTGGCGGCGGGACCAGCCAGGCGATGCTGGCGGTGGCCGTGACCTTTACCCCCGGCATGGCCCGCATCGCCCGCAGCGCCGTGCTGTCGGTGCGCACGCGCGATTATGTCCAGGCCGCCATCGCCCGCGGCGAATCGCGCGCCTGGATCGTCGGCCGCGAGGTGCTGCCTAATGCGCTTGGCCCGATCATCGTCGAGGCGACGATCCGCGTCAGCTTTGCCATCATGATCGGCGCCACGCTGGGGTTCCTCGGTCTTGGCGCGCAGCCGCCCTCGACCGAATGGGGACTGATGGTGGCCGAGGCGCGGCAGTTCATGTTCCGCAATCCCTGGTGCGTCGCGGTGCCCGGGGTGGCGATCGCCGTCACCGCCATGGGCTTCAACCTGTTCGGTGACGCCCTGCGCGACGCCTTCGACCCGAGGAGGCGCCGGATATGACCGCGCCACAGGACGACCGCCCCGTTCTTCAGATTTCGGGCTATTCTCTGGCCTACGAGACGCCGGAAGGCAATGTTGCGGCGCTGGAGGACGTGACGCTCGACATCCGCCGCGGCGAGACCCATGCGCTGGTCGGCGAAAGCGGCTCGGGCAAGTCCAGCCTCGCCTGGGCGATCCTGCGCTATCTGCCGCCCAATGCCCGCGAAACCGCCGGGCAGATCCTGCTTTCGGGCGAGGATTTGCGCGACAAGACCCAGGCGCAGATGGAGGCGTTGCGCGGCCGGCGCATCGCCATGGTGTTCCAGGACCCCAGCGCGGCACTGAACCCGGCGATGCGGCTGGGCGATCAGATCGCCGAGGTCTTCATGCGCCATCGCGGCATGAACCGCGACGAGGCCTGGGCCGCGGGGCAGGCGGCGCTGGAACATACCGGCATCCTGCATCCCGACCGGATCATGCGCCGGTATCCGCACGAGGCCTCGGGCGGCGAAAAGCAGCGCGTGGTGATCGCCACCGCCTTCGCCTGCAATCCCGAACTGATCGTGTTCGACGAGCCGACGACCGCCCTCGACATCCTGACGGCGCAGCAGATTCTCGACCTTTTCCTGCGGCTGCGTGCCGAATCCGGGGTGGCCGCCCTCTATATCTCGCATGATCTGGGGCTGGTCGGCCGGATCGCCGACCGGGTGTCGGTCATCCACAACGGCCGCATCGTCGAGGCCGGCCCGGTGCATGAGGTCTTCAGCGCCCCCCGCGCGGACTATACCCGCGACCTGATGGCCGCCGTGCCGCGCCCGGAAATGCGCATCGCCGTGCCAGACCCCGACCCGGCGCCGCCGCTTCTCCGCGTCAGCGGCATCTCGGTCAGCTATGGCGGGCCGGGCCGGATCGCGCGGATGCTGGGAAGCAAGGGCCAGCCCTTCTATGGCGCGCGCGACGTGGGCTTCGACATCCGCCCGGGCGAGTTGCTGGGCCTGGTCGGCGCCTCGGGATCGGGCAAGTCGACCATGGCGCAGGTGATCTCGGGCCTGCGCGATTTCGAGGGCGAGGTGGCCTTCGGCGACCGCCGCTTCCGAGCCCGCCGCGCCTTCGACCGCGACTATAGGCGGGCGGTGCAGATCGTGTTCCAGCATCCCGACGCCAGCCTGAACCCGCGCCAGACCATCGGCGGCATCCTGTCGCGGCCCCTGCGCCTTTACGGCCTTGTCCCCCGTGCGCAGGTGCCGGCGCGGGTGCGCGAGCTTCTGGAAACCGTGCTTCTGCCGCCGGAATTTGCCGCGCGCTATCCGCATGAGCTTTCGGGCGGGCAGAAACAGCGGGTGGCGATCGCCCGCGCCTTCGCGGCAGAACCGAAGCTGGTGATCTGCGACGAGATCACCGCCGCGCTGGACGTTTCGGTCCAGGCCGCCGTCGCGCGGCTGCTGACCGGGTTGCAGCGCCGGTCCGGTGCGGCCTGCCTGTTCATCACCCATGACCTGAACCTGATCCGGCAACTCGCCCACCGGATTGCCGTCATGCAGAAGGGCCGGCTGGTCGACGATTTCGACGTGGCCGAGGCGGAAAGCCCGGCGCGCCATCCCTATACCCGGGCGCTGCTGGAGGCGGTGCCCCTGCCTGCCGAGTTGCAAGGAGTACCCGCGCCATGACCGCATCCCGCGCCTTGAACCTTGCCGGCCGGGTGGATGCGGCCGCAAGCCTCGACACCCTGGCCGGGATGGTCCGGCACAAGAGCTATTCCGAAACCCCGGGCGAGCGGGCGCTGGCCGAGCGCATGGTCGCGATCATGGCGGAGATGGGGCTTGAAACCCGGCTGATGCCGGTCGAAGGCGACCGGGTGAACGCCATCGGCATCTGGCGCGGCACCGGCGGCGGCAAGAGCCTGATGTTCAACGGCCATCTCGACACCAATCCCGTGACCGAGGGCTGGACCGTCGATCCCTGGGGTGCGGTGCGCGACGAGACCTGCATCTACGGCATCGGCGTGTCGAACATGAAGGCGGGGGATGCGGCCTCGCTCTGTGCGGTGCGGACATTGATCGAGAACGGCGTCCGGCTGCGCGGCGACGTGATCCTGACCTATGTCGTGGGCGAGTTGCAGGGCGGCATCGGCACGCTCCGGGCGGTGGAGGCCGGCCTGCGCGCCGATTACTTCATCAATTCCGAGCCGACCGACCTTGCCGCGATCACCATGCATGCCGCGGCCTTCACCTTCGAGATCGAACTCGAAGGCATCACCCGCCATCTGTCGAAGCGCGAGGAGGCGGTGGATGCGATCCGCGCGGCGGCCGAACTGATCCCCGAACTGACGGATCTCACCTTTTCCGACGCTCCGACGGCAGAGCATCGCGCCATCAACCGGGTGCATGTGGGCACGATCCACGGCGCCCTTGGCCGCGATCTGCACGAATGGCGCCCGCCGCAGGTGGCCGATTTCCTGCGGCTGACCGGATCGGGCCGCTATGGCCCGGGGCAGAGCGAGGCAAATGCACTGGCCGATATCGAGCGGGTTCTGGCCGGCCTTGTCGCGCGCCGGCCGGGACTGAAGGCCCGCGTCCGGGTGAAGAAATCGCCCGATCGTCCGGTCATGCCAGCCTTCGAGGTTGCGCGCGACAGCCGCATCGTCACCGCGCTGAACGCGGCCTATGCCGCCGTGCGCCACGGCGCCCAGCCGACCGGCGCGCTGGCGCCGGCGGGGTTCTTCGGCACCGATGCCGGCCATCTCTATGCCGCGGGCGGAATGGAGGGCGTGGTCTGCGGTCCGGGCGGGCGCTACAACACCATGCCCGACGAGCGGGTCGAGATCGCCGATTACCTCGACATGATCCGCATCTATCTTCTCACCCTTTGCGATATCTGCGAGCTGACATGATCGACCTTGCCCGCGACTATCCGGCCCGTACCCTGACCGGCCGCGACGCTGTGCTCCGCTTTCCCGAGGCCGAGCACCGCGCCCGCCTGGCGCGCAGCCGGGCGCTCATGGCAGAGCGCGGCCTCGACGCCCTGCTGGTCTTCGCGCAGGAAAGCCATTTCTACCTGACGGGATTCGACACGGCGGGCTATGTGTTCTTTCAGGCCGGCCTTGTCACGGCCGACGACGGCGCGACGGTTCTGCTGACCCGCACGCCCGACCGCCGGCAGGCCGAGGTCGCCTCGATCTATGACGAGGTGCGGATCTGGCTCAATGCCGAAGATGCCGATCCCGCCCGCGACCTGCGCGATATCCTGGCGGAGCGCGGCCTTGCCGGCGGGCGGATCGGCGTGGAATTCGCGACCCACGGCCTGACCGCCGCCAACGGCCGCCGGCTGGAGGCGGTGCTGGCGGGGTTCTGCCAGGTCGAGGATGCCTCCGATCTTGTGCGCGGGCAGCGGCTGGTGAAATCGCCTGCGGAACTCGAGCTTGTCCGCGCCGCGGGCGAACTGGCCGATGCGGCGGTGGAGGCGGCGCTTGCGGTGGCGCGGCCGGGCGTCACCGATACCGCGCTGGCGGGGGCGGCGGTGACGGCGATGCTGGCCGCGGGCGGCGACATGCCGGCCGGCGGGCCGCTGGTGAACGTGGGGCCGCGCGCGCTTTATGGCCGGGGTATCGGCGGGGCCCGGCGCATCGAGGCGCAGGACCAGATCCTGATCGAGCTTGCGGGCTCGGCCTGCCGCTACCACACCGTGGTCGAACATACCGCCGCCGTCGGCCGGCCCGATCCGCGGCAGGACGCTCAGATGGCGGTTGCCATCGAGGCGCTCGAGCGGATCAAGGAGGTTGCCCGTCCCGGCGCGGCGCTGGGCACGCTGGACGACATCCACCGCGACGTTCTGGACCGGGCGGGCTTTGCCCGGGCGCGCTATGCGGCCTGCGGCTATGCGCTTGGCTGCACCTTCAAGCCGACCTGGATGGACGTTCCGCCGATGATCTACAGCGGCAACCCGCTGATCCTTGCGCCGGGCATGGTCTTCTTCGTGCATATCATGATTCCCGATGCCGAGACCGGGCTGGTCGCGGGCGTGGGCCAGACCTTCGCCATCGGCGACGGCGGCGCGGGGGTCGAGACCTTCAGCGCGCTGCCGCTGCAACTCTGGACGATCTGAGACCGAGGAAGGCGCGGCCTGGGTGCGGCGGGCGCCCGGGCCTGAATGGAAAGGACCTGTCATGCCGCTTATCGACGAAACCGCAAAAGGCGTCTTCGTGATCTCGGTCACGCCCTTCCTGCCCGGGGGCGCGATCGACTTCGACAGCCTCGACCGCGTGACCGACTTCTATCTGGAGCGCGGCGCCACCGGCCTGACCATCCTGGGGATGATGGGCGAGGCGCCGAAGCTGACCCAGGACGAGGCGCGCGAGATCTCGGCCCGGGTGATCGCGCGCGCCGGCGCCTGTCCGGTGGTGGTCGGCGTCTCGGCGCCCGGTCTGGCGGCGGTTGCCGAACTGTCGGCGGCGGTGATGGATCTGGGCGCGGCGGGCGTGATGATCGCGCCGCCGTCCAGTCTGCGGACCGATGCGCAGATCCACGGCTATTTCACCCAGGCCGTGCAGGCCGCGGGGGCCGGGGTGCCGGTGGTGTTGCAGGATTTTCCGCTGGCGACCGGCGTGCAGATCGACCCGGCGCTGATCGGCCGGATCGTCGAGGATCTGCCGCAGATCGTGATGCTGAAACACGAGGACTGGCCGGGGTTGGCAAAGATCACCGCGCTGCGCCGGGCCGAGGCGGCGGGACGGCGGCGGATCTCGATCCTCTGCGGCAACGGCGGGCTGTTTTTGCCCGAAGAGATGGCGCGCGGCGCCGATGGCGCGATGACGGGCTTTGCCTATCCCGAAATGCTGGCCGAGGTCGTGTCGCTGGCCGCGGCGGGCGAGATGGACCGCGCATTGGACATCTTCGACGCCTATCTGCCGCTTGTCCGCTATGAACAGCAGCCGGGTGCGGGGCTTGCCGTCCGCAAATACGTGCTGGCCCGGCGCGGGGCCATCGCCCATGCCGATCTGCGCAATCCCGGCGCGCCCCTGCCGCCCGAGGCGGTGGCCGAAGTGGAGCGCCTGATCGCCCGGCAGGAGCGGCGGCTGAAGGAGCTGGGCTGACGGCTTTGGGCCTGTGGACCAGAGCGGAAGGGAGGGAGGCGGGGCCGATGGTCCGCCACCCGGTGGTTCATGCGCGGGGCCGGCCCTCGCCGCCGCAGCCGCGCCCGCAGCGATCCTGTCGCCCCCCTGAATACGCCGGACCATCCGCGATCGCATGACCAGCCTTCAGGCCGCAGGCGGCTGCGCCCAGGCGGCTGCGCCACGGCGCGGAAGGGCACGGCCATCGCCGTGGCCTTGCCCCGGGGGTGGCCATCGCCCCGGGGCTTGCGGCGGGTCTGCGGAACCTGTGCCGTTGCGGCAACCGGCCAGCCTCCGGATCGGGCCGGCCGCAGCGCCGGGCGCGGGCGCCGGGGACGATGGCGGGCGGCGCTTCGCCGTTTTCGGCCTCAGCCGCCCGCGTGCACCGAAACGCCTGCGGCCTCCAGCCCCTCGCGCAGCGCGCGGGCCATCGCGACGGCCTCGGCATTGTCGCCATGGACGCAGATCGAATCGATACCCACCCGCAGCACCTTGCCCGAGGTCGAGACGATGCGGCCCTGCGTCACCATGTCGAGCACCCGCTCCAGCGCCACGGCCGGATCGTGGACCATCGCATCGGGGCGCGCGCGCGGTGTCAGGTTGAAACTGTCGGCATAGGTGCGGTCGGCATAGATCTCGCGGATCGGGCGCAGGCCGGTGCGTTCCGCCGCGCGTTCCGTCGCCGTGCCCGGCATCACCATGAAGCCGAGGCCGGGGTCCACTGCCCGGATGGCGCGGGCGACCGCCATGGCCAGCGCCTCGTCGTCGGCCGCGGCATTGCCAAGGGCGCCATGGGTCTTCACATGGGTCATCGGATGGTCTTCCAGCGCGCAGATCGCGGCCAGCGCGCCGATCTGCACCGCGACCAGCGCCTCGATCTCCTGCGCGGTGGTCCCGGGCATGGCCCGCCGCCCGAAGCCCGCCAGATCGGCATAGCCCGGATGCGCGCCGACCGCGACGCCCCGCGCCCGCGCCTCGGCCACGGTGCGGCGCATCGTCTCGGGGTCGCCGGCGTGAAAGCCGCAGGCCACATTCGCCGTCGTCACGATGCCCAGAAGTGCCGCGTCGTCCCCCATCTTCCAGGGCCCGAACCCTTCACCGAGATCGGCATTCAGATCGACCTGCATTGCTGTCCTTCCTTTGGAAACATAGGTGTTGATATTTGGCACTCCCACGGTATACCAATGATAAACCCGTTGGCAGGCCGAACATGGCAAACCGGGAGTGATCGTGAAACATCTGCTCTACCTTGGAAACGGACGCAAACTGCAATCCGTCGCAAAGCTCGACGACAGGTTCGAGGGCTGGGGCCTGCGGGTCGACCGGCGCTGGGCCTGGAACGGGGAATTTCCCGCCAGCCTGGACGGCTATGACGGCATCTTCCTGTCAGGCAGCCCGCATGGCGCCTATGAGGACGTGCCCTTCATCCGCCGCGAACACGATCTGATCCGCGAGGCGGCGGGCCGCGGCATCCCGATGCTGGGCGTCTGCTTCGGCAGCCAGATCCTCGCCTCGGCGCTTTGCGGCGGCGATCAGGTCTTTCGCCGCGACTTTTGCGAGATCGGCTACAAGGATCTCGACGTCACGCCCGAGGCCGCCGCCGATCCGCTGGCCCGCGACTGGGGCGAGACGGTCCGCATGTTCGTCTGGCACAATGACGAGGTGCGCGCGGGCCATCCCGACATGGTGATCCTCGCCTCCTCCGACCTGTGCCCCAATCAGGTCTGGCGCCACCGCAGCCTGCCCGCCTGGGGTATTCAGGGCCATCCCGAGATCACCCGCGCCCAGGCGCCGATCTGGTTCGAGGAAAACCGCGACCGGATGACGGCGGACGGCGGCGATGTCGATGCCTTCATCGCCGAGGCCGACGACGCGCTTGACGCCAAGACCGCGCTGACCCGTTTTGCCGAACTGATCCAGCGCGGCTGACCCCGAAAGGAATGCCCGATGGCCGAGGCCGCCTATTGGTTCGAACCGCAGGAATACCGCGCCCGGCTGGCCCGGGTGCAGCGGGACTTGCGGGCCCGCGGGCTTGACGCGCTGCTTGCCTTCCAGCCCGAGACGGTGACATGGATCACCGGCTTCTTCACCCGTGGCTACGGCAGCTTCCAGTTCGCCATCATCCCGGCCGAGGGCGAGCCCACACTGTTCTGCCGCGATGTCGAGGAATATTACCTCGACACCACCTGCGTCTTTCGCGACCGGGTGATGTGGACCGACAGCGACGACCGGCTGCATCTGGCGGCCGCGACCATTGCCGCGCGGCTGCGCGGGGCCGGGGCGATCGGGGTCGAGATGGACTCCTGGGTGCTGAACGCCCAGCGTTGGGCCGCCATCCGCGACCGGCTGCCGCAGGTGCGGATCGCGGATGAAAGCGGTCTGGTGGCGGGGTTGCGCTTCGTGAAATCGCCGGCGGAGCTGGCCTACCAGCGCATCGCCGCTACGGCAGCCGAAGCGGGGATGGCCGCCGCCATTGCCACCGCTGCCCCGGGCGTGAGCGAGCGCGAGATGGCGGCCGAGATCTGCGCGGCGATGATCCGCGCAGGCTCGGATCTGCCGGGGCCGGGGGTTCTGTCCTCGGGTGAGCGCGCCTTCCACCTGCACGGCGGCTATTCCGACCGGGTGCTGGCGCGGGGCGATATCGTCCAGGTCGAGACCACGCCCAACTCCCGCCACTACCACGCCCGCTTCATGCGCCCGATCCGTGTGGCCGAGGCCAGCGATGCCGATCACCGGCTGGCCGAGCAACTGGTGCGCATCCAGGATGCGGCGCTGGCCGAGGTGCGCCCCGGCGTTCCCGCCCGCGTGCCGGATGCGATCTACCGCGAGGGGGTGCTCTCGGCCGGCCTGCGCGAGACCTATACCAACAAGACCTTCTATTCCGTCGGCCTGATGCTGCAACCGAATGGCGGGGAACCGCTGGAGGCCCATCCCGGTGCCGACTGGGCCTTCGAGGAGAACATGGTCTTCCACAGCTATGTGCTGGCGCGGGGTTTCGGCATGTCGGAAACCATCCGCGTGACCGCGGACGGCCATGAACGCCTGACCCGCTTCCCCCGCCGGCTTTTCATCACCGCCGGCTGAGCCGGGTCGCGCGGCCGCCGCCGTCTGCCTGAACGCCGCCCGTGCCCTCCGCCCGGCGCGGCCGCGGCCGTGCGTCGGTCCCCTGTCGTCCGGGCGGGGATGTCGCCTGCAGCGGATCGGGCCGATGCAGATCCGCCGGCCTTGCGACGACGGGCGCCGGGTTGCAGCCGGATCCGATTGCCGCGCGGCTTGCAGGACCGGAGGCGGGGAGCGAACCCCTCCGCCCCTTCCACCGCACAGCCTTCGCCGATCTTTCGCCGGTCGGCAGAGCGGAGGGTCGCTAACGCTTTGCCCGGGCATTGGGGCCGGCGGGCGGGGCCCGCACCGCGGTCGAGGTGGTCGCCAGCGCCCGTGCGGCGCCGAAGAACGCCCCCTTCCTGCAGGGCCTCGCGGATGGCCGCGACATTGACGGCCACGAATTCCCCGGGTGCCCGATCCGGAACGGCATGGATCGCCCCTACCGGGATTTCCATGCCCCTGCCGGTCCCGCCGGCGATCGCGACAAGCGGATGGCTCCGCGCCGCGGCGCGGGTCAGCCGGCCGGGGGCAGGGTGGGTCGATATCGTCGATGCCGAAACCGGCCCGCGACTGGCCGATGGTGTCGGCGGCGCGATTGCCGTCCTTGCGCCCGATCCGCTCATGGTCCCTGACTGCCGAACAATCCTGTGGCCATGGCGGAAAACTTCGCCGATGGTCCGCAGGGGCGTGGGCCTCTGGCTGGCGACGGCGGGAGCGCGTGATGCCGCGGGGCGCGGGCGTTGCGGGCCATGCCGCCCTGGCCGGACGGGGGGGATCGGGTGCTTTGTCACGGAAAGGCCTGCCGCTTGTGAAGACCCTGCTGCACCCGCTGTCCGGACCGGATGGCGATGACCGCCACGGGCAGGACCGTTCGTCGCGCCGCACGCGATCTGGCCGGGGCAGAGGCCCGAAACGAGAAGAAGGGGGCAAGCGATGACCGATGAGGTCCTGATCTGGGAAATGGGGCCGCGGGACGGCCTGCAGAACGAACCCGCGCCGATCCCCGCGGCACAGAAGGTGGAACTGGTCGACCTGCTGACCGGGACGGGGCTTCGCAAGATCGAGGTGACGAGTTTCGTCAGCCCGAAATGGGTGCCGCAGATGGCGGATGCCGCGCAGGTCATGGCGGCGATCACGCGCGGGCCGGGGGTGATCTATTCCGCGCTGGTGCCCAACATGCCGGGATTCGAAGACGCGCTTGCGGCCGGGGCCGACGAGGTGGCGGTCTTCGCCTCGGCCTCGGAAGGGTTCAGCCGCAGGAACATCAACTGCACCATCGCGGAAAGCATGGCCCGCTTCGACCCGATCCTCGCGCGTGCCCGCGAGATCGACCTGCCGGTGCGGGCCTATGTCTCCTGCGCCATCGAATGCCCCTATGACGGACCCACCGACCCCGCGCGTGTGGCCCGCGTGGCGCGGCAGTTGCTGGACATGGGCTGCTATGAAATCAGCCTGGCCGATACCATTGGCAGCGGACGGCCGGAAACGGTGTCGGCGATGCTGGACGCGGTGCTGGTCGAGGCCGGTGCCGCAAGGCTTGCGCTGCATTTCCACGACACCCGCGGCCGGGCCATCGACAATGTGGCGGTTGGGCTGGCGCGGGGGATCCGCATTTTCGATGCCGCCGTCGGCGGTTTGGGCGGTTGTCCCTATGCCCCCGGTGCCAGGGGCAATGTGGCCACGGAAACGGTGGTCGGCTGGCTGCATCGGCAGGGGATGCAGACCGGCATCGACCTGCCGCGGTTGCAGGAGGCCGGCCGATATGCGCAGGGGCTGAGGAGGATGGCATGACGCGATATGAAACCCTTCTGGTCGATCGTGATGTGCGCGGCATCGTTCGCCTGACCCTGAATCTGCCGGAAAAGCGCAATGCGCTGTCGGCGGAAATGATCGTCGATCTGACCGATTTCGCCCGGACCACGGGAGCGAGCCGCGAGACGCGGGCGGTGATCCTCTCCGGCGCGGGCACGGTCTTCTGCGCCGGTGGCGATCTGCGCTGGATGAAGGCACAGATTGAGGCCGACCGCGCTGGCCGCATGCGCGAGGCGCGCAAGCTTGCCGACATGCTGAATGCGCTGAACACCATGCCGGCGCCGCTGATCGGCTGCGCCCATGGCGGGGCGTTCGGCGGCGGCATTGGCCTTCTCTGCGTCTGCGATCTGGCGCTTGCGGCGGCCGGCACCCGCTTTGGCCTGACCGAGACCGGGCTGGGTCTGATCCCGGCGACCATCGGCCCCTATGTCGTGGCGCGGATGGGCGAGGGCCGGGCGCGGCGGGTGTTCATGTCGGCGCGGATCTTCGATGCGGCGGAAGCGGTCGAACTGGGTCTGATCGCGCGGGCCTGCCCGGCCACCGATCTCGCCGCCGAAGCTGAAGCCGAAGCCTTGCCCTATCTGTCGGTCGCACCGGGCGCCGCGGGCGCCGCCAAGGCGCTGGCCAGACGCCTCGGGCCGCGGATCGACGATGCGGTGCTGGAGGCAACCATCGAGGCCCTGGCCGATATCTGGGAGGGCGACGAGGCCCGCGAGGGGATCGACGCCTTCCTGACCAGGCGCCCCCCGGCCTGGAAACAGCCCCCGGGCGGGGCGGAGGGATCGTGAGACCCCGGCCCACACCCTGACAGCCCAGGACGGAGACCCCGGTTCCCGGGTGCGGGTCCGGCCCCGGCGGCGGTGCCCGCCGCGCCCGGCCCCCCATGACCGCCCCCCAGTCCCGTACGAGATCGGCAACCGGCTGGCGATCCGGACACTGAACCGCCCGGCCGGGCGCAATGCCTTCGATGCAACCACATGCCGCCCGTCGCGGGCCGCCATCGACCGGCTGGCGGGTGGCGACCGGCTCTCGGCCGGCCTCCCCCGAAAGCGACGGCCCGGCGTTCCGCGCGGAACCTGCGCCGGCCGCCTTCGCCTCGGGGGCGACACCGAGGATATCCAGTTCGGCACTGACCATGTCGCCGGCTTTGCCAGTCGCGAAAGATCGCGGCCGCCGTTTACGGTGGTTCGGGGCGCGCGGCGCATCGGGGCGACAAGAAGGAGAACCTGACCACCCGGCGGCGGCCGTTCAGGTCGGGCAGCGCGTCCCTTTTCAGCGGGATGCAGGATATCCTGCCGCCGCTCCGGCCCTGGTCCCCGCCAGCGTGATGCGGGCCGTTTCCGTCCGCGATCCGGTCTTAGGATCGTTTGCGTTTCGTTCCAATCGCTTGACGACCCTGCGGCAATCCTGTTTGCTCCCGACCTGACCATGTACTCCGGTGGGGGAAAGATGACCGCGCCGTGCAGCCCCGCCAATCGCCTGCATGCAGCGACCGGCTCGTCCGGGGCTGTCGCGGGCTGCTGTCGCGAGGCGGGCGGCGGCATCCGTTCCCTCCGCGACGCGCGGCAGTTTCGACATCCGGGATCACGGCTCGCGCCCGATCCGGCTGGCGCAGATCGCGGCCATCGCAGGAGGGCGGGCCCATGAGCGGAAACACGCAGGACTTCCGGCCGCTGAAGATCCTGATCGTCGCGCCCAATGCCTCCTCCCGCTTCGGAGGCGAAGCCTTCCTGCCGCTGAAATATTTCCAGATCCTGCATCGGCGTGGCCATCCCGTGCGGCTGGTTGCCCACAGCCGCAACCGCGCCAACCTGGAGGAGACTCTCGGCGAGGACATGGGTGCCGTCGACCTGATCGAGGATACCGTCTGGCACCGCGCGCTCTGGAATGCCGGAAAGATCTTTCCCCGGCCAATCCGCGAGGCGATCTTCGGCACCCTGCTCAATCTGGTGAACGAGATCTTTCAGGCCAGGCTGATCCGGCAATTGCGCCGCGACGGAAAGGTCGACATCATTCACCAGCCCATTCCCGTCTCGCCCAAGGCGCCGTCGAGCCTTTACGGATTCGGGCTTCCCGTGGTGATCGGGCCGATGAACGGCGGCATGGCCTATCCGCCGGGCTATGAGGATCTCGAAAGCCCGGTCGAGCGGCGTTTCGTCGCGGCAAGCAGGAAGCTGGCAGTCGCAATGAACCGCCTGATCCCGGGCAAGCGCCGGGCCGCCGCCCTGCTGGTGGCCAATGCGCGCACGCGGCAGGCGCTGCCGGTCTCCGACCATCCCCGGGTGATTGAACTGGTTGAAAACGCGGTGGATCTGTCGGTCTGGGACGGCGCGGGCCGACCGTTGGCCGCGCCGGACCGGGATGCCGACGCCCCGTTCCGGCTGGTGTTCATGGGGCGTCTTGTGGGGTGGAAAGCGGTCGACATAACGCTTGAGGCCCTGCGCCTGGCGCGCGCCGCCGGGGTGGATGCCCGGCTGGACATCCTTGGCGACGGCGAGGAACGGCCAAAGCTGGAAGAGTTGGCGCGATACCTCGGGCTGAGCGAGGCCGTGCGCTTCCTGGGGTTTCGCCCGCAGGGCGAATGCGCGGAGCACATCGCCGGGGCCGATGCGCTGATTCTCAATTCGGTCTTCGAATGCGGCGGTGCTGTCGTCCTCGAAGCGATGAGCCTCGGCCTGCCGGTCATCGCGTCGGACTGGGGCGGGCCGGCGGATTACGTGGATGAAAGCTGCGGCATCCTCGTGGCCCCCACGCCCCGCGGCAGCTTTGCCCCGCGTCTTGCCGCGGCGATCCAGCGCCTGGCGGCGGACCCCGCGCTCTGCCGCCGGATGGGCGCGGCCGGCGCGCAGCGGATCCGCGAAGAGTTCGACTGGGAAAAGAAGGTGGACCGGATCGTCGCGATCTACCGTGACGCGCTGAAGCCGTAGGAGTTCGGCTCCGTATCCCTCTCGGCGGCGATCTGCGGGCCGGCGGGACGCCGGCGTGATGGCGGCTCGGGCGGGCCAAGGGCCATCCACGACCGTTGCACCTGCGTCGGCCTTCGCGCCCGGGGGTTGCCGCATCGGGCGCGAGCGTTTACCAGCGATACGCGACCGATCCGGAGGACCAAGATGCGCAAGGCCAGCCTGACCCGCAAGACCGCCGAGACCGTGATCGAGGTGACCGTGAACCTCGATGGAACCGGGATTTCGACCTGCCGCAGCGGGATCGGGTTCTTCGACCATATGCTCGACCAGCTGGCGCGGCATTCTCTGATCGATATTGCGCTGACGGCGACGGGCGATCTGCATATCGACGACCATCACACGGTGGAGGACAGCGGCATCGTGCTGGGCCAGGCGCTGGCGCAGGCGCTGGGCGACAAGCGCGGGATCCGGCGCTATGGCCATTTCCGCCTGGCGATGGACGACGCGCAGGTGGCCTGCGCGCTGGATCTGTCGGCGCGGCCCTATCTGGTCTGGAACCTGTCCGTCCCGACGCAGAAGATCGGCAGTTTCGACACCGAACTGCTGCGGGAGTTCTTTCAGGCGCTGGCGACCCACGGCGGGATCACCCTGCATGTCGACCTGAATCACGGGCTGAACAGCCACCATATCGCCGAGGCCTGCTTCAAGGCGGTGGCGCGGGCATTGCGCGAAGCGGTGGAATTCGACCCGCGCATGGCGGGCCTGCTGCCTTCGACAAAGGGCGCCCTGTGATGCCGGCGGGGCGCCAGCCGGACTTTTCAAAAAGTCCGGTCCGGAATTTTGAAAAATTCCGGGTTGCGCGGGAGGGTGGGCGATGGCTCTGACGGTTCTGGTCGACTACGATTCGGGCAATCTTCACTCGGCCGAGAAAGCCTTCCAGCGCATGGCGGTAGAAACCGGGGCCGGCGAGGTGATCGTCACCCGTCGTCCCGAGGATGTGCGCCGTGCCGACCGTGTGGTCCTGCCGGGCGATGGTGCCTTTCCGGCCTGCCGGCGGGCGCTCGATGCGGTTCCCGGTCTCTTCGCGGCGATCGACGAGGCGGTGATGGCGCGCGGGCGGCCGTTTCTCGGCATCTGCATCGGCATGCAGATGCTGGCCGACCGCGGCTTCGAACATGAAGAGACCGCGGGCTTCGGCTGGATCGGCGGCGAGGTGGTGCGGATCGCCCCGGCGGCGCCCGGGCTGAAGGTGCCGCATATGGGATGGAACGATCTGGTTCTGGACCGGACGCATCCGGTTCTGGACGGCGTGCCGGCCGGCGATCACGCCTATTTCGTGCATTCCTGGCAGGTGCGTGTTGCCGATCCGGCACATCGTCTGGCGCATTGCGACTATGGCGGCGATGTCACGGCCATCGTCGGGCGCGACAATCTCCTTGGCACCCAGTTCCACCCCGAGAAATCCTCCGCGACCGGCTTGCGGATCATCGCGAATTTCCTGGCCTGGCGGCCGTGACCGGCCGGGCGGCCCGGGATCAGGGGGGCGGGGTGTCGTCCCAGAGCCAGCTTTCGGCAAATTCGACCGAATTTCCTGCCGGGTCCCGGATATAGAGCGAGCGTGCGCCGCCCGGCCAGTCGAATTCGGCATCGATGGCCACGCCGGCCGCCGCGAAGGCGGCACGCCAGAGCGCGATCTCGGCGCGGGTCGCGGCAAAGCAGACATGGCCTTGCCCGCGGGCGCCATGGGTTGGGACTGGCAGGCCGGCGGAAGGGATTTCGGTCGCCTCCGGGTTGAAGATCAGCAATATGCCGGGGCCGACCCGGTAGAAGATGTGGCGCCCCGGTACCCGGCCGACTTCCGTCAGGCCGATGAGATCGCCGTAGAAACCGGCGGCCGCCTCCAGATCGGTGGCATAGAGCGCGGTTTCCAGGATTGCGGCGGGGGCGGCGGGTTGCATCAGGTCAGGGTGCCCGCGACGGGGCGCGGGGTCAAGCACCGCCGCCGCAGCGGCGGCAGGCGCGGAAGCCGGCGGCCTCGGCCGCCGCGCGGCTGCCGAGCACCCGCAGGTTCTGCCGCAGCGGCCGGCCGGGGCAGCCGTCGCGGCAATGGATGCCGGTCGTCGTCACGGCCCAGACAAGGCCCGTCGACTCCCTCGCCTGAAAGGCCGACCATTCCGCGTCGCTGACCCGACGTCCCGCCTCGATCCGCATCCTGTCCTCCGCCCGTTTTCAGGGCACAGGATGGGCCGGCCCGGATGGTCGCGCGACCCGGTTCCTGCCGTTTTCGCGGGATGGGGCTATTTCACCCGCTTCCAGGTGCCGCCGCTGCGGCAGATGCCGAAGACGCAGCCCTTCACCTCGAGGCTGTTGCCGGAGAGGTGCATCTCGGAATCGTAGGTCTTGTCGCGGTCGGGCGAATAGACCTTGCCGTCGTCATAGAGCCCGTCGCCATAGGCCACCATGTCCCAGACCAGTTTGCGGCCGATATTGTCGCTTTCGATCTGCTTGCCGGAACCGTCATAGGCCCGGATCAGCGTGCCGCAGAAGGCCGGGCCGCAGGGCTTGATCTGGACATGGCCGAAGTTGCCGTTGTCGTCGGGTTTCGTCTGCCAGGTGCCGACGACGGGGTCGGCGGCGAAGGCGACGGTGCCAAGGCTGGCCAGCACGGCCGCAAGGGCGAATTTCTTCATCGGGGCTTTCCTCCTCCTCGAAAGCGGATTGCGGCAGGTTGCCACGGGTGGCGCGCCGATCAAGTGTGACGTGGCGTAGGAATGCCGCGCGGGGGCGGACTTTCCTTTGCGCGCCGTCCATGCCAAGGGGGTGGCACAATGACCGGAGGCCCGCGATGATCCTGTATCCTGCCATCGACCTGAAGGACGGCCAGTGCGTGCGGCTTCTGCGCGGCGAGATGTCGGCGGCGACCGTCTTCGGCGAGGATCCGGCGGCGCAGGCGGCGCAGTTCCAGGCGGCCGGCTGCGAATGGCTGCATCTTGTCGACCTGAACGGCGCCTTTGCCGGCCATCCGGTGAATGCGGCGGCGGTCGAGGCGATTCTGGCGCGGGTGACGGTGCCGGCGCAACTGGGCGGCGGCATCCGCGACATGGCGACCATCGCGATGTGGCTGGAAAAGGGCCTCGCCCGGGTGATCCTGGGCACGGTGGCGGTGGAGAAACCGGCGCTGGTGCGCGAGGCGGCGCGGGCCTTTCCGGGGCGGGTGGCGGTGGGGATCGACGCGCGCCGCGGCCTTGTCGCCACGAAAGGCTGGGCGGAGGAGACCGGGGTGGAGGCCACCGATCTGGCCCGCAGTTTCGAGGATGCGGGCGTGGCCGCGCTTATCTACACCGACATCGACCGTGACGGGGCGATGCAGGGCCCGAACATCGAGGCGACCGAGGCGCTGGCCCGGGCGGTGGCAATTCCGGTGATCGCGAGCGGCGGGGTCAGCCGGATGGCGGATCTGCTGGCGCTGCGCGACAGCGGCGCGATTGCCGGTGCGATTTCCGGCCGGGCGCTTTATGACGGGGCGATCGATCTGGC